>PHCA01000171.1:0-4120 GCA_002842085.1 Chloroflexi bacterium HGW-Chloroflexi-1
GAGCGTTTTTTGCGAAGCAATCTCGGATTGCCGCAATCGAGATTGCCGCAATCTCCTGGCACTGAACGCGGGGATTGCGGCAATCCCGATTGCTTCGTCGGCAAAAAAACGCCTCCTCGCAATGACAAGCTGAGTAGTTACCCCGTGCCTGATATTCTCCGCGCGCGATTCGACCCTGTCTTGCGGTGTTCTGACTGTTCCCACGGAGGCAGCCATGGAGCGAGTATTTCATCTCAACCTCGACGACGTGCTCAGGCTGGTGCGCGCGGCGTTGGAGTCCGGCGATCAGACCCAGGCCGTCGCGCTGATTCAGGCTTTGCGTCCGGCTGATCAGGCCGACGTCTTCTCCGAGCTTGCCGATCAGGAACAGGCCAGCTTGCTGCCCAATCTGGCGCCTGAAGACTCGGCCGATATCTTGGAAGAATTGGAGGATGAAGAGGCCGTCGAGCTCGCCGAAGCGCTCTCCGACGCCGATCTGGCGCGCATTGTGAACGAGATGGAGCCGGACGAGGCGGCCGATCTGTTGGGCGATCTGCCTGATGCCCGCGCCGAGGCGATCCTCAACAGCATGGAGGATTCTGAAGAGGTGCGGCCGCTGCTGATGCACGCCGATGAGAGCGCCGGCGGCCTGATGACCACCGATTTCCTGGTGTTGCGCCCCCGGATGCGGGTCAGTGAGGCGCTGATGGCCATCCGTCAGCTCGCGCCAAAAGACAGCGCAGAGACGTTGTACAACCTGTACGTGGTGGACACCGCGGGGATCTTGCGGGGGGTGGTCAGCCTCTATCAATTGCTGCAGGCCGACCCTGCCGCTCGGGTGGGCGATGTCATGGAGGCGGATGTCCTGTCGGCCCGGGCGGACGAAGACCGGGAGGTCGCGGCCGGGCTGATGACGCGCTACGACCTGCTGTCACTGCCGGTGGTGGACTCGACGAACAGGCTGCTCGGCATCATCACCCATGATGACTTCGTCGATATCGTCGAGGAAGAGACCACCGAGGATATCCAAATGATGGGTGGCTCGGCCCCACTGGATGGTCCGTACCTGGACATACCGGTGGTCAGGGTGGCCCGCAAGCGGGTGGGCTGGCTGATGTTGCTGTTCATCACCGGCACGCTGACCGGGACGGTGATGCGCTGGTTTGCTGATGATCTGGAAGCTGTTGTGGCGCTGGCCTTTTTCATCCCTTTGCTGATCGGCACCGGCGGCAACGCCGGCTCCCAGACCACCGCCACCATCATCCGTTCGATCGCGGTCGGCGATGTCCGGTGGCGCGATGGTCTGGCGGTCCTGTGGCATGAGCTGCGCATCGGGATTCTGCTGGGCGCGGCGATGGCGCTGTTCGGGTTTGTGCGCGCTATCCTGTGGGGCACGGGATACGACGTCGGGTTTGCGGTGGCTGCGTCGCTTCTGGTGGTGGTTACCTGGGCGGTCACGGTGGGATCGCTGCTGCCTCTGCTGGCTACCAAATTGCGGTTCGACCCGGCCATGGTTTCTGGCCCGCTCATGAGCACGCTGGTCGATGCGACTGGCCTGCTGATCTACCTGAGCGTGGCCAAGTTGATGTTGAGTCTATAGCGTAGACCCTTCAGGTTTTGCAGGTTTAATCGGTCGTGTGTGACATAGGACAGGTGTGTATCCTCTCAATAATCTGGGGGCTGTGGCCGGTCTGTGACCGAGCCACGGTGGCTCGGTCACAGACCGGCCACAGCATACCCCGAAAAACTGAGAAGATACTGGCCTACACCACCAAACCCGAAGGGTCTGGCATAACTTACTCCAGGACTTATTCGCGCTGACAAGTTATTTGATCGTCAGTCCTTAGCTGCAATCCAAACGCTCTGTGCGGAGGTGAACGATGGCTTACTTGAGTAATCTGATCGGCAGGGTGGTGGCGGATGTCAACGGCGAGCGGATCGGCCGGTTGGATGATCTCGTCGCATCCCTGCGCGGTGATCTGCTTCACCCACAGATCGTTGCCCTCGTGGTCAAACACAGCGGTGGTCCACTGCTCATCCCGTTGGATGCGGTCGCGGTGCTGATTGCGCCAGCGATCCCGCTCAATCGGCGATCCCAGGATATCGCCCCCTACCAGGTTTCTCAGCACGACCTTTACCTGGCGCGCGATGTGTTGGATAAGCAGATCATCGACACCAACGGCGTGCGCGTGGTGCGCGTCAACGACCTGGAGCTGGCGCGGGTCAACGGACATTTCTATGTCGCCAATGTGGACATCGGCGGGTTGGGGTTACTGCGCCGCCTCGGCCCGGCCAGGATGGCGGAGAAGGTGGCTCGCCGGCTTGGCCGCAAACTGACGCCGGGGATCATCTCGTGGGAAGATGTGGAGTTGCTGCCCGGCGACCAGCCGATCCGGCTGAAGGTGGCCAGCGACAAGATCACCGATCTGCACCCGGCTGATCTGGCCGAGATCATCAGCGATTTGAGTCGGGCTGAAAGCGGCAAACTGTTGGAATCGTTGGACGTCAAGACCGTGGCCGATGCCCTGGAAGAGGTGGAGCCGGAGTTCCAGGCCAGCCTGATCGATGCCATGTCGGACGAAATGGCGGCGGACGTGCTGGAGGAGATGGCGCCCGATGAGGTGGCCGATCTGTTGGCCGAGCTGTCCCAGGATCGCAGCCAGGAATTGCTCAATTTGATGGAGGATGACGAGGCGGCGGACGTGCGCAAGCTGCTGGCCTTCCCGGAGGATTCGGCCGGCGGCATCATGACCACCGAGTTCGTAGCCATCCGGCCCGATCTGAACGCTGAACAAGCGCTTGCCGTCCTGCGCGAGACCGCTCATGAGGCGGAAACGATCTTCTACGTCTATGTGACCGATGCCGAGGGATGCCTGCTGGGCGTATTCTCGTTGCAGGATCTGGTGCTGGCCAGGCCGCAGACGCCGGTTCGTGAGTTCATGCACGCACGCGTCTTCACCGCGAACCTGCGCGACAGCCAGGAGAGCGTGGCGCAAGCGATCTCGAAATACAATCTGCTGGCCGTGCCGGTGGTGGACGACGAGGGTCGGCTGCACGGCATCGTCACGGCCGACGACGCGCTGGACAAGATCATCCCGACGGCGTGGAAGAAACGCCTGCCGCGGATGTATCGGTGACGTACAATAAGCGCAATACTGCAGAAGTCACGCTATTAGCCGCCTGTCATTCTGAGCGGCTTTGCCCCAAACCTCCCGCGACGGCGTGAAACAGCGAAGAATCTCTTGCCCCAAGACGAGACCCTTCGCTAGTTTCTCACCGCGATGAGATATACGGGACTGACCCGCTCAGGGTGACGGCTCGAGGAATTCTGTGGGAATTGATCCATGACCCTTTCGCAACGCATCAAACCGCTTCGCATCCGCTTGGCGCTGCTCTTGGCCGTGGTGGGACCGGGCATCATCACCGCCAATGTGGATAACGACGCGGGCGGCATCGCCACCTACTCGGTGGCCGGCGCGCACTATGGCTACAGCCTTTTGTGGATGCTGCCATTGGTGGCGCTGGCGTTGGTCATCATCCAGGAGATGAGCGCGCGGCTGGGCGTGGTGACCGGCAAAGGGTTGGCCGACCTGATTCGGGAGAGCATGGGGGTGCGGGTGACGGCGGTCATTCTCGGCATCCTGGTGCTCGCCAACCTGGCCAACACGGTGAGCGAATTCGCCGGGGTGGCGGCCAGCATGGAGATCTTCGGGGTCAGCAAGTATATTTCGGTGCCGGTGGTCGCGGTCGGGGTGTGGTTGTTGGTGGTGAAAGCCGACTACAAGGCGGTCGAGCGGATCTTCCTGGTCGCCAGCGCGCTCTACCTGGCCTACGTGGCCTCGGGCATCATGGCGCGGCCGCCGTGGCCGGCTGTGGCCCGAGCTGCGGTGTCGCCAAGTTTTCACTTCGACGCGGGTTACGTGACGATTTTCGTGACGATCATCGGCACGACGATCGCGCCGTGGATGCAGTTCTACCAGCAATCTTCGATTGTGGACAAAGGCCTGAAGGTCACCGATTTCGCCTACGAGCGGGTGGACGTGATCGTGGGCTCACTGTTTGCGGTGCTGGTGGCGGCGTTCATCACCATCGCCTGCGCGGCGACGCTGTTCGCCAACGGGGTGCACATCGAGGCCGCCGA
>PHCA01000171.1:4126-10779 GCA_002842085.1 Chloroflexi bacterium HGW-Chloroflexi-1
TGCCCCTTTCGACCGCCTACGTGGTGTGCGAGGCGTTCGGCTGGGAGGCCGGGGGCAGCCGCGACCTGCGGGAGGCGCCGGTGTTCTTCACCATCTACACCGCGCTGATCGTGCTGGGCGCGGCGGTGATCCTCCTGCCGATCAAGTCGCTGGTGCAGACGATGATCGCCAGCCAAACCCTCAACGGCGTGTTGCTGCCGGTGATCCTGATCGTGATGCTGCGTCTGATCAACGACAAACGCCGGATGGGGAAATGGGTCAACGGCCCGGTGTTCAACGCGCTGGCCTGGGGCATGGCCGGGGTTTTGATCGCGCTGACCATCATCTTGCTGGTGACGAGCCTCTTCCCAGGATTGCTACGATAGGCACGGCGAGCCAGCGCCTCGCTGCGCGTTGACCCGGGCCAGGGCTTGCTCCAGCGCGGCCAGCCGGCCCTCCACCAGGGTCAGGCCCGGTTGCGCAGCTTTCTGGAGGTCGCCGCGCGGGCTCTCCAGGTGCGACCGGTACGCGGTTTCAGCCTGTTTGAGCACGTGGCGCCACGCCACCAGGTCATCCGCGCCGGCCAGCGCCCAGTCTTCCTCGAAATCGGCGCTGGTTTGCAGGGAGCCGATGAACATGGCCAGCCGGGCGCGTTGGCTGCTAGGATCCAGCACGGCCTGCACGGCAGGCTCTTGGGGCAGCGAGAAGATCACGCTGTCGGGGGCGTGGGTGTAGAGGACGGGGGCGGCGAAGGCGCGGTTGCCCGGGTAGAGGATCGCCAGCATGTTGCGGGCGTGCGTCACGGCCACATCGACCTGCCCGGCGTGTTCGCCCAGGCACAGTTGCCGGTAGAATTCCCGCGCAAACATCGCCCCCATCTGGTCGGTCAGCGGGTATTGCATGGCGATCACCGCCGGCACCCCGCTGCGCAGCAGTTGCGGCGTCATGCCCCGAAACGCCAGGGCATCGTCGACGCGCCCGCTGCTGCACGTGTTCGACACGACCAGCTTCAGGCTGCGATAGTTGGTGACGAAGCGGGCCAATGTGCTGTCGTCCACCCAATCGGGGGAGCCATCCGGCCGGTTCAGGACGATGTAGCCCTGGCCCCCTTCGAAGCCGCCGTGACCGGCGAAGTGGATGATGTCGTAGGGCGCGGCCAACAGGGCGTCCCCCAAGCCGGTGCGGGTGACGATGTCCTCTAGCACCCGGACCTTCAGCGCGCCTTCCAGTGGCGCCAGCGCCTCCTCGATCAACGCCCGCTCCAGGCGCAGGTCGAGGTTGGGGGCCTTAGGGAGGACCAGCAGCATCTCCAACGGCAACTCGGCTTCTTGCTCTGCCAGGCCGCCGAACCGGCTTGCCTGGTCCAGGTAACGGACCAGTGGCGTGGTGATCGCGACGCCGAAGGCGTGATCGCGGAGCGGGTCGTGGAGCAGTTCCCAGGGCCACGCGCCGATCTCGGGCGCGTCGATGCTCAGGCGCAGGCGTAACCCCCGGCCCAACTGGCTGGCGCGATCCCACGCAACCCGCCAATGGGCTTCCAACGGTCCGCTGAACAGCCAGCGGAACAATGCTGCGCCGGCTGAACGCAACCCGGCCTGGCCATCGACATGGGGTGGTAGCTCGGCCACCTGGGTCAACAGTGTCTTCAGGCTGGTATCCGGGTGCGGCAAGATCGCGTTGACGCGCCCGATTCCCTGGGTCAGGGCGAACACGGGATAGCCCGTATCCCCGCGCTCGGTGATGGTGATGGTGAAATCGCTGTAGATCACGAGGACCTCCCTGCTGGTGGTAGCGCATTGCGCGGTAGCGCACTGCACGGTAGCGCACTGCGCGGTAGCGCACTGCGTGGCCGGTCTCCTGACCGAGCCACAGCCAGCCCGGATTATGGCTGTCGCTTGAGAGGATACATACCGGATAATCTAGCACACAATGATCAAGTAGTCAACACCTGGCAACGCAGACGCTGGCGGCACGTTGTTGACAAAGGCTTCCCGGCAGGCTAGAATGGACCAATTCCTGACGGGGGTTTTATGAATCATGTCTCTGGTTGATTATCGTGATCGCGTCAGCGTGCTGGTGTGGGTCGTGTTGATGGGGTTGGCAGCCCAGCGGTTGCTGTCGCTGCCGGTGCGCACTTTCACGCCCACGATTCTAGGCTCACCGATCACTCTGACACTTACGGTGAACACGATCCTGGGCGTCCTGTTGGCCGGGCTGGTGGCCAGCGGCGCCGAGGCGGTGGTGCGCGCCCACCCGCGCTGGGAGCGCGAGAGCGGCTCACCGCGCGCGACCTTGTCGACCGATCACTGGGCGTTCTGGGCGTTGCCGATCGCGTTGGTGATCGTGGCGTTGCTCCTGCTGCCCGTGGCGCCCTCGCGTCTCTACTGGTTGTTGGGGCTGATCTTCACCGGCATCACGCTGGGCCTGGGGATGGCGGGCATTTATTACACGGTGGACCCGTTTGCCACCGGCTATCGGCGGGCGCGGCTGGGATTGAACGCGTTGACCTACGGCGTGGCGCTGGTACTGTTTTTGGTGGTCTATCGCACCCGGGTGCGCAGTATCTTGTCGGCCACGGAGATCATGTTGTTGAGTGGACTGTTGGCGGTGGAGCTGCTGCGTGGCAGTGAACGCCCCACCCGGCTGGTGACCATCTACGCGGGGATCATTGGCCTGGTATTGGGCGAGGCGGTCTGGGCGCTGAACTACTGGCGGCTGGATAGCCTGACGGGTGGCCTGGTATTGCTGTTGTGCTTCTATAACATCGTCGGATTGTCCCAGAACGCGCTCCAAGGGCGCATCAACCGGCGTGTGCTACTTGAATTTGGGCTGATCACCCTCGCAGCCCTGGCGCTGGTTTGGAAATTTGCACCATAAGACCACCCGGAGATGTCGTCATGCGGATGTCACAACTCTTCCTCCAAACCTTGCGCGAGGCCCCGGGCGAGGCAAAATCGCCAGGGCATCAGCTTCTCCTGCGCGGCGGGTTCGTTAGAGCGGCGGGCTGGGGCAATCACAGCTTCCTGCCCCTCGGTGTGATGGCCCGGCGCAAGATCGAGGCGTTGGTCTGCCAGGCGCTGAATGCGGCCGGCGGGCAGGAGATCGCCTTGCCGGTGATCCAGCCCATCGAGGTATGGCAGGGGGTTCCCGATGCGGATCGGCTGGGCGGGCGGGCGCTTCGCTTTCGCGACCGCAACCAGCACGAAATGGCCCTCGCGACCAGCCATGAGGCGGCCCTGTTCGTGGCCGTACGCGGTGTTGTGCAGTCCTATCGCCAACTCCCACTGCTGCTCTACCAGGCGTGGACGGGCTTTTGCGACGAAGAACGCACGTCGGGCGGCCTGTTCGGCCTCCGGGAGGCGCGCGTGGTGGATGGCTACAGCCTCCATGCCGATGCGGCCGATCCGGACGGCTTCTACGGGCGCGTCCGGGCGGCCCTGGCCGGGGTCTTCGAACGGTGCGGCGTGACAGTGGTGGCCGCGGCCGCGGCGACCGATGCGGCAGATACAGTCACGGCCCACAAGGTGGTCTTCCCGTGGGCGGCCGGCGAAGAACGGGTCGTCCAGTGTCTGGCGTGTGGCTACGCCGCCGACCAGGCCATCGCCCGCACCGGCAAGGAGCCGCCCAGCGGCGAGGCGCCGCTGCCGATGCAGGATGTGGAGACCCCCCATTGCAAGACCATCGCCGAGTTGGCCCACTTTCTGAACGTCCCGGCCTCGCGTACGGCCAAAGCAGTATTCATGGTTGCCGGGTTTGCGGGTGGGGAAGATCGTTTCGTGTTTGCCATAGTGCGCGGCGATACGGACCTGAACGAGGCGAAGCTGCGGCGGGTCTTGCAGGCCGAGGCAGTCGGCCCGGCCACCGAGGCCGAGATCCGCGCGGCTGGGGCCGAGCCCGGCTACGGTTCGCCGGTGGGGCTGTCAGGGGTGACCGTGGTCGTCGATGAGCTGGTCGCCCAGTCGCCCAATCTCGTAGCGGGTGCGAATCGCCCCGGTTATCACACCCTCAACGTCAACCTGGGGCGGGATTATCAGGCAACCATGGTCGCGGACATCACCCTGGCGGGGGACGGCGACCGCTGTCTCGAGTGTGGCGCGGCCGTGCGGGTGGTTGCCGGCGTCGAATTGGCCGCCCTGGCCGGCCCCCGCTGCCGCGCGGGGGCCGGCCGCGCTACGAGCGCGACCTGCCTGGACCGGGAAGGCCGCGGGCAGCCGCTGGCGCTGGGACGCTATCGCCTTTACACAGATCGGCTGCTGGCAGCGGTGGTGGAAAGCCATCGCGACGAACAGGGCCTCCTCTGGCCAGCGGCGGTAGCGCCCTATCAGGTCTATCTGATGACCGTGGGCCAGGCCAGGCCGGAGGTGGTCGAGGCGGCGGAGCGCATTTACGCCGATCTGACCGCGGCGGGCGTGGCGGTGCTCTACGATGACCGGGATGAGCGGGCGGGCGTGAAGTTCAACGATGCCGACCTGTTGGGCTGGCCGCTACGGGTGACCGTTGGGGAGCGCGGTCTGGCGAAGGGGGTCGTCGAGCTTAAACAGCGGGGGGGTGGAGAGGTCGAGAACGTGCCGGTGAATGATTTTTCGTGTATCCTCTCAAGCGATAGCCGTAATCCGGGGTGGCTGTGGCCGGTCTCCTGACCGCCACGGTGGCTCGGTCAGGAGACCGGCCACAGCGGGCACGCGCCCCGAAAGACTGAGAAGATACTTTTTCGTCCCGTTTACAATTCTCATCGGTGCTCTCCTTCAGAAATGAATGGATAGGATACAATCCCTGGAAGAGGTGAAAGGAATGGCTAAGAATCTCACGACAGTTGTCTCTTCCGCGACGCAGACGGTCGAGATCAGCCGAGACAAGCCGACGGTGATCATCGGCGAGCGCATCAACCCGACCGGGCGCAAGAAGGTGCTGACCGCGCTCCAGGCAGGCGATTTCGAGGTGGTGCGCACGGATGCTCTGACCCAGGTCGATGCCGGCGCGAGGATGCTCGACGTGAACGCGGGCGTCCCCGGCGCGGACGAGCCGGCGCTGCTCAAGCAGGTGCTGCAGACGGTGATGGATGTAACCGATGTGCCGCTGTGCATCGACACGGCCGATCCGCAGGCGTTGGCGGGCGCTCTGGGCCTCTACCGGGGTAAGGCGCTGGTCAACTCGTGCAATGGCGAGGAGCGCTCGCTCAGCGCGGTGTTGCCCGTGGTCAAGGAGTACGGCGCGGCGGTCATCGGCCTGTGCATGGACGACGACGGCATCCCCGCGACCCCGGAGCAGCGTCTGGCTGTGGCGGGTAAGATCATCGAGCGGGCCGGCCGGTTGGGCATCCCTATCGAGGATATCGTGATCGACCCGCTGGCGCTGACGATGGGCGCGGACAGCCACGCCGGCCGGATTGCCCTGCAGACCATCGAGCTGGTGGTGAAGGAGTTTGGCGTCAACATCACCATGGGCGCGAGCAACATCTCCTTTGGCATGCCGGACCGGGCCTACATCAACTCGGCGTTCATCGCGATGGCGATCTACACGGGCTTGACCTGCCCCATCACGAATCCGCTGGTAACGGAGGTGGTTACGGCCGTCTTGGCGGCCGATTTGGCTATGGGCCGGGATGATTACGGCATGCGCTGGATCAAGGCGTACCGCAAACGGCAGAAGGCGCTCAAGGAGGCCGCGATCTAGCCGGTCAGATTCCAGGGTGGGGAGTTTCGGAGCGACCATCGACAGAACGGGGATTCCGGCGGGCATCAGCAGGTCTACCGGAATCCCGGCGCCGGTTCGCTGCGACGCAGTGACAACCGATCGTTCTATGCCAGCAGCACGTCTGCCAATTCAAACAGGCGCAGGTCTGTTCGGGTAGCTGCGACCTGTCGCAATTGCTCTGTGAATCCTGACCGGGCGCATATCCCGTAGTGGAGCCGGCGTCCTGCCAGTTCGGGCAGAACCAGCTTAGCCTTGCGTTCCAGGTTTTCCGGAATGTCAGTGCCCGCCGGGCGATTTGTCCATTTGCACTCGGTAACCAGTGCGTTGTTCTCGTCCAGTGCGACCAAGTCAACCTCCTCGTTGGCCCGCCACCATCCGCCGACCTGGGTAGGCACGAATGGCAGTTGACCGCTCTGCCCGGCTCGCCAAAGGAATTGTCGGCATACATCCTCAAAGACCGGACCGGTGAAGAGATCAAGATGTGGCAAGACAGCGGCAGTCAGCACTGGCCCACTGGCGCCCATTTCCAACTGTGACCGGTTTGGGTGAACGAAGCGAAACCGGAATCGGAGAAAATGATCTTTGAGCCGGTATAGACCCCGGCGGCTCTTGTGGGGCTGGATCTCGGTCACTGGGACAACGCGTTCCACCAGATGCAGTTGCTGTAGGGTATCCAGGTAGGCCATCGCGCCGTCAAGGCCGGCAGCCTGCTTGATTTCGTTGAGTCGATTTCGTCCCGACGCGATGGCCTGCAACGCGGCGAAGCAGTTGCGGGGCTCGCGCAGTTCTTGCTGCAAAATGAAGCGAACTTCATCGTACAGGAACGCGCCGCGGGTCAGAATGTTCTCCTGGATATTTGCTTGCAGCGGGCGGTTGGAGATAATATAGTGAGTCAGATAAAGATTCGTAGGGGCAGTGCCTTGCGCCTGCCCTGGGCGACCGCAAGGGATCGCCCCTACCACGAAACATTATCTGAACTT
>PHCA01000172.1 GCA_002842085.1 Chloroflexi bacterium HGW-Chloroflexi-1
AGGTCCCCGCTACGCGCTGCTCCTCAACCCGGACACCGTACTGCCGCCAGACGCCCTGGCCGAGATGCTGGCATTCATGGAAACCCATCCCCAGGCGGGCGTTGCCGGCCCAAAGCTGGTGCGGCTGGATGGCACGTTGGACAATGCCTGCCGGCGCTCGTTTCCCACCCCCGAAAGCTCCCTGTGGCACCTGCTACGGCTGGATCGACTGTTCCCGCGCAACCCGCGCTTTAGCCGTTACGACTTGAGCTATCTGGACCCGGACGTGGTGACCCCCGTGGACGCGGTGGTCGGCGCGTTCATGCTCGTGCGCCGGGAGGCGATCGCTCAGGCTGGGCTGCTGGACGAGACCTTCTGGATGTACGGCGAGGATCTGGACTGGGCCAAACGAATCACCGACGCCGGCTGGCAAGTGTGGTACAACCCGGCGGTGACTGTGACCCACATCAAGGAGGCCGCCAGCCGGCGCTCCTACCGGGCCCGGGTCGAGTTTTACCGGGCGCTGACCATCTTCTACGAAAAACACTACCGCGCGACGACCGCATTTTGGTTGGATTGGCTGATCCGGGGCGGCATTGCGATCTTCGGCGGGTTGGACCTCCTGAGACGGCGACTGCGGGGGCGGTTGGGGCGGGCCGGCAGTCCGGGAGCGGCCACATGAAGCGACCGCGCTGGTTGTTCGCCCTCACCCTGGCCCTGACGGACGCCGTCATGAGCCTGCTGGCGTTCTACGTAGCCTACCGCCTGCGCACCCTCTCCTCGCAGACACCGGTCGGGCCTTTCGGCGACTACGCGATCCTGGCCGGCATCCAGGTGATCAACACCCTGGTGGTGTTCTTCATCTACAAGTTCTATCATCGCCGCCACGCCGCGATGCTCATCGACGAAGTGTATCGCATCTTCGGGGTGATCTCCATCGCCACCCTGTTGACCATCGCGCTCATCGGCTTCGCGCTGCGCGACACACTGGAATACCAGCGCTCGATGCTCCTCTTCGCCTGGGCCGCCGCCCTGGTGACCATCTCCCTGGGCCGGTTCGTGCACAGCCGGCTACAACGCCGGCTACAACGCCACGGCATCGGTGCGGAACGAGTGTTGATCGTCGGCGCCGGTGAGGTGGGCCGCATGATCCTGCAAAAGATCCAGCACACCCCCGGGTTGGGCTACCAGGTGGTTGGGTTTGCCGAAGCCCCCACCAGCGCGAGCCAGCGCAATCAGGGATCAGCCGCCCGGCCGGACGGCGGAGCAGTCAAAGTGATGGGCCTGCCGGTTCTGGGCGACATCGACGCTCTGCCGGCCATCATCGAGTCCCAGCGCATCGACGAGGTGATCATCGGCCTGCCCGAGGCCACCCACCAGGAGCTGGTCGGGATCGTCTCCCAGTGCGAGCGCGAGCGGGTCAGCATCCGCGTCTTCCCGGACGTCTTCCAGATCATGGCCGCCGAGGTCACCATCAGCGACCTGGGTGGGCTGCCGCTATTGACCATCCGCGATGTGGCGTTGCGCGGCTGGAAGCTGACCCTCAAACGCATGGTAGATGTGCTGGGCAGCAGCGTGCTGTTGCTCTTCAGTTCACCGCTCCTCATGTTCACCGTGCTGCTGATCAAGCTGGACTCCCCCGGCCCGGCCTTTTTCGTCCAGGAACGGATGGGGTTGGACGCGAAGCCGTTTCCGATGATCAAATTCCGCTCCATGCGGGCCGACGCCGAAACCAACGGCCCCGGCTGGACGACCAGGGACGACCCGCGGCGCACGCGTATCGGTGCGTTCATCCGGCGCACATCGGTGGACGAATTGCCCCAGTTCATCAACGTGCTCATGGGCGACATGAGCCTGGTTGGCCCGCGGCCCGAGCAGCCGGCCTACGTGGAACAGTTCCGCCAGAGCATCCCCCGCTACATGGATCGCCACCGCGAGAAGGCCGGCATCACTGGCTGGGCCCAGATCAACGGCCTGCGGGGCGACACCTCCATCGCCGAGCGCACCAAATACGACCTGTGGTACATCGAGAACTGGTCGTTGTGGCTCGATTTCAAGATCATGCTGCGCACCGGGCTCAAGGCCTTCTTCGACCGGGCCGCGTACTAATTCTCCCCCTGGCGAGCAATGTAGCTGGGGCCGGTTTGCAACCGTGCCCCCCGGGGCGGCCAAGGCTAAGGCTAACAACCTCCCCCTGGCGAGCAATGTAGCTGGGGCCGGTTTGCAACCGTGCCCCCCGGGCGCCAAGGCTAAGGCTAACAACCTCCCCCTGGCGAGCAATGTAGCTGGGGCCGGTTTGCAACCGTGCCCCCCGGGCGGCCAAGGCTAAGGCTAACAACCTCGTGCCCCCCGGGCGGCCAAGGCTAAGGCTAACAACCTCCCCCTGGCGAGCAATGTAGCTGGGGCCGGTTTGCAACCGTGCCCCCCGCGTTTTTTGACACCCCGCGCCCCTTCATGGTATCATTGGACCCGAGACATTAGCACTCTCGTGGCGAGAGTGCTAAAAAGGTGAGGCCATGAGTGACATGACGCCACGGCGCCAGGCCGTATTGGGCCTGGTGATCCGTTCTTATACCGAAAAGGGCCTGCCGGTCGGGTCCAAGACGTTTGTGGACAGCTTCGGGCTGGCTGTCAGCCCGGCGACGATCCGCAACGAAATGGCTGCGCTAGAGGAGATGGGCTACCTGACCCATCCGCACACCTCGGCCGGCCGCGTCCCCACCGAATATGGTTACCGCTATTTCGTCGAGCACCTGGTGGGGGACACAGAACTGCCGCTGACCGAACAACTCATGATCCGGCACCAATTCCACCAGGCGCGCCTGGAATTGGACCAGTGGGTACGGTTGGCAGTGGCCGTCTTGGCGCACACCACCCGCAAGGCCGCCGTGGCAACCGCCCCGCGGTCGCGCGAGAGCAAGTTCAAGCACCTGGAGCTGATCAGCTTGCGCGACACGCTGGTCCTCCTGGTGCTGGTGTTGCAGGGCGGCACGGTCAAACAACAGATGCTCAACCTGGATCAGCCGATCGAGCAGGAGGCGCTGAGCCGCCTCTCCACCCAGCTCAACGAGCGCCTGGAGGGGTTGACGGTGGCGCGGATCGAGGATCAACTGAAGACACTCCCGGCCCTGGCCCAACAGATCGGCGAAATCGCGAACCAGATCCTCCAGATGGTGGCCATGCCGGCCAGCCACTCGTTCTACCGGGACGGGCTGACCCACATCCTGGCAGAGCCGGAGTTCGCCGGGGGCGAGCTGGTGTGCCAGATGGTACAGACGTTGGAGGGGCCGGCGCTGATCGACGTCGTCACGGCCGCTGCCCAACCGCTGGAGATCGGGGGTGTGCAGGTCTTGATCGGCGGGGAGGGGCGCTGGCAGGAGTTCACCGACCTGAGCCTGGTATTGTCGCGTTACGGCGTCGAAGGCGGCGCCAGCGGCCTGTTGGGCGTCATCGGCCCGATCCGCATGACCTATGATCGCTCCATCGGCGCGGTGCGCTACGTCTCGCGCCTGATGAGTGACCTGGTCGGCGATTGGTACAGCACCAGCTACGAGACGAACGTGCGCGATTGAGGGAGGGAATGGATTGCGGATTGCGGATTGCGGATTGCGGATTGCGTGATCACCCGCTGTGGCCGGTCTCCTGACCGAGCCACGGTGGCTCGATCAGGAGACCGGCCACAGCGAGCGATTCCCCGAAAAATTGAGAAGATACTCTCCACCCTGAGACACCTTTTCTGCTGGAAACACCAACGAGTCCCAAGGAGTAATGAACGAAAACATGAATCATAGCGAGCAGAGAACCACCACCGAAGCCATCGACGAAACCCCGGTCCCATCCACAGGGGCGGCGCCGGAAGCCCAGGCCGCCGAGGCGCCGACCGTCGAACAACTGGCCGAAGAGCTGGCCCAGGCGCGCGCTGAAGCGGCCGAGTATCTGGACAACTGGCGGCGCGCCATAGCCGAGCTGAGCAACGCTCGCAAGCGGATGCTGCGTGAACAGGCTGATCTCAGCGCGATGGCCACAGCCCGGATCCTGGAGGCGCTGTTGCCCATCGCTGCCGACATGGAACGGGCCTTCGCGGCCCTGTCGCCCGAAGAGGCCGACAACGAGTGGGTCAAGGGCTTCCGTCTGATCCAGTACAATCTCCAGGTCCTGCTGGAAAACGAGGGAGTGATTGTCATCCAGACCGCAGGGCAGACGTTCGACCCAGAGCTGCACCACGCGATCACCCACGAGGAGGCCGAAGGCTTCGCCGAAGGCCAGATCATCACCGAGGTCGCGCGGGGCTATAAACTGCGCGACAAAGTCCTGCGGCCCAGCCTGGTGCGGGTCGCGAAAGAAAAACATAACTCCCGACAATTCTCTCACGAAGGAGTCACTCACACATGAGCAAAATCATCGGAATCGACTTGGGCACCACGTTTTCCGTGGTGGCCGTCATGGAAGGCAGCGAGCCGGTAGTCATCCCCAGCGCGGAGGGCTCCCGGCTCTTCCCGTCGGTGGTGGCGGTCAACCCGAAGACCCACGAGCGGATGGTGGGCCAGGTCGCCCGGCGCCAGGCGATCACCAACTCGGACAACACCATCTTCTCCGTCAAGCGGCTGATGGGCCGGCGCTTCACCGACCCGGAGGTCGTGAAGGCCCGGAAAATCTTGCCGTACAAGATCGTCGAGCACGGCAACGGGGACGCCTGGGTCGCGCTGAGCGGCAAGGAGTACTCGCCCTCCGAGATTTCGGCCATGATCCTGCAGAAAATCAAGACCGACGCCGAGGCGTACCTGGGTGAATCGATCAGCCAGGCCGTGATCACCGTGCCCGCCTAC
The DNA here is from genome assembly GCA_002842085.1 of Chloroflexi bacterium HGW-Chloroflexi-1. Lineage (GTDB taxonomy): Bacteria > Chloroflexota > Anaerolineae > CG2-30-64-16 > CG2-30-64-16 > CG2-30-64-16. The sequence goes on from PHCA01000172.1 coordinate 4,806, forward strand.
TTCAACGACAGCCAGCGCCAGGCCACGAAGGACGCGGGCCGTATCGCCGGGCTGGAGGTGCTGCGGATCATCAACGAACCGACCGCCAGTGCCCTGGCGTACGGGATGGACAAGAAGATCGATCAGAAGATCGCGGTTTACGATCTGGGCGGCGGTACCTTCGACATCTCTATCCTGGACGTGGGTGAGGGGGTGTTCCAGGTGCTTAGCACCAACGGTGACACCTTCCTGGGCGGCGATGACTTCGACCAACGCGTCATCAACTGGATCGCCGACGAGTTCAAGAAGGAACAAGGGATCGACCTGCGCAACGACCGTATGGCGCTCCAACGGCTCAAGGAAGCGGCCGAGAAGGCTAAGATCGAGCTGTCCACGGTGATGCAGACCGAGATCAACCTGCCCTTCATCACCGCCGACGCCAGCGGCCCCAAGCACTTGCAGATGAACCTGACCCGCTCCAAGCTCGAACAGCTTACCGGCGACCTGATCGACCGGACCATCGAACCGTGCAAGCGCGCGTTGGCCGACGCCAGGTTCGGGCCCGACGACATCAGTGAGGCGGTGCTGGTGGGTGGCATGACCCGGATGCCGGCGGTGCAGGCCGCCGTGCGCAAGTTCTTCAACAGAGAGCCGCACAAGGGCGTGAACCCGGACGAGGTCGTGGCGATCGGCGCGGCCATCCAGGCCGGCGTGCTGGGCGGTCAGGTCAAGGACATCTTGTTGCTGGACGTCACGCCGCTGAGCCTGTCCATCGAGACGCTGGGCGGCATCGCGACCCCGATGATCGAACGCAACAGCACCATCCCGACCAAGAAAACGCAGATCTTCTCGACCGCGTCCGACATGCAGACCGAAGTCGAGGTCGTAGTGACCCAGGGTGAGCGCCCCATTGCGCGTGACAATAAGCTGCTGGGCAACTTCCGGCTGACCGGCATCCCACCGGCCCCGCGCGGCGTGCCGCAGGTCGAGGTCACCTTCGACATCGACGCCGACGGCATCCTCCACGTGGGCGCCAAGGACAAAGCCACCGGCCGCGAGCAGAGCATCAAGATCACTGCCTCCAGCGGGCTGGCCAAAGACCAGGTCGACCAGATGGTGAAGGACGCCGAACGCCACGCCGAAGAGGACCGCAAGCGCCGTGCCGACATCGAAGCCCGCAACCACGCCGACAACACCCACTACCAGGTGCAGAAGTTCGTTCAGGACAATACGGACAAGCTCTCTGACGATGACAAGAAGCTGTTGCAGGAGAAGATGGACGCGGTGAAGAGCGCGCTGGACCGCAATGCGAGCTCGGACGAGCTGGAGCAGTCGACCAATCAGTTGAACGACGCCTGGCAGCAGGTGGGCGCCAGCATGCACCAGCAGGCCAGTGCGCAGACCCCGCCGCCCGACATGGGGGGGACCGGTGGCCCGGACGGCGCCGATGGTGAAGATGTCGTCGAGGGCGAATATCGCAACGTGTGACGGCGTAGTGCGTGGGGCGTAGTGCGTGGTGCGTGGTACGTGGTGCGTGACGGCTTCATGCAACCGTTGCGGCAGACAAGGCCCCCGGAACCGGAATCAAGACCCGGCCGGGGGCCTTGTCCTACAGCGCCAATCGCCGCCGGGCATCCACAGCTACCCGTCATCCTGATCTCGCCTGGACAGCGATTATGATGTGGCTTTCGCTCCCGACAAGACCGCGGCAGAGGCGGTGTTGGAGGATGCGCGACGTTTTGTCCCGCGCATCGAGCGCTACTTCCGGGTGGAGGGGCATCGTGATATCCTCGTTTGATGCAAAGTCCTTGCCTGTGCAGGAACAAAACGCGATTGCCGGTTTCATGCATCGGCTGAGGCAGCAGTGTGGTGATCGCCTGCTAGCCGTTATCCTGTTTGGGTCGCGAACGCGCGGTCAGGCGCGGGTTGATTCAGATATGGATCTGGCTGTGATCATCGACAGTGAAGATCCAGTGCTGAGCAGGGCGGTGCGATACCTGGCCGTTGAGATCTGGCTTGAGTACGGCATCTACCTCTCCACGCGTGTGTGGAGTCAGGCCCATTGGCGGCGCCTGGCGTTTCTCCAAACCGGCTTGTATCGCAACCTGCAACAGGAAGGTGTTGAGTTATTCGCGTCTCCGCGCGAAACCCCGGCCTGGAACCCGAGCGCGTGCCCCGTCTCCCGGCTTGATCGCAGCATCGGCCGCTCTTCGATTCTGCCCACACCTGTTGCGCGCCCTGCCGCTCTTACCACCCTTCAGAAGCTGGAGCACGCCATGATCCCCCAATATCACTGACTCCTCGATTTGATGAGCTCAATATTATTCATATGTTCTTTAATTCCATTTATCCATCTTGACAAAATATCAAACCTGCGCGATACTCTCCATTGTAGATCCGTAGATGCATGAACCAGCCTTGCCCTTTGCCCTTTGCCCTTTGCC
>PHCA01000173.1:0-4384 GCA_002842085.1 Chloroflexi bacterium HGW-Chloroflexi-1
AACGGAAATGGATGCAGTGCAAACGAAGTCGAGCCTTTAGGCGGAAATCAAGCGCAAAAACCGGCTAAAGCCTCGATTCCAATGCACCCGTTTGATTTCCGTTCAGTATAGTGGGCCGGCAACGGCCGCGAGACCCCCGCCTGCGTTGTCACCGGTGATTGGTGACGACCAGGGGTGATACGTGGCGCAGCGTTGCGGAAGCGCAGCCCAAGCGGCCGGCGGCACTGCGGAGACAGTGAAGCGACTCTCTTGGCTGCCAATGATGAGCAGCGTTTCTCCAGGCGTCGCACCGAGGCGCTCGGCGCCGGTCTGCCCCCGCCCCGCGAGGGTGGCCGCCGACTGCGCATCGGCGGCGGCAAAGATGAGACGGGCGCGCAGGTTGTTGGCGGTGGCGCCAGTGCCGGCCTTGCCGCCGGTCTGGGTGCTGAGTAGGAGGTGGACGCCTGGCTCGCGGCCCACGCGAGCCAACATTTGCAGGCTCTCCGTTACGTCAACTGTGCTGAGCACGTCCTGGGCATCGTCCATGACGACAAACCATTCGGGGCAACGGCCGCGGCGCTGGCGGACCAGGTCGGCGGTCCAGGCCAGTGCGGCGGCGATCTCGGGTAGGTCGGTGAGAAGCGCGGCGCAGTGGGGCAGCGCGGCGACGGCCTGCCAAGTGCGCGCTTTAGCCGGCACGCAGATGATGAGGGAGCGGACGGCGGCGGGCCGGTTCTGGCGCGCCAGGTGGTAGAGCAGGGCCAGCAAAGCGGTGCTCTTGCCGCTGCCGGTGGCGCCGAATAGACCGAGATGGGCCTGGTCGGGTTGGCTGAAGTCCACACGGACGACTGTCTGCTGGCCGGTCGCGCCGTCACGACCGACGGCAAGGCCCACGGGCACGCAGAGGCCGCGGCCGGTCAGGCGTTCGGCGGAGATCGCCACGGGCCAGGGCGAGGGCGTTTCGATGTGGACGACGCCCTGGATGGTGGCGACGCGCACGGGCGCGGCGCCCAGGGCGCTCTCGATGGCGGACGCCAGGCGCATGACGCGCGCCAGGATCGCCGCGGTGGGCTGATGGATGCGCAGGCGATAGGTCAGGGTAGTTGGCCCCTGGTGGCCAGTCAGCAGCGAGCCGGCGATCCCCTCGGCGACGAAGACCGAGTTGAGCGCCATTTCCTGCTGGGCCATGTAGCGACAGATAGTGGTGGCGTCCATAGGTGTTTGGTTTGCGCGCAAACAGAACGGGCTGAACGTCTCATCGGCGTTCAGCCCGTTTGCGGGGTCGGCGGCTGGCATGTTACAATCGAGCCGTCTGACCAGGTGGGTGAACGCCTGGCTGGATAGGGCCGGCTGGGTAGTGACGTACCTGGCCGGCCTGGGTGTTTCAGACAGTAGGGGCGGCCGCGGACGGCTGCTCTGGCTGAAGTTGCTGCAGGAACGCCAGTGGCACGATGGCCGCCTTCGGCCGCCGGTTGCGCGTGACGATCACGACCTCACCACGCAAGATGCGCTCCAGCACCTCTGAAAACCTTCGTACAACGTAGCGGCTATCAACCGTGGTCGTTTTCATGGCTCCTCGCTTGGCAATTGGCACTCTGTATATACTGTCTGTATTGCGCATACAATACAAGCGTTCCGCCGCGTTGTCAATGCGATCTTTGCACGAGTTTATGGGGAGTTTGGCGCTCGGCGTGGCGTAAGATGCAAAAAGCCCCAGCGGGACAATCCCGCTGGGGCCTTTGGACGTCTGCGTCTGTGACGATTGTCAAGGTTTAGGTGTGGTGACCTGGATCGTCTTCGGCTTGACCGCCTCGGCCTTGGGGATGGTCAGCGTCAGCAGGCCGTTCTCGTACTTCGCCTCGGCCTTGTCCGCGTCCACCGGGATGTTGATGTTCAGGGTGCGCTGGAACTTGCCGCACGTGCGTTCCTGGAGCACGTAGTCCACGTTCTCCAGCGGCGCGGGCCGCTCGCCCTTGAGGGTCAGGGTGTCACCCTCGAGGGTGATCTCGACCTCTTCCGGCTTGACGCCCGGCATGTTGGCGACGATCACGATCTCCTCCGGGCTCACGTATGCGTCCAGCGGCAGGCGGAAGGTGCGCTCCTGGGCGACCTGCCGGCGGGCCGGCACGAAGCTATCTTCGAACAACCGATCCATCGCTTCACGCAGCGTCACTGCTTCGCGGAACGGGTCCCAACGGGTCACAAACTTTGCCATGATCTCTCTCCTTTTCGGTATCAGAACCGGTGTGAAACCTCGGCAGTCAGCGCGGCCCCCGAGGTTCTGTTTTCGCAGCGGGCTACCTGGTGACGACCTTGACGGTCTTGGGCTTGATGGCTTCCATCTTCGGCAGTTCCAGGGTCAGGACACCGTGTTCGAAGCTGGCCTTGACCTGGTCGGTGTCGAGGCCGGCCGGCAAGGTGACTTGGCGGCATGAGCTGCCGTAGCGGCGCTCCTGGCGCAGGTAGTTGCGCTCCTCGACCTTCTCCTCTTCCTGGATCTCGCTCTTGATGGTCAGGAGATCGCCGGTGATGGTCACGTCGATGTCCTCCGGCTTGACGCCCGGCGCCGTGGCCTTCACGACGACATGCTCTCCCGTTTCGTAGATGTCCAGCGGCAACATGCCGGCCGGCGCAGCCGCGCCCCCGAACCACCGAAGGCTGATAAAGCTGTCCTCGAACAACCGATCCATCGCCTCACGCAACGACAACATCTCCCGAGCCGGGGTTCTTCGTACAAGATTAACCATAGTTACACCTCCTACTGCTGCCTGAGCTAAAGATTCGCTGATCCACGAGTATCCTCGGCTATCGCCATAATCCGTGGCTGTGGCCGGTCTCCTGACCGAGCCACGGTGGCTCGGTCAGGAGACCGGCCACAGCGAGCGTGACATTTGCGTCATCTGCGCAAATCTTTCGACGCAAAGGGGTTTGGTTGCGGCAGGAGCCGCGCTATTACGCTATTATCCTAATACCGCAGTGTTAGAACGGCGTTGGATTAGTGTTAGAGTTGTATAAGACAGGGGGCGTTTTGACAAGAGGCGGCATTACGTGTATTCTGGCGCTTACGTAACGAGTAACGAGTAACGAGTAATTTTACTCGTTACTCGTTATTATGGAGACGCCTATGTTTTTCGACGAAGCCAAGATCTATGTGAAGGCCGGGGATGGCGGCAACGGGGTGGTGGCGTTCCGCCGCGAGGCGCACGTGCCCCGCGGCGGGCCGAACGGCGGCGCCGGCGGCAAGGGCGGCGATGTCTACCTGGTGGCCGATGCGCAGATCAACACCCTGGTGGCCTTCAGCAAGAAGGTCCACTTCCGGGCGCCCAACGGCGTGCACGGCCGCGGCAAGAATCAGACCGGCGCGCAGGGCGAGGATCTGCTGATCCCCGTGCCCGTGGGCACGGTCGCCTACGACACTGAGACCGGCCAACTGCTGGCCGACCTGGTGGCCGCCGATCAGCGCGCGCTGGTGGCGCGCGGGGGCCGGGGCGGCCGGGGCAACCGCGCCTTTCGTTCGGCCACGAACCAGGCGCCGCGCATCGCCGAGAACGGCGAGCCGGGCGAAGAGCTGTGGCTGCGGATGGAGCTGAAACTACTGGCCGATGTCGGGATCGTGGGGATGCCCAACGCCGGCAAATCCACGCTGCTGGCCCGGGTCAGCGCGGCGCGGCCCAAGATTGCCGACTACCCGTTTACCACGCTGGAACCGAGCCTGGGGGTCGTGGATCTGGGGAACCGGGACATGGTGTGGGCCGACATCCCCGGGTTGATCGAGGGCGCGCACGCGGGTGTGGGGCTGGGGCACAAGTTCCTGCGCCACGTGGAGCGGACGCGGGTGCTCATCCACCTGCTCAACGGCATCAGCCCCGACCCGCTGGGGGACTATGAGGCGCTCGACCAGGAGTTGGCCCTCTTCGACGTCCGGTTGGCGGAGAAGCCCCAGGTCGTCGTCCTGAATAAGATGGATCTGCCCGATGTCAAGGCCGCCTGGCCGGATCTGGCCGCGGGGTTGCGGGCGCGCGGGGTGGCCGAGCCGCTGGCGATCTCGGCGGTCACCGGTGAGGGGGTGGAAGCCCTGCTGTATCGGGTGGCCGACTTGCTGGCCGAGCTGCCGCCGCCCCTGCCGATGCCCGAGATCGAGGCCGTGCCGGACCTGACGCCCGAGGAGGACATGAGCTTTACGATCGAGCGCGACATGGATGGCGCCTGGCGGGTAAGCGGCCGGCGCATCGAGCGGATCGTGATCATGACCAGGTGGGAGTATTACGACGCGGTGATGCGGTTCCAGCGCATCCTCGAGGCGTTGGGGATCACCGAGGCCTTGCGCCAGCGGGGTGTCCACGAGGGTGACAGCGTGCGCATTGGCGCCATGCAACTGGAATGGAGCGAAGAGCATGCCTTCTGA
>PHCA01000173.1:4425-19919 GCA_002842085.1 Chloroflexi bacterium HGW-Chloroflexi-1
GACGCCGACCGGCCCGGGCCGCACTACACCCTCGACATGGTCCGCATCTTTCAACAACGGCTTGATCCGGGTGGGGAGCTCTATTTTCTGATGGGGTATGACAGCCTGGCAGAGTTACCCACGTGGCATCGGGCCGCGGAACTGGTGGCGGCCTGTCACCTGGTGGCGCTGACTCGCTATAACGTGCCGTTGGACTGGGACTATCTGGAGGGCGCGCTCCCCGGCATTCGCGAGCGCGTCACCTTGCTCGACATGCCGGAGCTGGAGATCGCCTCACACCAGATCCAGGAGCGGGTCCGCGCGGGTCGTTCCACGCGGTACCTGGTGCCCGAGGCCGTGCGCCTCTACATCGAGGCGCAGGCGCTGTATCGCGTTTCCACCAACGCTGCTCGTCGATGACGACTGCCTTATTTGATCGCCAGCCCCTGGTTCGTCGGCTTGTGGGTCAAGACCGCCGCCAGCGCGGCCTTCTGATCGCTGCGGACCACGGCCAGGATCTCGTCCCCGGCGTAAAGGACCGTATCCCCCAGGATCGTCAGCACCTCGTCCTTGCGGATCGCCGCGGCCAGCGTGCAGTTGGGCGGTAACTTCAGATCGCGTACCGCCTTGCCATCGGCCGGCGCCCCCGGGGAGATTTTTTCTTCCACCAGGGAGACCTCGCCCTTGCGCAGCTTGAGCAGCGTCATCATGTCGCCCAACGACATCTCTTCCGCGATCAGCCTGGCCATCATATCGGCCTGATCGGGTGCGACGTCCACGCCGAAGTCGGGGGTGAACAGCCAGGAATTCTTGGGATTGTTCACCCGCGCGATGACCCGTTTCACACCGAACTGGAAGCGGGCCAGGCTGGTCACCACCAGATTCACCTGGTCATCGCCGGTCACGGCCGCCAGCACGTCGGCCTGCTCGATCCCCGCGGCCACCAGCGTGCGGGAGTCGGTGGCATCCCCGCACACGATCACCTCGGTGGGCAGCTCTTTGTGGAGCTTGGCCAGCACACTGTTGCGCAGCTCGACAATCTTGACCTGATAACCGCCCTCCAGCAGCAACCCGGCCAGGTGCGAGCCGGTTTTGCCACCGCCCACGATCAAGACGAATGTGCTCATGCGACGACCTCCTTCCCGGCGTGATCCAGCGCTTCCCGCAGGTGCGAGAGGGTCCCCCGCGGCACGCCCAGGTGCAACAGGTCGCCGATTTGCAGTCGCATACCCGGTTTGGGCAGCGTAGTCACCCCGCCGCGCGTCAAGGCCACGACGATCAGCTCGCCCAGAGTTTGCAGATGCTCGATCGGTTGGCCATCCAGGGCCGGCGGTAGATGCAGGTCCACGATCTCCACGCCACCGCTGCCGATCGTCACGGCCTCAGCCAGATCCGGGGCGCACAGCATCTGCTCCAGACGATCGACCCCCCATGCCGCTGTCGAAGCGGTCTGGATGCCGAGCACCTGGTATTGGTTGGCGTGGTGCTGGTCGTACAGCCGGGCCACCACCCGGCGCACCTTGAAGCGGTTGCGGGCGATGCGGGCGATGATGACGTTGCTGCTGTCGTCCGGCGTGACCGCAGCCAACGCGTCGGCCGTCTCGATGCCAGCCCGGAGCAGGGTGTTGCGATCGAAACCGACACCGTCGATCATGCGGCCGCGGAAGTTTTCGCCCAGCCGATTAAACGCCTCGCGCTGCGGATCGACAACGCTGACCGTGTGTCCTTGTGTGCTGAGCCGGAGCGCCAATGCGGAGCCGATGCGGCCACAGCCGACGATGATGATTTTCATCTCCTCTTTCCTTTACGCCTGGAGGCGATACGGCACGTCGGTGACGATGGTGTTGCTGCGGAACAGGAAGGCCAGCCGGATGAGCAACGCGGTCTGGTTGTGCAGCAGGTTTTCCCACCATTGGGCCGGCACAAACTGCGGCAACACAATGGTGACCACCTCGTCGTAGCGCCGGATGTCGTCTACCTTGTTGACGTAATTCATGAGCGGGCCGATGACCGAACGATACGGGGCTGGCAAGACGATCAGCCGCACCCCTGAGCCCCACTCCTCCCACCGTTCCCGCACACGATCTGTCTCGTCCGGGTCTACCTCGACGTAGACGGCCGTCACGTCGTCCGAGATCGAGCGCGCATATTCCAGCGCGTGCAGGACCCCTTGATGTACGCCGGCGATCGGGACGATGACCCGGTGCCGGCGGATGCGCGGCGGCGGGCCCGCGGTTTCCAGCGAAAGCTGGCTGGCCACCTTCCGGTAGTGCCGGTAGATGGCCCGGAGGCCGGCGACCAGAAGGGGGATGAACAACAACACCGCCCAGGCGCCGTAGATGAACTTGGTGGCCGCGATCACGACCGACACCACCCCCGTCGCCGCCGCGCCGAGGCCGTTGATGGCCGCCTTCAACTGCCAGTGCTGGCCACGCAGCCGGAGCCAGCGCACCACCATGCCCATCTGCGACAGGGTGAACGACATGAACACGCCCACCGCGTACAGCGGGATCAGCCGGGTTGTATGACCCCCGAACGCGACGACCAGGCCGGCCGACAACAGCCCCAGGATGACGATGCCGTTCGAGTAGACCAGCCGGTCGCCGACGAGCGCGAATTGGTGAGGCATGTAGCGGTCTTGGGCCAGCGCCGAACACGGTCCGGGCAACCAGCGACACGACGGTCTCGTGCGTCGCCTCGTTCGGCACAATGCCGAATTGGTGCGAGATGAAGGTGACCCCGACGAACATCGTGATCGACAGAGTAGCCAGGATGATCAGCGTCTTGCCGGCATTGTCGGACTCAGGCGGCTTGAAAACTTGGACGCCGTTGCTGATGGCCTCGATGCCGGTCAGCGCGGTACAGCCCGAAGAGAACGCCCGCAGCGCCAGGAAGAGGGTCAGTCCGTGGATCGCTGGCGACACGTGCTGGGGTTCCAGCGCGGGCGGCATCCCTCCGCTGACCCAGCGGAAGACCCCCACCGCGATCATCGTCAGAAAGGAAATGATGAAAAGGTAGGAGGGGATGGCGAAGATCGTGCCGCTTTCGCGCACGCCGCGCAGGTTGGCGATAGTGATCAAGCTGATCGAGACCAGCGCGATGGTGATGCGATAGGGGTACAGGGCCGGGAACGCGGACGTGATGGCCGCAACGCCAGCCGTGGTGCTGACAGCCACGGTCAGTACGTAGTCTGTGATCAACGCCGCGGCGGCCACCAGGCCGGGCAGCACGCCCAGGTTGTCGTGCGCGACGATGTAGGACCCGCCACCGTTGGGGTAGGCATGCACCGTCTGGTAGTACGACGTGATCACGATGGCGATCAGGATCGCAATCCCCAGGCTGATTGGCCAGGCCAGGCGCACTGCGCCGCTCCCGGCCAGGATCAACACGAGCAGGATCTCCTCGGTCGCATAGGCCACCGAGGAGAGCGCATCCGATGAGAATACCGCCAGAGCCTTGACCTTGGTCAGTCGCTCATGTACTTGTTGCGCGGTGGCGAGCGGGTCACCGATCAACAACCGTTTCAGGTTGAATGATTGCATGGCGCTATTCTGCGTGGGCTTCGGGCGCAAAGAGGTGGGCCAGTTGTGCCACACCCTGGCGGTTGGTGACAGCCAATACCTCGTCATCGACCTCAAAGGTGGTGACCCCTCGGGGCACGACGACCTCGCCTTGCCGGATGATGGCCGCAATGACACAGTGTTCGGGCAGTGCCAGATCCTTGATAGCGACCCCCACAACTCGCGCCCCGGCCGGGATCTTCTCCTCGACCACGGAGATTTCCCCCTTGCGCAGCTTGAGCAGCGTCATCATGTCGCCCAACGACATCTCTTCCGCGATCAGCCTGGCCATCATGTCGGCCTGGTTGATCGCCACGTCGACGTGGAACTTCGCATCGAACAACCAGGCGTTGCGCGGGTTGTTGATGCGCGCGATGGTGCGGGCCACGTGATACCGTTCGCGGGCCAGGAAGCACAACACCAGGTTGTCCGCGTCTTCAGCGGTGCAGGCCGCCAACACCTGCGCTTTTTGGATTCCCGCCTGTTCCAGGGCCTGAGGCATGGTGGGGGTGCCCTCGTAGATCACCTCTGTGGGCAGCTCGTGATGGATGCGCGCCAACACGTCGGGTCGGTTCTCGATCAGATGCACCGTGTGTTTTTGCGCCACCAGGAGTATACCCAGTTGTGCGCCCATGCGACCACCGCCGGCAATCACTACAAACATGTCAGGCCTCCCGCGTTTTCTTGAGTTGTCGCCGCACGACCTCGATCCCCTCGCGCGTGGCGCTCAAATGCAACACATCACCGGCCTCGATTTGCGCTGCGGGCGGGGGCAGGATGGCCCGGCCCGCGCGCGTAATGGTCACCACCCGGCACTGGTCCCCTGGCGCCAGGGTTTCCACGGTGCGGCCGGCCCAGGCCTCGGGCGCCAGGACCTCGTAGATCTCCACTTCGCCATTACCGGCGGAGAAAACGGTGTGTAACGTGGGCCCGGAGAGCATCTCTTCGATGCGTTGCGCGCCCCAACCACTAGGACTCACCACTTGTGTGCCGAACGTTTCATGTAGAGAGCGGTGCCGGACCTCGTAATTCCGCACGACGATAGTGGGTACCCGGTAGACGACGCCCGCGATGTGCGCAACCACGGCGTTGATCGAGTCCGACGGCATGACGGCTGCCAGCGCGTCGGCCTGCTCGATACCGGCGTGCCGGAGCACGTCCTGATTCAGCGGGTCGCCTTGCATGGTACGTCCGCGGAAGTCCGGCGGCAGGTTGCGCAAAATAGCGGCGTCCGGATCGACCACGGTCACTTGATAGCCTTTCCGAAAAAGCCGGTAGGCCAGTTCGCCGCCCACTCGACCACAACCGACAACGATTACTTTCATCTGGATCTCCATGTTGACGGGCGAAGAATGCCACCCTACTTCAGGACGTATCTGCTCAATTTTTCGGGGAATCGCTCGCTGTGGCCGGTCTCCTGACCGAGCCACCGTGGCTCGGTCAGGAGACCGGCCACAGCCACCCCGGATTACGGCTGTCGCTTGAGAAGATACCGCGCGCCCTGTCGTCAACTTGAGTTGGGTGCATTTAGAATGAGCTGGAATGCACCCATTTGGGTTACTCGATCTGATAGGGCACGTCGGTGATGACGATCCCCGGCTTGAACAGCAGCGCCAGGCGCAGCCAGATGGCCGTCTGAGTGTGGAGCAGGTTACTCCACCAATGTCGCGGCACGAACTGCGGGACCAGGATCGTGATGGTCTCGTTGGACTGTCGCTGGCTGGCGATCTCCTCGATGTACGCCAGGAGCGGTTCCAACAGCAAGCGGTATTGGGAATCCAGGATCACCAGCCGCACCCCTTCCCCCCACAATTCCCACTTTTCCCGCAGCCGCTCCGCCTCTTCCGGGTCGATCATGACGTGAACGGCCGTGACATCCTCGGAAAGCAGGTGCGCATAGCGCAGCGCGGCCAGCGTGCCGCGGTGCACGCCGCTGATCGGCATGATCACCCGGTGGCGTGCGATGGGGGGCGGCGCGCCGTAGTCGTCCAGCGAAAGGCTCGCGGCCACCCGGCGATAGTGTCGGTGAATGGCGCTGAAACCGATCACCAGCAGCGGGATCAGGATCAGCACCACCCAGGCCCCATCGTGGAACTTGGTGACGGCGAAAATCACCATCACCATCGCCGTGCAGCCCGCCCCCAGGCCGTTGACGAGCATCTTCGTCTGCCAGTTGGGCTCGTAGCGCAGGGTCGATCCGCGCTCGCGCAGCTCCTGGTCCGCCCGCAAGTGCCCGATCTTCCACCAACGGTGCGCCATGCCGGCCTGCGAGAGCGTGAACGAGAGGAACACCCCGATCGCGTAGAGCGGGATCAACGCGGTCACGCTGGCCTGGAAGACGATGATCAGGATCGAGGCGATCAAGGCGAGGGCCGCAATGCCGCGCGAATAGACCAGTCGGCTACCCCGGAAGGCGAGCTGACGCGGCAGGAAGCCATCCGCACCGACGAGCGCGCTCAGCCGGGGGAAGTCGGCGAAGGACGTGTTGGTGGCCATGATCAAGATCACCGCCGTGGCCGCGATTATGGCCAGGTATAGGATGCCCTGTCCCCCGTAGATGGTGCGGGCCAACTGCGAGATCACCGTCTCAGTCTCCGACGGTACCGCGCCGATGGGTCCGACCAGGAACGAGATGCCCAGGAAGAGCGTGCCGAGGATGACCGACATCCAGATCAGGGTGATGCCGGCGTTGCGGCTGCGCGGCTCCTTGAACGCGGTGATCCCGTTGGAGATCGCCTCGACGCCGGTCAGGGCGGCCGTGCCGCTGGCGAAGGCGTGCAGGATCAGGAACGGCGTGATCGCGCGCGCGGTGTCGATGATTTCCACGGGGGGTGGGTTGACGACGGCGCCCAGCGACCCGAGCAGGTAGCGAGCCAGGCCGATGCCCACGGTCAGGAACATGGTCACGACGAAGAAATAGGTGGGGATGGCAAACGTGGCCCCGGCCTCCTTCACCCCGCGCAGGTTGACCACCATGACAAGCAGCACCAGTCCAACCGCCAGGTGTACCCGGTAGGGAAACAGGACTGGAAACGCCGACGTTATCTGGGCTACGCCGGACGACACCGACACCGCGACCGTGAGGATGTAATCGGTGAGCAGTGCGGCCCCGGCGGTCTGCGCGGCCAGTTCCCCCAGGTTGTCGCGGGCCACGATGTAGGCGCCGCCGCCGCCGGGATAGGCGTGGATCGTCTGTTCGTATGAAAGCGTGACGATCGCCAGCAGGACGACGATCGCCAGCGAAATCGGGAACGCGTACCCGAACGCCATCGTTCCCGCCGCGGCCAGGATGACCAGGATCTCCTGGGTGGCGTACGCGGTTGACGAAAGCGCATCGGAAGCGAACACCGCCAGCCCGATCTTCTTGGTGATCGTCTGATGCGGTGCGTCGGCGGTAGCTAGCGGGCGCCCGATGAACCAGGTGCGCCACGATCGAGATGGCTGGTATTCGGCGACGCGCTCCTGCACGGCCACGCTGTCCGGTTCTACGGTCTGCATCATATCCTGTGTTCGACTCGCAATCAGGGGGCCGCGCTGACGTCACCGGTTCCCGGTCGTTCTCAAAGCAAAAGCCCACCCATGATGTGGGCAGGCTCCGACGACACCCCTACATAGGCGCCAATTATAAACCCGCTGAGGTAGCGTGTCAAAACAGGCCTTAAATGCTCTTGACTCGGTATCCTCTCAAGCGACAGCCATAATCCGGCGTGGCTGTGGCCGGTCTCCTGACCGAGCCACGGTGGACCTCCTGAGATTCCCAGAGAAACCGGCGATATTGGGACATCTATTTTTCTGGAACGGCCTAATTCTTGAACTCCGGTCAAATTGCCCGTTACCGCGGCGCTTTTTCTACGTCTTTTCAGGTGAGCGTCATGCATACCGCTCTTGCAGTTTGACCATTTCCCCCGAGTGACGTACAATCAAATCGTGACCGGGGTCATGTTTTCAAGAAAGGCTCACGATGACTCAACAGATTAACGGCAAACGGGAAACCGCGAAGTACGAACGACGGGAGCGCCTCTACGAGGCCGCGCTGGCGTTGTTTCGCGCCCAGGGGTATGAGGGGACTACCGTGGACCAGATCACGCGGCAGGCCGGATTGGCAAAGGGCACATTCTTCAACTATTTCCCGACCAAGGACGCGGTGTTGCGTTATCTCGGCACACGAGAGATCGGCCGGCTCGGGATGATGGCTATGTCCACCAGCAACGGGTTCGGTTCCTCGCTGGGCAAGCTGAAGCGCCTGCTCGGTGCGTTGGCGAGCAGCCTGGAGAAAGATCGCGACCTGGTGAGCCTGATCTTCCGAAGCGGCATCAGCGTCCCCGATCTATTGGCGGGCGATGCGGGCGGCTTCAGCGTGCAACCGATGGCGTCCTTGTTGATTCGCCAGGCCCAGCGCACGGGGGAGATCAACGCCCAGTTGGAGCCCGACATGTTGGCGGCCGCGTTGGATGCACTCTACCTGCAGCAACTGGTGCGCTGGTGTGAGTCCCCGAAGTCCTACAGTCTCGAGGAACGCCTGACCGGAATGGTGGACCTGTTGCTGTTGGGGATCACGACTCAGTAACGGGTGGCCGGCCCATTTGACGGGCCGGCCATCGTCACAGGTCCCGCCAGCCGCCCCGGACAGGTCTCTTCGCACCAAGAATCTATCCGAATATTCGCTGGGGCCGGTCTGTAACCGTGCCCCCTGGCTCGGTCGCAGACCGACCAGCGCATTTTTTGGACAGGTACCAAAAACATCTGAAAATCGCGGCGGCTCATACGAACCACGAGACGGGCCAGATCCCTTGGACCAGGGATCTGGCCTCTGATTTGTTTCCGGGGATCGTTTTGCCCACCCACTCAGGGGTGGTATAATTTGCGCCATGCAGAGACTGCTTTCCGGCACGGCTCAGATGGGGCTGGCCCTCCTTCCCGCTCAGGTTGCAGCTTTCGAGGCCTACACCGAGGAGTTGCTGGCCTGGAATGAGCGCTTCAATCTGACGGCGGTGACCGACCCCGAGCAAGTGGAGATCCGGCACTATCTGGATTCCCTCTCCCTCTTGCCGGCGTTGGCCGCGCTGGAGGGGGTGTCTACGACCGCGTTCCTGAACCGGGGCCTGCGGGTGGTGGACGTGGGGGCGGGCGCCGGCCTGCCGGGACTGGCGCTGCGCATCGTCTGGCCCAGGATACGCCTATGTCTGATCGAGTCCACAGGGAAGAAGGTGCGGTTTATGGAGCACGTGGCGGCGCGCTTGAGCCTGACCGACGTGCAGATGGTCCAGGGCCGCGCCGAGGAGTTGGCGCTCCGAGAGCCCCATCGGGCCACTTACGACCTGGTTCTGGCGCGCGCGGTGGCGGCGTTGCCGACGCTGGTGGAGTACCTGTTGCCGCTGGCGCGACGCGGTGGGCGGGTGGTGGCCTACAAGGGTTCGGCCGCGCCAGAGGAAATCCTGGCGGCCGAGCACGGCATCAGCATGTTGGGCGGCCGGTTGCGCAAGCTGATCCCGGTGGAGGTGCCCGGCCTGGCCGAAACGCGGGTCCTGGTGGTGATCGACAAGGTGGCGCAGACGCCGGAGGGCTATCCGCGGGGACAGGGCCTCCCGCGCAAGCGGCCGTTGGGGTGCGCGGCCGACGAGGGATGGGCGGAAGAGGCGGCGGTATAGCACAACGCGTGGTCGAAAACAAAGCGCCCGGCGCAGAGCGGCCGGGCGCTGGAGTGTATGGTCAGTACGCCAAGGCAAACCGCCGCCGTACCCGCGCGATTACGGCCATGCCGGCATGATCCGCAGGTCGTCCGTGGTGCGGGTGGCGGTGACGTCAGGGTCAAGGCGCCAGGCAATTCTCAGGCTGACACATACACCGGCGGTGATTCGAGTACCCGGAGGCTGCGCAAACGCGACCGGACGGGGGTCATTTCATCTACGGCGATATAGGCAATCGGCCGGTCGGGCACGTCATCGGTCAGCCTGGCCCGTTGAGCGTTCTCGATAGCATGTTGGCTGTATTGCGGGTCGTGTTGATCTAATAACACCACTTGGGCTTGATCTGGGATGTTTTCAGAGAATTCGGGATGCTCTATCAAATAGTACGTAAATTCTCTCAGTAGCTCATCCAGCCTGGCCTGATAAAACTCGTCCATCATCATCTCATCTCCTTCTCCTCAGCCACCCTTGCGAAGGTTGCGAATAGCCTTACCGATAGAGCGATTCTTGGCTGACGAGGGCACTTCCGGCCTGAAATCTGCTTACAAACCTTCGCAAGGGTTCTATGCCTGAGCTAGGGCTAAGGACGGCTAAGGCTTGATAACTTACTCATCTGTTCCGGCAAATGAAGGGGGAACTTGCGCAAGTTATTTACTTCTCAGTCCTTAGCGAGTCAATGGACTTGTTCCACCGGCAGCACGCGGCCCCCTTCGACCCGCATGGTGCGGGCCTGGGCCAGCAGCTCGGGGCTGAAGTCGCCCCAGTCGGTGGTGGTGACGAGCGCCTGGGCGACCCCCGCCAGGGCATCCAGCAGCATGTGGCGCCGGGTGGCGTCCAGTTCCGACATGACGTCGTCCAGCAACAGCAGAGGACTTTCGCCGGTCTCATCCTGCATCATCTGCAATTCGGCCAGCTTAAGCGCCAGGGTCGCAGTGCGTTGTTGCCCGCGCGAGCCGAAGGTGCGCAGGTCGCGGTCGTCTACTGCGAAAGCCATGTCGTCCCGGTGTGGTCCGATCAACGACGTGCCCGCGGCGATCTCGCGAGACTGGATGCCGCGCAGTTGGGTCAGGAACCGCTCCTGGAACTCTTCGCGCGCGCGTGCGTGGTAGACCGGACCCGCTTCGGCCAGGTGACCGGCCCGGCGGAGGTTTTCCTCGGGCGTCAGGGCCAGGTCGGGGCTGGGCAGGTAGGCCAGGCGCAGCCGCTCGACGCCGGCGGTGAGGGCCAGATGCCGTTCGGCGGCGTTGCGATCCAGGGCGCGGATGGCCTGGGCCCGGCGGTGGGCCAGCACGCTGCCGTGTTCGGCCAGGCGCGTGTTCCAGAAGGCCAGTTGACCGGGGTCACCGCCGTGCTCGCGCAGCCGTTTGAGCAGGGCGTTGCGCTGGCTCACGGCCCGGTTGTACCCGCTCAGTGCGCGGCAATAGGTGGGCGCGATCTGGCACAACGCGATGTCCAGGTAGCGCCGCCGCCCGGCCGGTCCCCCGGTGACCAGGCTGAGGTCCTCGGGCAGGAACAACACCACGCGCAGCCGCCCCACCAGGTCCAGCGCCCGTTTCGGTACGCCGTCGATGCGGACCTGTTTGCGCACCCGGGGGCCGTTGCTCCCCCCGTTGGCGACCAGCTCCAGCACCAACTCCAGTTTTTGGGCCGCGCGGCCTTCGCCGATCTCCCCCACCAGGCGGGCGTAGGGCAGCGGATCCTCCAACGCCAGCCAGTTGATCAGCTCGCGTTCCGCGGTGGCGCGCGGCGACCGGCCCGTGGCCAACAGGTGGATCGCCTCCAGCAGGTTGGTCTTGCCCTGTGCATTGGCGCCCTGGAACACGGTCAACCGGTCGGGCAGGCTGAGCTCCAGTCGCGCATAGTTGCGGAAGTTGGTGAGGGAGAGGTGGTTTAGACGCACGGTAGTGTGATAGGACTTGCGACAGGCAGTACGCTGGTGGAACGGTAGATTGGTAGATTGGTAGATTGGTAGATTGGTACCAACTTACCAACTTACCAACTTACCAACTTACCAACTTACTCCGCCCTACCGATTCAACTGCATCGGCATGATAACGTGGGTGAACTCCTCTGGTCCCGTGCCCACCGGCCGGAACACGCCGGGCCGGTCTGAGCGGCTCGTCTCCAGCACGACCTGCGGCGTGTCGATGACCGAGAGGACGTCGATCAGGTAGCGGGCGTTGAACGCGATCTCCAGAGCGTCACCCTCCACCAGCGCGTCGATCTCGCTGACGTTGTCGCCGGCCTCGGCCGAGGTGGCCTTGAGCGTGAGCTGGCCCGGCGCCGTGTCACTGCCGGGTGTGATCTGCAACATGACCCGGTCGGAGGCGTCGCGGGCGAACAGGGAGGCGACCTTGAGCGCGCGCTGGAACGCGGCCGTGTCCAGGACGGTGCGGGTGGTGAAGCCCTTCGGGATGATGGCGGTAAAATCTGGGAACTTGGCGTCGATCAGTTGCGACACCAGATCCACTTGATGGAACGCGCCGCGCTCGTCCTCGCCTTTGCCGGTCAAACGGAAGAGGATCTGGTTGCGGGCCACGGCCACCGACAGCTCGACGGGCTTGTCCGGGTCGGTCTCTCCGCTGATCCGGCTGACCTCGGCCAGGGAGCGGGCGGGCACAATGATGCTGAGGTCCTCAGGCGCCGAGGTCGTCAGCAGGGTGCGGCGCACCGATAGGCGATAGCCATCGGTGGCGGCCAGGGTCAGGCGCTCCCCTTCGAACCGGGTGAGCACGCCGGTGAGAGAGGGCCGACTGGTGTCCTTCGCGTCAGCGGCGGCGAAAACGACCTGGTCGATGATCTTGCGCAAGGTCGCAGCCGGCAGCCCCATGGCCTCCTCGCCATCGGCGGTGGGGATGAGCGGGAACTCACTGGCGTCGATACCCTTGATGTTGGACTCGAACCGGGCGCACTTGAGGTTCATGCTCATTGTGCGCACCACCATCTCCAGATCGATCCTCTCCGACGGCACGGAGTTGATCCAGTCGGTCAGCAGGCGGGCCGGCAAGGTGATGGCGCCATCATCCTCGACCTGCGCGCCCAGCCAGCAACTGACGCCGATCTCCAGGTTGGTGGCGGCCAGCTTCAGCCGGTTTTCGTCGGTGCTCAACAGGATGTTACCGAGTACGGGCAGCGTGCTGCGCGATGAGACGGCCCGACCGACGATGGACAGGCCCTTGGAGAGGTTTTCTTGCAAAATGGATAGGCGCACGGTGGGACCTCCTGGGTTGGTAAGCTGGTAAGCTGGTAACTTGGTAAGTTGGTAAGTTGGTAACTTGGTAAGTTGGTAAGTTGGTAAGTTGGTAAGTTGGTAAGTTGGTGAGTTGGTAAGTTGGTAAGTTGGTAAGTTGGTAAGTTGGTAAATTGGTAACGTGGGTATCTTCTCAATAATCTGGGGGCTGTGGCCGGTCTGTGACCGAGCCACGGTGGCTCGGTCATAGACCGGCCACAGCATGCCCCGAAAAACTGAGAAGATACGTAACGTGGGAAGTTGGTAACTTGGGAAGTTGGTACCGTGGTAAGTTGGCAAGTTGGTGACCGACCAATCTACCAACCACCAATCTACCAATCTACCAACCACCAATCTACCAATCTACCAACCACCAATCTACCAACCACCAATCTACCAACCACCAATCTACCAATCGACCAGCCGCCAGTATACCATCAACCAGGGCAAAACTCAAACCTGGTCAAGCCCGCACGTCTCGTCGTACTCCTGCATCCAGCCGTTCTCCAGGCCGGCCGCCTCGAAGGCGTCCAACGCGGCGGCGTACTCCTCGGGCCTGATTTTGCGGCCCAGGGCCGGGTCGTCCAGGACTTTGTAGGCCGGGAAGTACTGGTCCATCAGGCTGACGTGGACGCGGGGGGACAGCGTTTGCGCGATCCAACGGAGCACCTCGGCCGTGCCGGCCAGCCCTTCGGGCAACACCAGGTGGCGGATGATCATCCCTCGGTGGGCGATGCCGGCGGCATCCAGGATCAGCGCGTCCCCCACCTGGCGGTAGATTTCCCGCAGCGCGGCCCGATTGTGGGCCACATAGCCGGCGAAACCGGAGATACGGCGGGCCGTGGCATCGTCGGCGTACTTGGCGTCCGGCAGCCAGATGTCCACGACCCCTTCCAGCCGCCGCAGGGCCGGGATCGTCTCGTAGCCGCTGGTGTTGTAGACCAGCGGGATGTGCAGGCCCTGGGCCGCGGCGACGTCCACGGCGGCCAGGATTTGCGGCGCGAAGTGGGTGGGGGTCACGAAGTTGATGTTGTGGCAGCCGCGGCCTTGCAGTTCCAGCATCATCTCGGCGAAACGCTCGATGCTCACCCGGTTGCCGTAGCCGAATTGGCTGATGGGGTAGTTCTGGCAGAAGCGGCACTTGCCGGTGCAACCCGAGAAGAAGATCGTGCCGGAGCCCCGCGTCCCGCTGATCGGCGGCTCTTCCCACGGATGGACGTTCCACGAGGCGATCACCGGGTCCGCGCCGACGCCGCACGCGCCGCGACCACCGTTCAGCCGGTCCACCCCGCAGCCGCGCGGGCAGAGCGCGCAGCGCGCCAACGCGGCCAGCGCGACCCGCGCCCGTTCGGCCAGCTCGCCGGAGCAATGGAGGTGGCGGTAACCGGGCTCCCAGGGTGGGTCGGATGCTGGGTGCTGGGGGCTGGAAGCTGGAAGCTGGAAGCTAGAAGCTGGATGGGTGATCCGCGGGCCGGTTTGCCTGCGGGGTCGCGGGTGTTTCACACTGTCTGTCGGTCCACCGATTCGCTGATTCGCTGATTCGCTGATTCGCTGACTCGCTGATTCGCTGATTCGCTGATTCGCTGACTCGCTGATTCGCTGATTCGCTGATTCGCTGATTCGCTGACTCGCTGATTCGCTGACTCGCTGATTCGCTGATTCGCCGATTCGCTGACTCGCTGATTCGCCGATTCGCTGATTCGCTGATTCGCTGATTCGCTGATTCGCTGATTCGCTGATTTGCTGACTTATTGTAACACTGGAGGCCGGAAGCGGGAAGTTGAAGCGACGGGAGGAAGGTATCACGCCTCCGACCGCGTGCGCTTGCTCACGTAGACGATGTCGTGGCGGCGGTAGCCCAAACGGTCGAACAACGCCTGGGATTCGTGGTTGTACCCTTCGATCAGCGCGGCCCACACCTCCAGGCAGAGCTCGTCGACGAACCAGCGTTCCGCCTCGGCGATCAGCGCCCGGGCCAGGCCGTGTCGTCGATAGGCCGGGTCCACGGCCAGCCGGTTGATCCACCCCTTGCGTCCATCGTGGGTCAGCACGATCACGGCCACCAGCGCAGAACCGACGCGCCGGCCCACGACCCGCTGGAGCCCGCTGGCCAGTTGCTGCGCAAACGCCGCCGGCCCATCCCGCCCTTCCGGTCGGACCGATAGACCGGCGCGTTCCCACAGCGCCAGGATCTCATCGTAGTCTACTGCGGTCAGCTCGCAAGGTTGGTCGGTCGACTCTTGGGTTGACATAATCTTTCTCGTTTCGTTGAGTCAGGAAAACGTAGGGTGAGCGTAGAGTAAACGCAATGTACGTGTAGCTTTAACATGGGGTGCGCGTCCAGCGCGAGCGCGCGTTTCGTGCTACAATAGCATTCGAGAGATTCAAGAGTTTTCTCTCCTTCTCCTCCTTTTTTGAGCGCCAGGGCAAGGGCAACCTGGCGCTCAACGCGTTAAGGAGCCAGGTTATCCAGGTCCCCGGCGCCTCCGAGGCGCCGGGGACCCAACTGTCATTGTCCCAGTATACGCCGGATGCCGCCCTGTGCCAACTTCACATTCCCTCCAAATATGCTTCTTCTCATAAACCTGCTATAATGCCAGCGTCGTTCGCTCGCAGACCGTTGGCTCCCCCCACCAACCGGTCTACCTCCGATTGCGCCCAATGTAATCGTTGCGCCGATCAACCCCGGCAACTCAGGCGGCGTGTTATTGGAAAGGAAAGGGGAAGTGTGAGCCAACGGTAGGGAGGATGTGCTCCCCTCTCCGTGTAGGAGAGGGGCTGGGGGAGAGGTCGCGATGTAGCCAATCGGCCCGGATTGTGGTAAAATGGCTGTGTCGGGTGTGGGAGATCAGTTGGGGTTCGTGGCGGTACACGGCCGGGAGGAGTCGATATGGCACGTGGGACAGGCAAGCCATTGCGCGCTCTGGCCGGTCTGCGACCGAGCCAGGGGGGCACGGTCAGGAGACCGGCCCTGGCGTTATTCGGATGATCCCCTGACTCCTGACCCCTGACTCCTGACCCCTGACTCCTGACCCCTGA
>PHCA01000173.1:19930-23198 GCA_002842085.1 Chloroflexi bacterium HGW-Chloroflexi-1
CATCAACTTCCTGGTGCTGCGCGACGCCCGCGGCATGGTCCAGGTCGTGGTGGACACGCCCGCGGCGCTGGCCAGCCTGGACGGCCTGCTGCCGGAGACGGTGCTGGCGGTCGAGGGGCTCGTCGTCGCGGAGCCGCAGGCGCCTGGCGGGATCGAGATCCGCGCGCCGGGGTTCGAGATCCTGTCGCCCGTGCGCGCCGCGCTCCCGTTCAGCCTGAACAAGCCGGCGCTCAAGGCCAGCCTGCCCGTGTTCCTGGACCACGCGGTGATCGGCCTGCGCCACGCCCAGAAGCGCGCCCTGTTCCGCTTGTCGGCCGGGGTCATGGCCGGCTTCCGCGCTACGCTCAACGGGCTCGGCTTCACCGAGATCCAGACCCCCAAGCTGGTCGCGTCGGCCACCGAGAGCGGCGCCAACGTGTTCGCGGTGGACTACTTCGGCCAGCGCGCCTACCTGGCCCAAAGCCCGCAGTTCTACAAGCAGATCATGGTGGGCGTGTTCGAGCGGGTCTACGAGGTGGGGCCGGTGTTCCGCGCCGAGCCGCACGACACGGTGCGCCACATCAACGAATACGTCAGCCTGGACGTGGAGCTCGGCTGCTGATTCTGGCGCGCTGGGGCGAGGACTGCCGCGGCGAGCCGGACCTGGCGCCGCAGCACGAGCGCTGGCTGGGCGAGTGGGCCAGGACGGAGTTCGGCAGCGATTTCCTGTTCGTCACCGGCTACCCGATGGGCAAGCGGCCGTTCTACACCCACCCCAACCCGGCCGACCCGGCCTACTCCAACTCGTTCGACCTGCTCTTTCGCGGCGTCGAGCTGATCACCGGCGGCCAGCGGCTGCACCTGTACCAGGACTACCTGGACGCGTTGGCCCGGCAGGGGGTCACCGACCTGGCGCCGTACGAGACCTACCTGGAGGCGTTCAAGTTCGGCATGCCGCCCCACGGCGGCTTCGCCATCGGCCTGGAGCGCTTCGTCATGCAACTGCTGGGGTTGGACAACATCCGCCTGGGCACGCTGTTTCCGCGGGATTTGAGCCGGCTTGCTCCGTAACTGGTACATTGGTACATGGTACATTGGTACATGGTACATTGGTAGATTGGGCGCTCTTCCCCGGCGAGCCGCCAACCCACCAATCTACCAATCTACCAATCTACCATTCCACCAAGCAACCATGCACATCCCAATCCTTTACCAAGACCCGGACATCATCGTCGTCGACAAGCCCGTCGGCGTGCCCACGCACGCGGCCGACCCGGGCGATCCGTATCCCGGCGACGCGCTGCGGATCGTCCAGGCGCAGGCCGGGTTGGCCTACCTGGGGATGCACCAGCGGCTGGATGCCGACACCTCCGGCGTGCTGCTCTTCGCGGCGCGGCGGGAGGCCAACCCCGCGCTGGCCGCGGCTTTCGAGGGCCGTGACGTGCGCAAGGTCTACCTGGCGCTGGTCCACGGCGCGCCCCGCAAATCTCAAGGGGTGATCGACGCGCCGATCGTCCGGGATCGCGGCGGCCGTTACCGGGTCACGTCGCCGCAGGATCGGCAGGGCAAACCGGCGCGCACTCGCTATCGGGTGATCGACACCGTAGGGGCGGGTCTTGCGCCCGCCCAGGGTCTTGCGCCCGCCCAGGGTCTTGCGCCCGCCCAGGGTCTTGCGCCCGCCCAGGGTCTTGCGCCCGCCCAGGGTCTTGCTGCGCCCGCCCAGGGTCTTGCGCCCGCCCAGGGCCTTGCGCCCGCCCAGGGTCTTGCGCCCGCCCAGGGCCTTGCGCCCGCCCAAGGTCTTGCGCCCGCGCACGGCGCCCCCGTCTACAGCCTGCTGGAAATCATCCCGGAGACCGGCCGCAGCCACCAGATTCGCGTCCACCTGGCCCACGTCGGCCTGCCCGTGGTGGGCGACCCGCTCTACGGGCCGGCCGATCAGCCCGCGCCGCGCCTGTTTCTACATGCCCACCAACTGACCCTGCCCCACCCGGCCACCGGCGAGATGGTCACCTTCACCGCGCCGCGGCCCGCCGCGCTGCGGGAGCTGCTCCGGTTGGCGGTCGAGCGCCGCGCGCCCCTGGCCGCCGACTCCGAGACCACCATCTACCGGCTGGTCAACGCCGCGGCCGATGGGTTGCCCGGCCTGACGGTCGATCGCTACGGCGACGCGCTGGTCGCCAGCCTCTACGACGCCGATGACCGGCTCTCACCCCGGCCGATCCCCGAGGCCCTGGTCACCCTGCTCGCTGAGACGACCGGCGGCCGTTCGATCTAC
Source organism: Chloroflexi bacterium HGW-Chloroflexi-1 (assembly GCA_002842085.1). Classification (GTDB taxonomy): domain Bacteria; phylum Chloroflexota; class Anaerolineae; order CG2-30-64-16; family CG2-30-64-16; genus CG2-30-64-16. The sequence continues at coordinate 22,185 of PHCA01000173.1, forward strand.
GTCAAGCACCGGCCCAAAGAGGCGGGCCGCATCCCCGAGGACCAGATGGCGGCGTTAGCTCCACCCCGGCCGGTTTACGGGCCGGACCTGGGCGAGCTCGTCGCGGCCGAGGCGGGCCTGGCTTATCTGATCCGCCCCGGCGAGGGGCTGAGCGTGGGCCTGTTCGGGGACATGCGCGAGGGCCGGGTGCGGGTGCGGGCCTGGGCGGATGGCCGCCGCGTGCTGAACTGTTTTGCATACACCTGCGGCTTCGGCGTGGCCGCGGTCGCGGGCGGTGCGACCCGTGTCCTCAACCTGGATCTCTCCAGGCCCGCGCTGGCGTGGGGTCAGGCCAACTATCGGGCCAACGGCTTCGAGCCGGACCCCTACGACTTCGTCTATGGCGACGTCTTCGACTGGCTGGCGCGGCTGGCCAAACGCGGCGACCGCTTCGACCTGGTGATCCTGGACCCGCCCGGCTTCTCCCGGACCAAGAGCCGGCGTTTCAGCGCGGCGCGCGACTACGGCGAGTTGGCCGGCCTGGCCGCGGGTTGCACCGCACCGGAGGGACTGCTGCTGGCGTGCTGCAACGTCGCGGAGCTGCCCTGGCGGCGCTTCCGGGATCAGGCGCTGGCGGGTCTGGCCGGGATCGGGCGGACCGCGGAGGTCGCCGGGGTCTACCACGAGCCGGCTGTGGATTTCCCCGCGGCGCCGGGCGCGGAGCCGTACCTCAAGATGTTGCTGCTGCGGCTATCGTGAAGCCGCCGCTCGATGCGGGCTGGTGGGCGCCGGTGGGCGCCGGTGGGGTCAGAGGACTGGCCCGTTTCGAGTCAATTCGGTATTGACAACCGGTCGAACAGCGTATACACTGTGGATTGGCGCGACCTTCCCTTACGGAGCCTGCTCGAGGAACGATATCATCTTCCTGCTTATATTGCCAACGATACAGCGAGACCCTCGCAATGACAGGCTGAGTAGTTACCTGACCCGGCGTAGCCGGAACCAAATGACTCACGCAAAGGCGCAAAGAACGCT
>PHCA01000174.1 GCA_002842085.1 Chloroflexi bacterium HGW-Chloroflexi-1
CCCAATACCCAATACCCAATGCCCAATACCCAATACCCAATACGCACCACTATCAGCCCTCTCCCGGCTAAGTTCGGCCCCTACGGCGGACAGTTCGTCCCCGAGACGTTGATGCCGGCGCTGGCCGAGCTGGAAGCCGCGTACCTGGCGCTGCGCGGCGACCCCGCGTTCCTGGCCGAGTTGGACGATCTCCAGCGCACCTACGTGGGACGCCCGACACCGCTCAGCCACGCCCGGCGGCTGACCGCGCATCTCGGCGGCGCGCAGGTCTATCTCAAGCGGGAGGACCTGGCCCATTCCGGCGCACACAAGATCAACAACGCGCTGGGGCAGGCGCTGCTCGCCCGCGCGATGGGCAAACGCCGTATCATCGCTGAGACCGGCGCGGGCCAGCACGGCGTCGCGGCGGCCACGGTCGCGGCGCTGCTCGGGCTGGAGTGCGTGGTCTACATGGGCCGCGTTGATATGGCTCGCCAGCAGCCCAACGTGCTGCGGATGCAGTTGCTTGGCGCTGAAGTGCGCCCGGTCGATGGCGGCAGCCGCACCTTGAAGGACGCCATCAACGAAGCGATCCGGGACTGGGTGACCAACGTCGGAGACACCTACTACCTCCTGGGCTCGGCGCTGGGGCCGCATCCCTATCCGACCATGGTGCGAGATTTTCAATCGGTGATCGGGATCGAGGCGCGGGCGCAGATCCTGGCCCAGGCCGGGCGACTGCCCGACGCGTGTATCGCCTGCGTGGGGGGCGGTTCCAACGCCATCGGCCTGTTCCACGCGTTCCGCGATGATCCCCATGTGCGCCTGATCGGTGTCGAGGCGGCCGGCAAGGGGCTCGACAGCGGGCTGCACGCCGCGCGCTTCGGCGACCCGGCCATGGGCCGCCCCGGCGTGCTTCATGGCGCCTACACCTGCGTGCTGCAAGATGCGGGCGGCCAGATCGCGGCCACCCACTCCATCTCCGCCGGACTGGACTACCCCGCGGTCGGCCCCGAGCACGCCCACCTGCGCGACCTGGGCCGCGCCGGGTACACCGCCGCCACCGACGACGAAGCGCTCGCCGCGTTCCAACTCCTGGCGCGGGCTGAGGGGATCCTACCTGCGCTGGAGTCGTCCCACGCCATCGCCGAGGCGGTCAAGCGGGCGCCCGGGATGTCCCCCGACCAGATCCTGCTGGTCAACCTGTCGGGCCGGGGGGACAAGGACCTCGATACGGTGATGCAGGCGCTGGAGGCAAGCAGATGAGTGATTTTCGGGGTGAACCCACAGGCCTGGCGCGCATCGCCACCGCCTTCACGACGGCCCGGGCGCAGGGTCGCGCGGCCCTCATGCCCTACTTCACCCTCGGCTACCCGGACGCCACGACCTCGGAGCAGATCATCCGCGCGATCGCCGGCGCCGGCGCCGACCTGATCGAGCTGGGCGTGCCGTTCTCCGACCCGCTGGCCGACGGACCCACGATCCAGCACTCCACGCAGGTGGCGTTGGATGGCGGCATGACTCTGACTCGCGGCCTGGAGTTGACCGCCCGGCTGCGCGCCGGTGGCGTGACCCAATCGCTGCTGCTGATGGGGTACGTCAACCCGATCCTGACCTATGGGGTGGAGCGCTTTGTCGCCGACGCGACCGCGGCGGGCGCCGACGGGTTCATCGTGCCTGACCTGCCGCCGGAGGAAGCCGGCGCGCTGGAGGCCGCGTGCCGCACGCACGGACGGGCGCTGGTCTACCTGCTCGCGCCGACCTCGACACCGGCCCGCGTGGCCGCGATCGCGGCCCGGACTTCCGGCTTCCTCTACCTGGTCTCGCTGGCCGGGGTCACCGGTGCGCGAAACGCCCTGCCACCCGACCTGCCCAGCTTCGTCGAACGGGCGCGCGCGGCTGCGCATTGCCCCATTGCCGTGGGCTTCGGCATCGCCACGCCCGAGCAGGCGCGCGCGGTGGGTCGAATTGCCGACGGCGTCATCGTCGGGTCGGCGCTGATCGACGCCGTCACGAACGCGGTCGATCCGGCCGCCGTGGCCGGCCGCTTCGTGCGCGGCCTGCGCGCGGCCCTGGCGCCGGCCCCCAGCCATTGAAAGGAACGAACCCATGTTAGTCGTCATGCACCAGAACGCCACCCTGGACCAGATCAACCGGGTCATCACCGGCGTGGAGGAGCGCGGCCTGCACCCTCACCTGCTTCACGGCGAGGCGCAGACCATCGTCGGCGTGGTCGGCCAGGAAACGGGCGGGCTGGAAGCGCAGTTCGCCGACCTGCCCGGCGTGGCAGAAGTTGTGCCGATCTCCCGAGCGGACAAGTTGACCTCGCGCGACTTCTTCAAGCGGGACACCGTGGTGACGCTGAACGGCGTCCGCTTCGGCGGCCCCGAGATCGCCATCATCGCCGGGCCGTGCTCGGTCGAGAGCCGGAGTCAACTGCTGGAGACGGCCCACGCGGTCAAGGAGGCCGGCGCGCACGCGCTGCGCGGCGGCGCGTTCAAGCCGCGCACGTCGCCTTACGCCTTCCAGGGGTTGGGCGAGGCCGGGCTGGAACTGTTGGCCGAGGCGCGGGAGGTCACCGGCCTGCCCGTGGTTACCGAGGCCATGACCCCCGAACAAGTGCCCCTCGTCCGCCGCTACGCTGACATGATCCAGATCGGCTCCCGCAACATGCAGAACTACGGCCTGCTGCACGCGGCCGGGGAGAGCCAGCACCCGGTGCTGCTCAAGCGCGGCCTGATGGCAACCATCGACGAGATGCTGATGGCCGCGGAGTACATCCTCTCGCACGGCAACCGCCGCGTGGTGCTGTGCGAGCGGGGTGTCCGGGGCTTCGAGCCCGCCACGCGCAACACTACCGACATCAACGCCATCCCGGTGTTGAAATCCCGCACCCACCTGCCCGTCATCCTGGACCCGAGCCACAGCACCGGCAAGGCCGAGTACGTCGCAGCCATCGCCCGGGCGGCCATCGCCGCCGGCGCCGACGGGCTGATCGTAGAAGTGCACCCTGACCCCGAGCAGGCCCTGTCCGACCGCGACCAGGCGCTCACGCCCGAAGCGTTCGCCGCGCTGGTGGCCCAGGTGCGCGCGATCGCGGCGGCCGTGGGACGCCTCCTGCCGGCGGTTACGCCGGCGCGGGCTGTTTGACAAAACCGCCGACCGGTGATATGATCCCAACGATTTCCGGGAAACGATTCGATCTCACAGGCAACATACTTGATGCACAAGCACATCTCCTTGTTCGGCGCCTATTACTACTTTTATTTTCCGAGCCATCGGAAGCGCTGCCCCGCGCCGGCTGGGAGAGGTAACCTGACAAGTATCTGAACCCAAGTCAAGAGTAAGCTCAAAGAGCGTGGAGCAGCCGGCCCCACGCTCTTTTTTTGTATCTTGCCCAATTTTGGAATCTTTTTGAATCGGAGGAAAGAGAATGCTTTGCCGAGGAATTCGAGGGGCCACGACCGTAGACGAAAATAGCCAGCCCGCCATCGTGGCGGCGACGGAGGAGTTGTTGCGAGCGCTTGTCTCAGCCAACGACATCTTCCCTGCCGACATCGCCAGCGCGATCTTCACTGTCACGCCGGACCTGAACGCGGCCTTCCCAGCCGAAGCCGCCCGACGCATGGGCTGGACAGACGTGCCGCTCATGGACGCCGTCGAGGTCCCGGTCTCGGATGGCCTGCCGCATTGCATCCGCGTCCTGGTCCACTGGAACACCAGCCGCCCGCCCGAAGCCGTCCACCACATCTACCTGCGCGAGGCCGCCCAACTCCGACCGGACCTGGCCGCCCCGAACGGCGACCGCAGCGGCGACCACAACGGCGGCCGCAACGGCCAGCCCAGCAACTCCACGCCGCGACCGGCCGCCAACGGCCAACCCGTTTTCCACGTCCCGCACGGCGCCACCGTCACCTATCAGGGTGAACCCGGCGCCTACTCCCAGGAGGCGATTTTTCAGTATCTCGGCAACCACATCCAAACCCTGCCCAGCGCGAGCTTCGAGGAGATCTTCGCGGCGATCGAGACCGGCAAGGCCGCGTACGGCCTGTTGCCCGTCGAGAACTCCCAGGCCGGCTCGATCAACCAGGCTTACGACTTGCTGCTGGATCACGACCTGCGGATCGCCGCCGAGGTCAAGCTGCGCGTGCGGCACTGCCTGCTGGCGCCACCCGGCACGACCCAGGCCGACATCCGCCGCGTCCGCTCGCATCCGCAGGCGCTGGCGCAATGCGCCCGTTACCTGAAGACCCGTGGCTGGGAAGTCGTGCCGGCCTACGACACCGCCGGCGCGGCACGCGAGCTCGCCGCCAGCCGCGAGCCGGGTGCCGCAGCCATCGCCAGCGCGTTGGCGGGCCAGACCTACGGCCTGAACGTGCTCGACGCGGGCATCGAGGACTCGCCCTACAACACCACCCGCTTCTTTCTGTTGGGCCGGGAGGAGCCGCCGCCCGCGGCGCACAATAAGACCTCCATCGTGTTCGCCACCACGCACACCCCGGGCGCGCTCTACAATTCACTGGGCGAGTTCGCCAGCCGCAACATCAACCTGACCAAGATCGAGAGCCGCCCGCGGCGCGACCGACCATGGCATTACGTTTTTTATGTCGACTTGGAAGGTCATTGGCAAGACACGAACGTGCATCGCGCGTTGAGCGGGCTGCTGGCGCGCTCGGCCTTCGTCAAACTACTGGGCAGTTACCCGGCCGCGGTGGAGGAAGAAGGTAGACAAGGAAACAAGTAGACAAGGAAACAAGTAGACAAGGAAACAAGGAAACAAGTAGACAAGGAAACAAGTAGACAAGGAAACAAGGAAACAAGTAGACAAGGAAACAAGTAGACAAGGGGCAAAGAGCAAAGGGCAAAGAGCAAAG
>PHCA01000175.1 GCA_002842085.1 Chloroflexi bacterium HGW-Chloroflexi-1
CAACGAATTTAGAAACCAACGAATCCCTTGCTGTGGCCGGTCTGCGACCGAGCCACCATTTTCATCCGCCGTGGCGCCGCGCCCGGCATGAGTAACTGATCTGAAAATAGGCGTTGTTGGCCTGTTTGTGTAGTGGTCAATGACCTGCTGGACTTGGAAAAGCCTCACGCAAAGGCGCGCGGAACGTGCTGGGAATCCCAATCTGGGCCCTGGGCCTGGCGCTGGCCGTGCGGGCGCCCTCCCGAACGACCCGTGAAGCGCCTGCTGGCGAGCGGGTTGCTCAAGATCCTCAGCGTCCCGCCGGACGAGCGCCAGGCGTGGGAGGAAGCCCTCCGTGAGATCATGGATCATGATTTGACCCGCGCGGACGTCGTCTCCCATTTCGCGGTGGCCGCCGACCTGATCCGCCGGGGGATCGTGCGACCGGGCGTCTACACGAGCTGGCCGGGCCGCATAGTAGTCTTGAGCGCGGCAAATGATCCGACGCAGGGCAAGGGTGACCGGGCCAGGTACGAGACGCTCTTCGGTCGGCCCGTCGAGGCCATCAGCCTCGGCGCAGCGGGACACACCGGCCTGCTCCTCGATCCTGATCGCTTCGTCGAACTCGTGGAACAGGCTCTGGAGTGAGCAGGACAGGGGGCGAACTGTAACCAGCTAAGGACTGAGAATTAAATAACTTGCGCAAGTCCCCCCTTCATTTGCCGGAGCAGATGAGTAAGTTATTAAGCCTTAGCCGTCCTTAGCCCTAAGCGCTCGGTTGAGGCGGCACTGAGGGAAACCGATGGACACCCTTGAACTCTGGCTGGGCCGCATCGGCGGATTGGCGGGCCTCGCGACGCTGGCGCTGGCCGTCTGGCACATGCTGCGCAGCGTCGGCCGCCCGGCCGGACGCCAGGTCGGCGCCGGAGCGCGCTTCTTACGCGCCCCGATCTTGGCCCTGGCGACGCTGCTGTTCGTGGCCGCGATGGGGTGGCTCTGGCGGCCGCTGCCCCTGGCTTTGCCCGCGGCCGTGCGGCTGGCGACCCTGGCGCTCGACGCGCTGCTCTACTTCCCCGCGCTCGGCCTCTACCTCTGGGGACTGCGAACGCTGGGGGCGATGTTCGCGCCTTCAACAGGATTCGGTGTCCGCCTCCACCTCGGGCACCGGCTGATCACCGCCGGCCCGTATGCGCTCGTGCGCCACCCGATGTACCTGGCGGTCATCACCGCAGGCATCGGCGGGCTGCTGCTCTACCGCACGTGGGCGATGTTGCTTTTTGCCGTAGCGATGTTCGGCTTGACCGTCCGCGCCCGGCGGGAAGAGGAGACGCTGGCGGCCGAGTTCGGGCCGGCGTGGGAAGCCTACTGTCAACGGGCGCCGGCCTGGCTGCCGCACAGAATTCGCAGGGGCCGGGCGCATTGACATTCCGGCCCAGCGCGTCGGGGGCTGGTCGCTTGCGCTGCCGGTTGGAGCGACGATCTGGTGGCTGCGCTTGAGCGCCTGATGACAGACACGGCAGCCCGTGCTTGACGGAGGTGCTCAATGAAACGCGCATCGTTCCGTGATGTTGTCTTACTTGCTTCGTCCATCGTGCTGCTCCTGACCGCAGGCCTGGCTGTCAGTGCCGCAATGGTGGTCGCGGCCCTGGCCCCGCTCTTGCCAGCTACCCTGCAATACCTGGTCAGTGATAACGGCAAGCAGTTCACCGCCCAGATCATGGCCGCTTTGCTGGCCGGCCGCGGCATCGTGCACGTGCGGATCGCGCCCCGGCGACCGCGCACCAACGGCATTGCTGAACGCCTGGTGCGGACGACCAAGGAACTGCTGGCCAGACACAACTGGCACGGCGCCGGCGAGCTAGAAGGACTCTTGCCCCCGGTCCAGGCCGAGTACAATGAGCGGCCGCATCAAGGCAAGGAACTCAAGGGCCTGTCCCCTAACGAGTACAAGCGCCGTCTGTTGGCATCCAGTGCAACCTGATCGCGGCCACTACGCGAGCCGTACGAGGCGCCGGCCGTGATCTAGAGGCATCGCTGGAAGTGCGCGCCGGTACGCCGTTGCGTCTCCCCGATCTCTTGGGCGATCTGACCGATCCCGCGGGCTTGAACCAGCAGAAGTAACGGAACGCGAGAGACCTTTGAGGTGGCCCACACCTCGAAGGTCTCTACAAACTTGCCTCCTGTGCATATTTGCAGTACAATTGCAAATATGCACAGGAGGAACTATGATCGAGAACTACATCCCCAGAAGCCTGGAACCGGTGCTCGCCAGGGCGACCCGCGAGTTTCCCGCGGTGGTGCTGATCGGCCCGCGCCAGTCCGGCAAAACGACGCTGCTGCAGCATAAGTTCGGCGCGGAGTTGCCGTTGATTTCCCTGGAGCCGCCCGACGTGCGCGCCGCGGCAAACCGCGATCCGCGTGGGTTCCTGGATCTATACCCGCCGCCGGTGGTTTATGACGAAATCCAGTACGCGCCCGATTTGCTGCCCTATATCAAGGAGCGGGTGGATGCCCGCCGCGAGCAGCCCGGCCAGTTCATCCTGACCGGCTCGCAAAACCTGCTCCTCATGCAACAGATTACTGAAAGCCTGGCCGGCCGCGCCGCCGTGCTCAAGCTCATGCCGTTAACCTTACGCGAGATCGCCGGCGAGCCTGGGCGGCCGCTGCCCTGGGAGGCGGGGCGCACTCTGGCGCCTCGATCCTCGATGAGCGCCAGCGATGCTTCCCCCTATAGCGAGGTCTGGGGCAGGATCCTGCGCGGCAGCTACCCTGAGCTGATGGTGAATCCGCAGCGCGATTTCCGCCTGTGGCAGGCCAGCTACGTGCAGACTTACCTGGAGCGGGACGTGCGCAACCTGCGTAATATCGGCGATTTGACCCTGTTCCAGACGTTTCTGCGCAGCCTGGCCGCGCGCAGCGCGGGTCTGCTCAATCTGAGCGACCTGGCCAGGGATGTCAGTGTGGCGGTCAACACCGCCAGAGATTGGCTCGCCATCCTGGAAGCCTCGTTTCAGGTTTTCCTGTTGCGCCCCTACTACGTCAACCTGGGCAAGCGGCTGGTCAAGGCGCCCAAGGTCTATTTCACCGACACCGGTCTGCTGTGCTACCTGGTGGGCTTGCGCGACGCGGAGCACGCGGCCGCCGGGCCGATGGGCGGCGCACTGCTGGAGAACCTGGTCGTCGCCGAGTTGTTCAAGACGAGCCTGCATCGCGGTGAAGAGCCGGCGCTTTACTTCTGGCGCACGGCCGCGGGCGCCGAGGTAGACCTGGTCGTTGAAACCCAGTCCGGTCTGATCCCCATCGAGATCAAAGCCGCGGCCACCGCGCGCCCCGAGATGGCGCGCGAGATCATCGCCTTCCGGCGTGACTTCGCCGATCGTGCGACCAACGGTTACGTCATTCACCCCGGCCACGCCGCCTTGCCTCTGGGCGGGGGCGTGCTTGCCTGGCCGCTCGCGGGGCTGTAAGGTGGTCTACGAGGCGGCGCTGGAAGTGCGCGCCGGTACGCCGTTGGGCATCCCGCCGCTCCTCGACCTGACCGATCCGGCCGGGTTGGGGCAGAAGTAGTGACGTCGCGGGGCCTGCTGGCCGCGCCGCGCCAACTGGCAGCCTGCGCCGCAGTGCTCGTGGACCTGGCAGTCGGCTACTTTGCCTATCCGTTTCGGCAACCGCCGAGAAGTCATCCTGGCCGAACTCGATTTGCCAATGCAGCGAGTCTCGTGTATAATCAGATCAACAAAACGGTACGCCGTTTATCTCTCTCGACGAATTGTCGCCCTCTAATGGGTGGCTTGCCTGAAAGGGCTAGTCGAGAGAGTTTCTTTTTTCCCCACCAGGTTCAAAGAAATCCACAACCGTCCTTGCTTCACACGCTCCGGTTTTGCGTAGGTCCTACCCCTGTTCCCCCCCGCGCCCCGGACTACACTTTAACTATACTTTTACTACACCTCAGGGGTAGTGACTTTCGTCGCCGTTTATGCAATAATCTTCCTCGTGAAGCACATCCTTCTTTGCAGCAACTCCATCCCCCTGGCCGGATTGGCCGCCAGCTTGTGCCGCCAGCCCGGGCTGGAGGTGCTCCACGCCGACCTGGCCGACCTGCGCGCCCCGCCCGGCCCGGACGACGTGGTGATTGTGGATGCGGCGCGGACCGCCGAGGCGCTGGCCCTCCTGCGGCCGCACCCCGCCTGGCGTCTGCTCAGCGTGGATGCGGCCACGGGCACGCTGACGGCCTACGCCGCGCAGTCGCACCTGGTGCATGAGGTGCAGGAGATTGTGCGCTATCTCAAGGATACTCAGTAAGAAGGTTACATGAACCGGAGGAATTTCATTCGCTCGAGCATCATCGCCGGCATAACACTGGCAGTGTCGAGGGCGCCGGGGGTGTCAGCCGAGGCAACGCCGCGTGCCGCCCTGCGCCTGCAGGATGGCCGGGTGGTGGATGCGGCCGGCGTCCCCCAGGCGAATTTCGGGCCGGATCTGAGGGTAACGGCCCTGCTTCACCAGAACGGCGTGTGGTATGCCCGCCTGGAACAGCAGAGATACCCTTTCTGGCTCAAATCGTACAATGGGCGGGCGTGGGGCAGCCTGGATTGGCAGCCCCGGCGCCATGCGCCCGCTCGCCTATAGCTATCAAATCCAGTTCACTCATCACTTCAGGAGGACTCTATGGATGGTTATGGTGCATTTCATCATCTGTGTCAGTGGCCTCTGGCCGGACAGACCGGATTGACAAAGGGTAACTACTCAGGGGGGCGCTGGATAGAACGCTGATCCCGCTGATGCGCGCTGATCAACGCTGATTTATCAAATAATTTTATCTGCTGATCTGCGTGGGAGTTGAGCCGGGCACGCCGGCGCATGAAACGCCTGCTTGGGCAAGCGACTTATCTGAGGAGGAATACCGTGCGACACACCCGTTCCTCGCGGAGGATACTCCTGTTGATGCTGGCGGCAGCTCTGCTGCTGCCGACCACCGCCTGGGCTGTCTTTGCCTCTATCAACACCAATGACGACGCCATTGACCCCGCTTGGGCGAGCGTCACCGTGTTTCAGACCAGCCCCAATGACCCCGGAGTGGACGACAGCGTTGACATCAAGCAAGCCAAAGTCACACGCGAAGCCGACAACAGCTTCTGGTACTTCCAGGTGATACTCTACGGCCGGCTGCCGCAGGATAACCTGACGAGCATTGAAGCGCGCATCAGTTGCAACGGCGACAGCACCTTTGAGCACAGCGAAGACAAGATCGTTCTCTATTACCACAACATTACCACAACGCCAATCCTCCCCCCGACAACGACAACTCCATCGAGTGTGTAGGCAGCGACTATCCGGGCTGCTCGGCCGGGGAGACCCAGGGATCTGACTTCGGCGAGGAGATCGCGGTCGGCGATGGCGCCTACAGCTATGAATGGAAGGCGGACACATCGGATGCCGGCGGCATTGACTGGTCTACTTGTGGTGGCAACGAGACGATTCAGTTTGTCGTGGCCGACGAAGACGGGAATAGTCTTGAGACCACACCAGCGCGTGGGTACGATGTGCCCAATGCAGTGACCCTCTCTTCGTTCCGTGCCACACCCCGCGTTCGACTTGTCCGCGTGGTTCGCGGATCTCTCGCGCCGGCCGGGGGTGATACGGTGACACGGTGACACGGCGACACGGTGACGGAGTGACGCGGGGAGAATGCGTGAATCAGCTTCCAGCCACCAGCCACCAGCTTCCAGCAAAGGAGAATTTACCGATTTACCAATCTACCAATCTACCAATCTACCAGGCGATAAGCCGCCATCTACCATTCGCTGATTCACCCCTTCTGACGCCGCACTTCCACGACGTTGGGCAGGCGGTCGATGCGCGAAAGCACCCGGCTCACCTGCTCGGCATCACGCACTTCGAGCGTGGCTGTGATCAACGCCAGGTTGTCCTGCCGAGCCGTCACGGCCGAAGCGTCCAGCAAGTTGATCTTCTCATCTTGCAGGATTTCCGTGATGTCCCGCAACAGGCCGGACCGATCATACGCCTGCACTCGGATCTTCACCCGCGAGGCGCCCACCGCGCTGGCGGAAGCCGTCCCCCAGCTCACCCGGAGCAGCCGCTCCTGGCTCAAGTTCAACAGATTCGGGCAGTCGCGGCGGTGGATCGACACACCGCGCCCGCGGGTCACGAATCCGATGATCTCGTCCGGGGGCATCGGGTTACAACAGCGCGAGAGGACGGTGAGCATGTTGCCCGCGCCCTGAACCTGGATCCCCTGCCCCGCGGGCGCCGGCTTCTGCGGCGCCTCCTGCGTCCCCAGCTCTTCCGTCACGGGCTTGGGCGCTTCCTCGACCTTGCCGAGTTGCAGCACCCGCTCGGCGATCTCCACCGTGGTGATGTCGCTGCAACCGATGCTCGCCAGGAAGTCGTCCAGGCTGGTCACCCCGAACAGGCCGGCGACCTCCTCGTAGGTGATATTGTCCACGCCCAGCCGCTCCAGCTCGCGCTCCAGGATCTCCCGCCCGGCGGCGATGTTTTCTTCCCGGGCTTGCTGGCGGAACCACTGACGGATCTTGTTGCGCGCGCGGGAGGTTTGGGTGTAGCCCAGGTGCGGATTCATCCAGTCGCGGCTCGGGCCGCCGCGCTTGGCCGTGAGAATCTCGACCTGATCCCCGCTACGCAGTTCGTATTCCAGATTGACCAGCTTGCCATTGATCCTGGCGCCCCGGCAACGGTGGCCGACCTCCGTATGGATGCGGTAGGCGAAGTCCAGCGGCGTGGAGCCAGCCGGCAGATCGATCACTTCGCCTTTGGGCGTGAAGACGTACACCCGGTCCCGGAACAGATCCTCCTTGACCGTGGCCAGGAAGTCGTTACCATCGGTCCGCTCCTGCGATTGCCAGTCGATGACCGAGCGCAGCCAGGCGATCTTGCGTTCGTACACCTCGTCGTGCCGGGTCTGGCTCTTGTAGCGCCAATGGGCCGCGATGCCGACTTCAGCGACGCGGTCCATCTCGGACGTTCGGATTTGGACTTCCAACGGCTGGCCTTTAGGGCCGATGACCGCCGTGTGCAACGACTGATACTGGTTTTCCTTAGGATTGGCGATGTAATCGTCGAACTCGCCGGGAATTGGGCGCCACAGGGTGTGCACGATCCCCAGCGCGGCGTAGCATTCGGAGATCTCGGGCACGATGACCCGCAGCCCTTGCCGGTCGTAGACCTGGTCGAACGGCACCCCTTTGTGCATCATCTTGCGCCAGATGCTGTAAATGTGCTTGGGCCGGCCGGTGATGGCGCCCCGGATGCCGTTCTTTTCCAGCTCAGCCCCCAACGTCTCGATAACGCTTTGGACGTAGCTTTCGCGCTCGGCGCGACGCTGGGCCAGGTCCAGCTTCATCTTGGTGTAGATATCCGGCTCCAGGTAGCGAAAGGCCAGGTCCTCGAGCTCCCACTTGATCTGCCAGATCCCCAATAAGTTCGCCAGAGGCGCGTAGATGTCCAACGTCTCGCGGGAAATGCGTCGTTGCTTCTCCGGCGCGATGTGGCTCATGGTCCGCATGTTGTGCAGCCGGTCAGCCAGCTTGATGAGCACCACGCGGATATCGCCAACCATCGCCAGCAGCATCTTGCGCAGGCTCTCCACCTTCGGATCGCGACTGTCGGTCGGCAGGCGGGCCATCTCCGAGATCGCGACCAGCTTGGTGACGCCATCCACCAGGCTGGCGACCTCAGAGCCGAACTCCTCGGCCAGATCAGGGATATCGACCGCGGTGTCTTCCGCGACATCATGCAACAACGCCGCGGCGATGGTCTTGGCATCCAGGCGCAGCTCCGCCAGGATCGACGCCACGGCCAGCGGGTGCACAATGTACGGCTCGCCGGAGTCTCGCTTCTGGTCGCCGTGCGCCGATGCGGCCAATTCATAGGCGCGCCGAACCAGCTCTACGTCCTGAGGTAAGTAGCCCTTCGGCAACTGTTGCAACAAGCTTTCCCACGTCATGGATACACCACCGGAGAGACAGCGAATCAGCGAATCAACGAATCAACGAATCAACGAATCAACGAATCAACGAATCGGCGAGTCAGCGAATCGGCGAATCGGCGAATCAGCGAATCGGCGAGTCAGCGAATCAGCGAATCAGCGAATCGGCGAATCGGCGAATCAGCGAATCCAATACCCAATACCCAATACCCAATACCCAATACCCAATACCCAATACCCAATACCCAATACCCAATCCGCAATCCGTCTCACCCCATCGCGCCGATTTCCCCAAAACTCACATCGGTGCTATACTTGCCAGCATCATACATGCCCGTTGTGTACGCCCGTCGTATACTGAGCGGAAATGAATTGGGCGCAAATACTCTTAGTTACCTCACTTCGTTGCTTGCCGTATTGAAGAAGACAGAACATAATGGGTCTCAAAAGCGTGATGAGGAGACCCTA
>PHCA01000176.1:0-4137 GCA_002842085.1 Chloroflexi bacterium HGW-Chloroflexi-1
ACGATTACCGTATTACCGACGCCCACCCCAACTCCCACGCCCTGTCCAAACCCACCGGCAGTGGGACAGACGGGCCCGGCCAATCCTACTAATGACAATACCCCTTCGTTTACGATTACTGACAAAGGAACCGCCTGTTACAGCCATGATGGAGCAGTGACTCTTAGGAAAGATGGAGTATATTATGGTAGCGGGATGACAGATAACAATGTCTTCCCAGCCATCAACTCCTCTTGGACCTGGACTCACACCAACCCTTTGCAAGACGGTATTTATGAATGGCGCGGCTGGTCAAGAAACAACGACCCTTACTACTGTCCGCAATCAATCCCTGGTGATAATACTAATGTCTGCTGGAGTACTGCCAATAGCTGGTCAGGTTTCTGTCTTGATACTCAACCTCCTTCGCCCAATCCTAATTTAAGAGAGACCAGTCAGGGCTGTACAAACTGGTTTTGGGATACAGCCTCTTCTGATCAGGGATGCGCCGGATTGAAACATTACTGGCTGCAGTGCGCTGATAACAGCGCTTTTTCCGGGGGAACCTGGTACTGCAACGAAACCTTCACCGGGACATCAAGATATATCCCATTCCATCTCAAGAACCCCCTCCGCGCACAAAGTGCAATTCTCGCCCACCCGTGGTAAAATAGGGGCGATTTCAGCCCAAACCCGCAAGGCATTGGAAACTCTCGCCTGGACCGTTCCTGCGGGCGCATGTCCATGCCAACCTGCCAACCAGCGACAGGAGCAACGCAGCTATGTCCGATATCCTACGAGTCCAGCCTTTCGATCTCCTCTTGCGCCGGATGCTGACCGAGTACGAGCACAACCAGTCCATCTTCGGGATTCACAAATCGTTGTGGTACACGCCGCGGCAGGACGCGCCCTACGCAACGCCGGACCTGTACGGCCAATACCTGGCGACCCCCATCGGCCCGTCGGCGGGACCCCATACACAGCTCAGTCAGAACATCATCGCGGCGTGGCTGTGCGGCGGCCGTTTCATCGAGCTGAAGACCGTCCAAATCCTGGACGAACTGGTGATCCCACGGCCGTGCATCGACATGGAGGACGCGGGCTACAACGTCGAGTGGTCGCAGGAGCTGAAGCTGGAGGAGTCGGCCCACGAGTACATCGACGCGTGGGCGGCCATCCACGTGCTGCGCCGGCTGCTCGGCTGGGAGGATACGCCGTTCGGCACGATCTTCGACATGAGCGTGGGCTACAACCTGGAGGGCATCCGGCAGCCGCGCATGGTCCGCTTCATGGATCAGATGGTGGATGCGTCCGAAGAGATCGCGGCGATTCAAGCCATTCTCGAAGACCAGTTTCCCCAATTTACCAATCTACCAATCCCCCCCCGCCTCACCCACAGCGTCACCCTCTCGACTATGCACGGCTGCCCACCCGACGAGATCGAGCGCATCGCCCAATACATGCTGGAAGAGCGCGGCCTGCATACGATCGTCAAGCTGAACCCGACCTTGCTGGGCAAAGATCGCGTCCTGGAGATCCTCCATCACGACCTGGGGTTCACCGAGATCGAGATCCCCGACTCGGTCTTCGAGAAGGACCTGGCCTACGGCAAGGCGCTGGGGCTGATCCATTCACTGCAAGTCGTGGCCGCGAAGCAGGATCTGGTCTTCGGGGTCAAGCTCAGCAACACCCTGGCGATGCACAATCACAAGACGCGGATGCCCGGCGACGAGATGTACATGTCAGGCCGGGCGCTCTACCCGGTCACCATGAACCTGTTCGATAAGCTGGCGCACGAATTTGGCCCTTCGATCGGCTCAGGGCAAGGTCTGCGCGTCTCCTACTCGGCCGGCGCCGACGCGCTGAACATCGCGACCATCCTCGCGTGCGGCGCGCTGCCGGTCACGGCCTGCTCCGATCTGCTCAAGCCGGGCGGCTATGCCCGGTTCGGCCAGTGGCTGGAGAAGATCGAAGCCGAGATGAACGCGCGGGGCGCCGCGAACCTGGCCGATTTCGCCGCGAACAGGCTGGCAAACCTGGAAGCGGCCGCGGCGGAGTCGCTGCAAAACCCGCGCTACAAGAAGAGCTATTTCCCCCACGGCCTGCCGAAGGTGGCGTCAGGGCTGGAGCTGTTCGACTGCATTGTGGCGCCGTGCATCGAGCAATGCGCGGTGTGCCAGGACGTGCCCGAATACGCCTGGCTGATCGCCCAGGGCGACTACGACCGGGCGCTGGAGGTGATCCTGGCCCGCAACCCGCTGCCAGGGGTCACTGGATATGTCTGCAACCATCTGTGCCAGACCCGCTGCGTGCGCAACGACTACGAAGAGCCGGTGGCGATTCGGGCGCTGAAGCGGATTGCGGCCGAGCGGGGGAAGGTGGGGTATGCTAAAAATCAGCGAATCAGCGAATCAGCGAATCAGCGAATGGGCGAATCAGCGAATCAGCGCATAACGGATGGCGAAGCGCAATCAGCAATCAGCAATCTGCAATCCGCAATCCGTAAGGTCGCCATCATCGGCAGCGGCCCGTCGGGGCTGTCCGCGGCGTTCTACCTGGCGCTGAACGGCATCCAGCCCACCATCTTCGAGGGCAAGGATGTGCTGGGCGGGATGATGCGGCTGGTACCCGTTTTCCGCCTGCCGTGGGAGGTGATCCAGCGGGATGTGGATCGCATCCTGGGCCTGGGCGTCACGCTCGAGTTGGATCATCTGATCGATCGTCCGCCCGAGGAGCTGCTCCGGGATGGCTTCGATGCAGTCTACGTGGCAGCTGGCTTCCAACGAGACACGCCGCTCAAGATTCCGGGGATCGGGGGCAAAGGGGTCCACGCCGCGCTCCACTTGCTGGATCGCACGCGCCGCGGGGAGCGTCCCGACCTGGGCAAGAAGGCGCTGGTGATCGGCGGCGGCGACACCGCGATGGACGCGGTTCGCACGTCGCACCGGCTCACCGGCCACCCGACCACCATCGTCTACCGCCGCACGCGTGCCGAAATGCCGGCCAGCCCTGAAGAGCTTGAAGGCGCGCTGGAGGAAGGCAACATCCTGGATGAGCTGGCGTCGCCCGTCCGCGTGATCCTGGACGACGCCGGCCAGGTGGTCGCGCTGGAGTGTGTGCGCAACCGGCTGGGCGACCCCGGGCCGGATGGCCGGCGTCGCCCCGTGCCGCTTCCCGGCAGCGAATTCCGCATCCCGACCGACAGCGTGATCGTGGCCGTCGGGCAGAGCCCGGACTTCAAGTTCCTGGACGGCAGCGTCGTCACCCTGTGCAGCGATGGCGGCATCGCGGTTGACCCCGCCACGGGGCACACTGGCGCGGCCGGCGTGTACGCGGGCGGTGACGCGGCCGAAGCGGGGCCGGAGAGCATCGTCGCGGCCTGCGCGGACGGCCGCCGCGCGGCCGAGGCGATCTGCCGTCAGCCTGGCGTGCCGTTCGATCAGCCACCCGCACAGATGCCGGTGTTGTCCGACGCGGAGATTCTCAAGATCAAGAAGACGCGGGCGCGGAAAGAGCCGCAGGTCAGGCCGGACATGCTCCCGATCCCGGCGCGCACCGGCTTCGACCTGATCGAGCCGACCTTCACCCCCGAACAGGCCGAGGCTGAGGCCAGCCGCTGCGTGCAGTGCACCACCTTCTGCGACAAATGCGTGGAGGTCTGCCCCAACCGGGCCAACCAGACCTTCCTCATGGAAGCTGTGAGCCTGACGCTGCCGCAACTCGGCATGCTGAACGGCGATCTGGCGGTGGTCGGCGCCGAGCCGTTCCACGTGGCCCAGGCGCGCCAGATCCTCAACGTGAATGACTTTTGCAACGAGTGCGGCGACTGCGAGACCTTCTGCGTGCACCACGGCCGGCCCTTCCGGGAGAAGCCGCGGCTCTTCCTGAACGAAGCCGACTTCGTGAAGGAAACCGAAAACGCCTTCCGCATCGAGGGCCACACCATCCGCCGCCGCGCGGGTGGGCAAGAGACGCGCCTGACCCGGCAAAACGGGCGCCTGGTCTACGAGACCGCGCACGTCAGCGTGACCTTGACGCCGGGCTTCGAAATCGTGGCAATGGCGCTGAAGCAGCCGTTCGAGGGCAGCCGTTCGCTCCGAGATGCCGCCGAAATGGCGGTGATTCTCAAGGGTGTGACCGAGACGCTGCCAGCGTTGG
>PHCA01000176.1:4162-13270 GCA_002842085.1 Chloroflexi bacterium HGW-Chloroflexi-1
AAAGGAGGTTTCCCATGTCCGAGCAAACGTTCTCTTGGGTTCGCGCGTTCGAAGAGGGCGCCCTGAGCGAGATGCAGTTGGAGGCGTTGCAAGCAATGGTGGACACGGGCGAAGCAGCCACCCTGCTCGCCGCCGCTCGCATCCTCGACTTCGAAGCCACACACAAGGTCGGTGAAGAGCCGGGGACGTACGGATTTTAGATTGCCGATTTGCGATTGTAGTACTATCCGCAATCCGCAATCCGCAATCTCACAGAGGGATCTCTATGTGGCACACATATATGTGGCACACATACTACGCGCCGCAGACCGTGGCCGACGCGTTGGATCTGCTCGCCCGGCACGGCGCTGACTGCCGGGTGATCGCGGGCGGCACCGACCTGATCCTGGAGATCGAGAGCGGCGTCCGCAAACAGGAGATCCTGGTCGATATCTCGCGCATCCGCGGCCTGGACGGGATCACGCGGGAGGACGGGCTCCTACGCTTAGGCGCGTCGACGACCCACAACCAGGTCGTGGCCTCGCCCGACGCGGTCGCGCACGCTTTCCCGCTGGCGCGCGCCTGCTGGCAGGTGGGCGCGCCGCAGATCCGCAACCGCGGCACCGTGGCCGGCAACCTGACCACCGCCAGCCCGGCCAACGACACCATCACACCGCTGTGGGCGATGGACGCGACCGTGACCCTCGTCAGCCGCGACCGCGGCGAGCGCACCCTGCCTTTCGACCAGTTCTTCCTGGGGGTGCGCAAAACCGCGCTCCGACCCGACGAGCTGCTGGTGCGCATCGATGTGCCGGCCCTCAAACCTGCCGAGCGCGGCACGTTCTTGAAGCTGGGGCTGCGGCAGGCGCAAGCGATCAGCCTGGTCAACGTGGCGGTGGTCGTAGAGTCGGGTATTGGGTATTGGGTATTGGGTAATACCCAATACCCAATATCTCGTGCCCGCATCGCGCTCGGGGCGGTCGCGCCCACCATCATCCGCTGTCCCGAAGCAGAGGACTACCTGGTGGGCAAGACCCTGAGAGAGGACGTCATCGACCAGGCCGCCGAACTGGCCGCGGCCGCGGCGCGGCCCATCTCCGACATCCGCGGCAGCGCCGAGTATCGTCGCGACATGGTGCGGGTGCTGACCGCGCGGGCGTTGCGGCAACTCCGCGATGGCACGGAGCGGGAGGGGTGGCCGGAGCAGCCGGTGTTGTTGCGAGGGAAGAGCACGACACGGAGACACGGAGACACGGAGACGCGAGGGTGCGGGGACGCGGAGCGGGAGGGGGGGCCGGAGCAGCCGGTGTTGCTGTGGGGGACGGCGAATCGGCGAATCGGCGAATCAGCGAATCGGCGAATCGGCGAATCCAATCCACAATCTACAATACCCAATACCCAATACCCAATACCCAATGCCCAATACCCCATCACCCTGCTCTTGAACGGCAAGCCGACCGCGCTGAACAACGCGCGCGGCAAGACCCTGCTGCGCGCCCTGCGAGAGGATGCGGGGTTGACGGGGACGAAGGAGGGCTGCGCGGAGGGGGAGTGCGGCGCGTGTACGGTGTGGCTGGACGGCATGGCCGTGATGAGCTGCCTGGTGCCCGCTGAGCGGGCGGCCGGCTGTGAGGTAGTGACGATCGAGGGGCTGACAGACCTAACCCCCCAACCCCCTTCCCTGCGAGGGAAGGGGGAGTTCCCCCCTCTCCCTGTGGGAGAGGGGTCGGGGGAGAGGTCGGGAGGGGGGCTGGGGGAGAGGTCGGATAGGTTGCATCCCCTCCAGCAAGCCTTCGTGGACGCCGGCGCCGTACAATGCGGCTACTGCACCCCCGGCATCCTCATGGCGGCGGCCAGCCTGCTCGAAGAGATCCCCCACCCGACCGAGGGCCAGATCAAAGAGGCGCTCACCGGCAACCTTTGCCGCTGCACGGGGTATTACAAGATCATCGAGGCCGTGGAACGCGCCGCGAGATAGCAGCGAGAAGGACCGCTCATGGCCAGGGATGATGCCCTCGATCAGATCACAGCGCAGGCGCATGGCGCGGGCGGCAAAAACCGAGACGTGCCGCGCGACCGTGGAGGGCAGGCGCTCGCCGAGCTGCGCGGCCGGCGCTATCTCGATAAGGACAAGGACACTCAGTTCAGCGACGCCTGGGTCTTCGTCAGCCTGCTGATGACGGGCTTTGGACTGGCGCTGGATAACCGATTCCTGCTGGCCGGCGCGCTGGCGTTGCTCGGCATCGCGGCGGTCGGCTGGCTCTGGAACGAGCTCAGCCTGTTCGGCCTGCACTACGAGCGCCGGCTCAGTGAAACCCGCGCTTTCCTGGGCGAAACGGTCGAGCTGACCCTGGAAGTGCGGAACCGCAAGTTCCTGCCGATCACCTGGCTGCAGGTCGTCGACATCATCCCGGCGCTCTTGCCGATGGACCAGACCCAGGTCAAGGTGAACCAGACCACGAATTTGGGGGAATTCACCAGTTTCTGGAGCCTGGGCGCGTTCCAGCGCGTGACGCGGCGCTTCACCGTCCGCTGCACCGAGCGCGGCTATCACGCGTACGGGCCGGTCACCATGACCACCGGCGACGGCTTCGGCATGTTCAGCCGCAAGGGTACCCTGCCGCTGCGCCAACGCCTGATCGTCTACCCCCGGCTCTACACCGTGGCCGAGCTGCGTTTACCGGCGAAAAATCCCTTCGGCGAGCGCCTGGCCAGAGAGACGCTGTTCGAGGACCCGCTGCGCACGGCCGGCATCCGCGAATGGCAACCCGCCGATGGCTTGAAACGGGTGCACTGGAAGGCGACCGCCCGGCACCATCAACTGCTCAGCCGGCTCTACGAGCCCAGCGAAGAGCCGCAGGTATTGATCTTCTTGAACGTGGCCACCTTCACGCGCCACTGGCTCGGCAACATCCCCGAGCTGCTGGAGCGCGCGGTCAGCGTCGCGGGGAGCCTGGCCGCGCTGTGCGCGGAGATGCGGCTGCCGGTGGGCCTGATCGCCAACGGCTTTCTGCCGGGGAGCGACCAGCCGCTGCGTTTGTTGCCCGGCCGCAGCCCGGACCAACTGGTGCACATCCTGGAGCTGCTGGCCGCGATCACCTCGTTCGCCACCTGCCCGATCGAAGAGTTGCTCATCACCGAGGCGCCGCGCCTGCCTTGGGGCGCCACGCTGCTGGTCGTCACCGCCATCGCCCACGACGAGCTGCTGGCCACGCTGGTGGACCTGGCGCGCGCCGGCCGCAAAGTGGCGCTCTTCACCCTGGCCGAAAAGCCACCTCAGGAACTGTTGCCGGGCCTCACGATCTATCACCTGCCCCACCTGGTAGAAGATCTGATCGTGCCGGAACTGGTCCAAACGGCCGGGCGAGAGCGCGTCGCGGAGATCCCGGTCTATCGGCAGGGGGCGGCCTGATGCTGCTCACCAACCGCCGCGTGAGCCTCGTCTTCTTTTGCCTGGCCGGCATGGAGATCGCCTGGTTCACCCCCTTCTGGCTCTTGCTCTACCCCCCGGCCCGCGCGTCCATCGGGCTGACGTATGCCCTGCTCCTGGCCGCGTTGGTGGCCTGGACCCTGATCCTGGAGCTGCTGAGCCGCACCGACCTGAAGCTCGTGCGGTATCACCTGGCGGCGCTGGGGCTGATGGTGCTGACCAGCCTGTTGTTGGTGGGGCTGGCGCTCTTCTGGGATCATCCCATCGGCGACATGCGTTGGCTCGGCCAGGCGCTCGAGGCCCTTTTCGCCCCGCAATCCGGGCTGCCGCCGGCCCTGGCGTTGGTCGGGGGCAACCTGTTCCTGTGGCAGCGGGCGACCGTCGCCACCAGCCGCGAGGTGAGCTTCTTCGGCGTCGGGGTCAGCTTCCGGCTGGGCCTGCTCCTGCTGGTCATCGGCGGTGGCATCTTCACCCACGTAATCGGCCAGGACCTGACCGGGCTGTTGTGGACCTACTTCACCCTGGGGCTGCTCGCGGTCGCGATTGCGCGCATCCACGAGAAGGCCAGCGACAGCCAAAGCGCGGGCACGCCGCTGAGCGGCCGCCGCCTGGGGGGGCTGCTGCTCGCGGTGGCCGTGACCGTGGGGGGCGTGGCCCTGCTGTCGAGGGGATATACGGCGGAGGCGGTGTGGCGAGTGCTGGGGGTCACCGCGCCGGTCTGGCGGCTGTTGCGGATCGTGCTCGTGCGGGTGTTGATCGCGCTCGAATGGCTGCTGGAACCGATCCTGGAATGGCTCCTGGCGTGGTTGCAGCGGATCTTCGCGGCCGGCTGGATCGAATTGGCGCCCCAAAGCCCGATCGTGGGGGCCGAAGAGGCGCAAGGTCTGCTCAACCAGGAGAACCCCAGCCGCTTCCTGGAGCTGTTGCGCCAGGCCGGTATCGTGCTGGCGATCGTCGTGATCGTCGTCCTGGTCGTGGGTGTCCTGTTGCTCTACCTGGACAAGACGCGGCGCCGCACGGTGCGCGAACAGGCCGAAGAAGCCGAGGCGGAAGCCGTAACCTTTGGCGGCGGGATCCTGGGCCGGGGCGCCCAGGCGTTGCGCGACATGGCCGGGCTGGTGCGGCGCTTCGGTGTGAGCCGGCAACTGCTGGCCGCGGTTTCCGTCCAGAACATCTACGCCAACCTGTGCCGGCTGGCGCGCCAACGGGGCTATGGCCGCCGCCCGGCCCAGCCGCCCGACGACTATCTGCCCACCCTGGCGCGGGCGTTCAGCGGGCAAGAGGAGGCGCTGGCCCGCATCACCGCGGCGTACATGCGCGTCCACTACGGCGAGCATCCGGTCACCTTCGCCGAGCTGGCGCAGCTCCGCGCCGACTATCACCGGGTGCGCCGGGCGAACACGGATTTCCCTTCTGATCTGCGGGCATTCGCCGAGCGCCGCAGCGCCATCCGCGGCCTGTCTTCGATGCAGAATCACGTTGACCACTACAGAATTACACGAATTTTCACTAATTTCTCCCAACCTCCCAACCTCCCAACCTCCCAACCTACTTCTCAAACCTCATCGCCGCCAACTGTTCGTACTGGCGCCAGCGGCTATACACGTCCTCTTGAGCCAGCTTCAGGAGCATTTCGGCGCGTTCCTCGTCGGACCGGACCAGCATGCTGTAGCGGGTTTCGTTGTAGATGTAATCCTTGAGTGGAATCCGCGGCGCCTTGGAGTCCAGCTTCAGCGGGTTCTTGCCCTCTTCGATGTTGTCCGGGTTATAGCGGTAGAGTGGCCAGGCGCCACAGTCCACGGCCAGCTTTTGCTCGTGCATGCCGGTCGTCATGTCGATGCCGTGGGCGATGCAGTGGCTGTAAGCAATAATCAGGCTGGGCCCGTCGAACGCTTCGGCCTCCAGGAACGCCCGCACGGTCTGCGCGTCGCTGGCGCCCATGGCGACCTGCGCCACGTAGATGTTGCCGTAGCTCATGGCGATCATGCCCAGGTCCTTCTTGGGCAATGGCTTGCCGGCCGCGGCGAATTTGGCGACGGCCGCTCGCGGCGTGGCCTTGGATGCCTGGCCGCCGGTGTTGGAGTACACCTGGGTATCGAGCACCAGCACGTTGACGTTGCGGCCCGAGGCCAACACGTGGTCCAGACCACCGTAGCCGATGTCATAGGCCCAGCCGTCACCGCCTATGATCCATACGCTGCGCTTGACCAGCACGTCGGCGAGACTGAGGAGATTTCGGATTTCGGATTTCGGATTTCGGATTTCGGAGAGCTTCGCCTTCAGGGCCGCGACGCGCGCCCGTTGCTCGGCGATGCCTCTTTCGGTGCTCTGATCGGCGTTGAGCAGACCGGCGGCCAGTTCGGCGCCGACCAGCTCGCGCAGGGCCTGCACCAGCTCGTGGGCGTACTCGATCTGCTTGTCGATGGTCAAGCGGAAGCCCAGGCCGAACTCAGCATTGTCCTCGAAGAGGCTGTTGGACCAGGCCGGGCCGCGGCCGTCCTGGTTGACCGTCCAGGGCGTGGTCGGCAGGTTGCCGCCGTAGATCGAGGAGCAGCCGGTGGCGTTGGCGACCACCATGCGGTCACCGAAGAGCTGGCTGACCAGCTTGACGTACGGCGTCTCTCCGCAGCCGGCGCAGGCGCCGGAGAACTCGAACAACGGCTGAAGCAGTTGTGAGTTCTTGACGTTGTCGAGCGGGAGCGCCGCGCGGTCCAGCTCCGGCAAGTCCAGGAAGAAGGCGAAGTTGTCCCGTTCGGGGAAGCGAATGGGGGGTTGTGGCGCCATGTTGATCGCCTTGAATTTCGGCTCGCGCTTGTTCTTGGCCGGGCACGATTCGACGCACAGACTGCAGCCCGTGCAGTCCTCGGGCGCCACTTGCACGGTGTATTTCATGCCTGGCAGATCCCGGCTCTTGTAGTCCACCGACTTGAAGGTCTCGGGCGCGTTGGCCAGCCGGGCCGGGTCGTAGACCTTGGTGCGGATGGCGGCGTGGGGGCAGACCAGCGCGCACTTGCCGCACTGGATGCACACGTCGGGGTCCCAGGCCGGGATCTCCAGGGCGAGATTGCGTTTTTCCCATTGGGTCGTCGCGGTGGGCCAGGTACCGTCGGGCGGAAAAGCGGACACGGGCAGAGCATCGCCCTTGCCGGCCATGATCGTTGCCGTGACGTATTGGACGAACTCGGGGGCTTCCGCCGGCACGATGGGCGGTTTCGCTATGGCGCTGGTGACCTGCGCCGGGTATTTCACCTGGTGCAGGTGCGTCAGGGTGTGGTCGACGGCCGCGAAGTTTTGCTGCACCACCACATCGCCGCGCTTGCCGTAGGTTTTCTTGATCGCCTTCTTGATCTCGGCGATCGCCTCGCCCTTGGGCAACACGCCGGAAATGGCGAAGAAACAGGTCTGCATGATCGTGTTGATGCGGACGCCCATGCCGGTTGCCCTGGCCACCTGGTAGGCGTCGATCACGTAGAACTTGAGCTGCTTGTCGATGATCGTCTGCTGCACGGAGCGCGGCAGGTGATCCCACACCTCATCCGGCCCGTAGGGGCTGTTGAGCAGGAAGGTCGCGCCCGGGACCGCGTCGGCCAACAGGTTGTAGCGTTCGATGAACGTCCACTGGTGGCAGGCGATGAAGCTCGCCGAGTCGATCAGATGGGTGAGGCGGATCGGTTTTGGCCCGAAACGCAGGTGGGAAATGGTGATGGCGCCCGACTTCTTGGAATCGTAAACGAAGAAGCCCTGCGCGTAATTCGGCGTCTCCTCGCCGATGATCTTGATGGAGTTCTTGTTGGCGCCCACGGTCCCATCCGCGCCCAGGCCGTAGAACATCGCCCGCACGACCTTGGGAGACTCGGCTGAGAAACTGGGGTCGTAGGCCAGGCTGGTGTGGGTCACGTCGTCGTCGATGCCGATCGTGAAGTGGTTCTTGGGTTTTTCGGCGACCATGTTGTCGAAGACCGCCTTGCACATGGCGGATGTGAACTCTTTGCTGGAAAGCCCGTAGCGACCGCCCAGCGCCTTGATCGCCCGGTCGGATTCGACCAGGGCGGTGACACAATCCTGGTACAGCGGCTCGCCGGCGGCGCCTGGTTCCTTGGTGCGGTCCAGCGCCGCGATCACCTTGACCGTGGGCGGCAGGGCCGCGCCGAAATGTTCGATACTGAACGGGCGATAGAGGCGAACCTTGAGCAGGCCGACCTTCTCGCCGCGCTCCGTCAGCAAATCCACCGTTTCGTGGGCCACGTCGGTCCCCGAGCCCATCATGACGATCACCCGCTCGGCGTCAGGGGCGCCCACGTAGTCAAACAGGTTGTAGCGGCGCCCGACGGTGTCGGCGAACTGGCCCATGGTTTCCTGGACGATGGCCGGGGTGGCCAGATAATACGGGTTGCAGGCCTCCCGCGCCTGGAAGAAGACATCGGGGTTCTGCGCCGTGCCACGGATCACCGGCTTCTCGGGGTTCAGGCCCCGCGCCCGGTGTGCCAGCACCAGCTCGTCATCGATCAGCGCCCGGATGTCCTCGTCGGCCAACTGCTCGATCTTGCTGACTTCGTGGCTGGTTCGGAAACCGTCGAAGAAATGCAGGAATGGCACGCGCGCCTTCAACGTGGCTGCCTGGGCGATCAGCGCCAGGTCCATGACTTCCTGGACGTTGTTGCTGCACAACATGCCCCAGCCGGTCGCGCGCGCCGCCATGACGTCGCTGTGATCGCCGAAGATCGAGAGCGCGTGGGTGGCCACAGTGCGGGCCGCGATGTGGAAAACCGTCGCGGTCAGCTCGCCGGCGATCTTGAACATGTTGGGGATCATCAACAGCAGGCCTTGCGAGGCGGTGAAGGTCGTGGTCAGCGCGCCGGTTTGCAGTGCGCCGTGCACCGCGCCGGCCGCGCCGCCCTCCGATTGCATCTCGACCACCAGCGGCGTTGTGCCCCAGATGTTCTTCTGCCCCTCGGCGCTCCAGGCATCGGCCCACTCACCCATGTTGCTGGAAGGGGTGATCGGGTAAATCGCGATTACTTCGTTGGTTTTGTGAGCCACGTAGGCGGCTGCCTCGTTGCCGTCGATGGTGACAACGTGTCGTTCTGACATCGATTTCCTCCGAACGATGATGAAGTAGGGAATGTCAAGCCGGCGCCCAATCCTGCAGGTTGTCCCGTGTCGCACGACTGCGTGACAGAGATCGCACTCAGACTGCGCGAGAAAACCGGGTCCAGAGCCTGGGCCCAATCGCTGACGTCCGGCTTTGTCCGCCAGGAGCGCCCTCGAAAAGCGCTCTGGCCGGTCTGCGACCGAGCCAGTGGGCGACCTGGCAACTCATATGTTTTCAGGATAACACCATAGCCGGACGGGGGGTATGATCGAAGTCATAGAATGGCGCTGGGCGGGCATCTTTGCACGACGCCGCGATTCGGTGTATGCTTTTGGGCGGATTCAGTCGGCTTGTGTCAACGACTTTCGAGGCCAGGAGCGACCTATGGCTGATGATCTCGCCGCCGAGCTGCATGCCCGCCATCCGCAAACCGGGTCTCACAAACTCGGTTTCCCTCCCGAGCGGCGCTGGGCTGTATCTTTCTATTGACACTTGACCCGGCAATGTGCTACAATGACCGCAACTTGGGCAGTTGAGCCCATCTGACCCTGCCCACCAGGTGCGTTTGAATCTCCAAGTACAGCCCTGGCCTGTCCAACCGGCTTAG
>PHCA01000176.1:13286-17102 GCA_002842085.1 Chloroflexi bacterium HGW-Chloroflexi-1
TGCTTGAACAACGTCGCGCCAGATGGATCTTTAATTCGTCAGGCCGCCCCGCCGCACATCGAGGGCTGAGGGACTGCAATGGCAATCGCAGAGATAATCCAAAAATGTAAAACAACCCTCGAAGGTTACTACGGCTCCCAGTTCAAGGGCTTGATAGGGATCAAGCCATGAACACGATGATCTATCGAGGATACGCAGCTCGGATTGAGTATAGCGACGAAGACCAGTGCATCATCGGTCATATCGCCGGCATCAAGGATGTGGTGGGTGTTCACGGCGAGTCGGTGGCCGAACTGCGTGCTGCCTTTGAGGAGGCAGTGGCGGACTATCTGGAGGCTTGTGAAAAGCTGGGGCGTGCCCCCCAGAAGCCCTACTCCGGCAAGCTCATGTTGCGCGTGCCGCCCGAAGTCCATGCCGCGGTGGCGGCGGCCGCGGAAGTCAGCGGCAAGGGTATCAATCAGTGGGCCACCGAGGCGTTTGCAAAGGCGGTGCATGCATAGTTCCGTGGCCCCAACCCAATAGCAAGTCAGGCGCTCTGGTATCGTTCTTACCCGAGAAGAACCGTTATGGCTATCGTCACCAAGCTCAACGCGGCGAAGAGGTATCGTTGCAGCACCCGCTCATTTCGGAAGACGCTACGCTGGATGAAGGCCAGCGCACATCGTGCTTACCGTCGCGCCGCCAGACAAGCTATGAAGGCGGGGCGCGAAGTGAACGAGAAACCACGCCTTACGGGATGGGACATCATCTGAATAGAGTGTCAACCAGTAAATGACCAGAGACGATTTTCGGATTGGCATGGAGTTCTATACTGCGGCCGGCAAGTGGCGATGCACGGATGTTGGCTCACGAGTCATCGTCGCGATTCAGTTCGACCAGGATGACCCAAGCTGGTACGCAGGGCCGCCATATGCGGTGGTCGAATCGGTGCTTGACGAGTACGATCAGGGTGGTTGTAGTCTTGACCCCAAGGACTTCGACGTGAACGAGCCGCGATGATGCAGATGGCTTCATCCCGCCTGGCTCGTCGCGGGTGGCTTGGCGCTGGGCGGCGGCGCCTGACACGGGCTTCCATCCTTCGACAGGCTCAGAGCTTGCCCTGAGGCACGAAGGGACAGGCTCTGACGGCTGCGCCGGTCGCGCTGTGGGCCGCGGGAGGTCGTGAGGCGCAGCCGCAGGTGAACCCCAGGCCGTTGTGCGCCAAGAAGCCTGGCGTTTCTGACAGGGTGTAAGTCCCTGTGGGGCAGGCGCCGTACTCTGGGCCGGGCGAGCCGAGCACATGGGGCAGGGGCTTACAGACAGTCGTAGCTCGTAAAGGAAACCTGGCGCGGACGTGAAGGGCCGCAACACCAGGCCAACCTCCCTGCGGGCAATAACGATCACGCGGTGCAAACTGCGTGTGCGAAGGCGAGACTGCCTGAAGCATGTCCCTTCACTGTGTTCAGAGCCTGCCCTGAGAGCAGCGAAGGGGCAAGCTCTGAGCAACGTCGAAGCGAGCCCGGTGCGGGAAATCCGCACGCCGGGATACTTCGACAAGCTCAGTACAGGTCTGTGCGGGGCAGTCGGGTGACTGGCTGTCCTACCGCGTTAGCCCGCTTGCAATAGAAACTCACAAATTGCCTCTGCTTGCTATACATAAAGGAAGCTTCTTGAATTTAAAAGGCGTAATCAATGTGTTGTTGCCCCTTTTTTATTCTTCTTATGCAACTATCGCCCTAAAAGGACGCATTGTAAGTTATTGCGTAAAAAAGAGTACAACTGGAGTATATAATTGATCCATGTCTACGCCAATTTTAGCCACTAAACTTTATATCCCCCCACCTCGGCCTAAAATTGTCCTCCGCCCCCGCCTGATCGAGCGGCTAAACGAGGGTCTCCCTTCGGGCCGCAAACTGACCCTCATCTCTGCCCCCGCCGGTTTTGGCAAAACCACGCTGGTCAGCGAATGGGCCGCTGGTTGCGGGCAACCGGTCGCCTGGCTGTCGCTGGACGAAGGGGATAACGACCCCACACGCTTTCTGGCTTACCTCGTCGCGGCTTTGCAAACGCTTGCCCTGAGCGAAGTCGAAGGGATTGCGGCGAATATTGGAGCAGGGGTGTTAGGTGCGCTCCAATCCCCTCAACCACCGCCAACCGAATCGATTCTGACAGCCCTGCTCAATGAAGTTACCACCATCCCGGACAATTTCATCCTCATCCTTGACGACTACCACGTTATTGATTCCAAACCCGTTGACAATGCCCTCACCTTTCTGCTCGAGCACCTGCCGCCAAAGATGCACCTGGTCATTGCCACCCGTGAGGATCCACATCTGCCTCTCGCTCGGTTACGCGCCCGGGGTCAATTAGCCGAGCTGCGTGCCGCCGACTTGCGTTTTACTCCCGCCGAGGCCGCCGACTTTCTCAACCAGGTGATGGCGTTGAACCTCTCGGCGGAAGACATCGCCGCGCTGGAAACCCGCACCGAAGGCTGGATTGCCGGCCTGCAATTAGCCGCAATCTCAATGCAGGGACATAAAGACACCACCAGCTTCATCAAATCGTTCACCGGCAGCCACCATTTCGTGCTGGACTATCTGATTGAAGAAGTCCTGCAACAGCAGTCTGCAAGCGTCCAAACCTTCCTGCTGCGTACGTCCATCCTCGACCGACTGTGCGGTCCCCTGTGTGATGCCGTTCTGCTCGACCCCTCCGCTTCCGGGCAAGAAATCCTGGAACATATCGAACAAGCCAACCTGTTCATCGTCCCCCTGGACAACGAGCGGCATTGGTACCGCTATCACCGTCTCTTTGCTGATTTGCTGCGGCAGCGACTGCACCAAAGCGCATCTTCAGGGGATGAAGGGAGAGGCGTGGCCGATTTACACATCCGTGCCAGCGCTTGGTACGAAGACAATGGCCTGGAGATCGAAGCGTTTCACCATGCCACTGCCGCCAATGATGTTGAGCGCGCCGAGCGCCTGATGGAAGGAAAGGGGATGCCCCTGCATTTTCGCGGCGCGGTGGCCCCTGTCCTTCACTGGCTGGCGTCGCTGCCGGTGACAGTCCTAAACGCCCGGCCCGCGTTATGGACGACGTATGCCTCAGTGTCACTGGTTTCTGGCCAACAGACCGGCGTCGAACAGAAACTACAAGCTGCCGCCCTGCAAGGCGCCGAGCCTGACGACAAAACCCGAGATATTATCGGACGTATTGCCGCCATATGAGCCACGTTCGCTGCCACTCTGAACCAGGTAGAAACCGTCATTGCCCAGTCGCGCCGCGCCCTGGAGTATCTGCACCCCGACAACCTGTCTTTCCGCACTTTCACTACCTGGAAGCTGGGATATACCTACCATCTCCAGGGAGACCGCGCCGCGGCCAGCCGGGCCTATGCCGAAGCCATATCTGTCAGCCAGGCGTCTGGGAATATTATCACCACCATAGTGGCTACAATCGGCCTGGGCGCCGTACAGGAAACAGACAACCAGCTCTATCTGGCGGCCCAGACCTACCGGCGCGCCCTGCAACTGTTTCGTGATCAGCCGCTGCCGATTGCCTGCGTAGCGCATCTTGGCCTGGCCCGCATATTCTACGAATGGAACGACCTGGATGCCGCCCAACAGCACGCGCAACAGAGCGCCCGACTGGCGCGGCAGTCAGAAGACACTGACAGAGTCGTTGCCTATGAGGTATTTCTCGCCCGCCTGAAGCTTGCCCGGGGAGATGTGGCCGGCGCGTCTACTGTGTTGGCGCAGGCCGGTCAGGCCGTGCGCCAGAATAACTTCGTGCATCGCATGCCTGAGGTCGCTGCTGCCCAGGTGCTGACGTTGCTTC
>PHCA01000177.1 GCA_002842085.1 Chloroflexi bacterium HGW-Chloroflexi-1
GTGCTTGACACATTCCGTGACTCGCTGCACCCATTTGACTTCTGACCAGTATAGTGTACCACCTGGGGGTCATTTGACACAATCTGTGACCGAGCCACCCCACAGCCCCCAGACTATTGAGAGGATACCAGTATAGTATTACCCCCGCCCAAACACTCAATGGAGTAGAATTTGACACCTCCCCGATTGCAGGGTAAAATCTCCACTCGGAATGGCACAAACCCCCACGATGATTCTCGTAAAGAACGATGTGGCGTGCCTGAAATTTGCGTGTTCCCGGAGGGTCACCCGTTATGACTGGATTTGTCCTGCCACCGAATATCTTACACCCCGGAGCTTCGGCTCTTGTGGGTGTTTTTTTCTTTTGAGAGAGCCCAAAGGGCTCTCTTTTTTTGTCTGTTGACTTCGTACAGCCGTATCCTCTCAAGCGACAGCCAAGCGACAGCCAAGCGACAGCCGTAATCCGGCCACAGCGAGCACTTTTTGTCTATTGACTTCGTACAGCCCTTACCCCCGCTCCCGAGGTGAATGAGTACCCTTCGGGCGCGAGAGCCAGAGGCTGTGCCCAAGGATCCTGCCATGACCACCTTTTTCTCACTCCTTGAAGCAAGCGTCCGCCGCACAGGCTCATTGCTCTGCATCGGCCTGGACCCGCACCCGGCCGACCTGCCCGCGCCCACCGCGGACGCGGCGCGCGCGTTCTGCCTGTGCCTGATCGACGCCACCGCCGACCTGGCCGCGGCCTACAAACCCAACGCGGCCTTCTTCGAGGCGTTCGGGCCGGCCGGTTGGGCGGTGTTGCCAGAAATCATCGCGGCCATCCCAACCGACGTGCCGGTGATCCTGGACGCCAAGCGCGGTGATATCGCCTCCACCGCCGAGGCGTATGCCCGGGCTGCCTTCGAGACACTGGGGGCAAACGCCATCACCCTGAGCCCGTACATGGGCCGCGACAGCCTGGCACCCTTCCTCGCCGATCCGGCGCGGGGCGTCTTCCTGCTCTGCAAAACCTCCAACCCCGGCGCGGGCGACCTGCAAGACCTCCTGCTGGCGAATTCTGACCGCCCGGAGATGTTGTACGAGCGGGTCGCCCGTCTGGCCCGCGCCTGGAACCGCCAGGACAACCTGGGGCTGGTGGTCAGCGCCACCCACCCGGAGGCGCTCGCCCGCGTCCGGCAGATCGCACCGGCGTTGTGGATCCTGGCCCCCGGCGTCGGCGCGCAAGGCGGCGATCCGGAAAGTGCGCTGGCCGCCGGCCTGCGGGCGGACGGGCTGGGGCTGCTGCTCCCGGTCAGCCGGGCCGTCGCCCACGCCGCGGACCCGCGCCAGGCAGCCCGGGAGATCCGAGACACCATTCGCCGGGCACAGGCGCTCCTGGTCGACCATTCGCCTCAGCCCACCGGGCCGCCCACCGGGCCGCCCACCGGGCCGCCCACCGGGCCGCCCACCGGGCAACTGCCGGCCTCGCTGGAGGCGCTGGCCGAGGGCTTGCTGACAGCGGGCTGCGTGCGCTTCGGCGAATTCACCCTGAAATCGGGGCTGCAATCGCCAATTTACATCGACCTGCGCCGCCTGGCCTCCTATCCGGACCTGCTGGCCGAGGTCGCCTGCGCCTACCAGGCCATCCTGCGCGACCTGCGCTTCGACCGGCTGGCCGCCCTGCCCTACGCAGCCCTGCCCATCGTCACAGCGATCAGCCTGCAAAGCCGTTGGCCGATGATCTACCCACGCAAAGAGAACAAAGACTACGGCACACGGGTCGAGATCGAGGGGGTCTTCGCCCCGGGCGAACAGGCCGTGGTCATCGACGACCTGGCGACCACCGGCGATAGCAAGTTCGAGGCCATCGACAAGCTCCGCGCCGCGGGGCTGCACGTTCAAGACGTCGTGGTGCTGATCGACCGCGAGTCCGGCGCCCAGGAAGCCCTCGCCGCTGCCGGCTACCGACTCCACGCGGTCCTGTCCCTGACCCAGTTGCTCGATCACTGGGAACAGGCCGGGCGCATCCCGCGGCCACAGATCGCGGCGGTGCGTGTCTTTTTGGCCAAATAGCCCAACCCCCATCCCAATGACGGGCTGAGATCGTTCACGCCTGGCGCTGCCGCCGCGCGAACGCAGTCCCGCCGCGCCGCGTACGGGAGCCGGGAGACATTACTCTTCCCGGCAGCTCGCGGGAGGACTGTCGCTGGCTCGGTCGCAGACCGGCCAGAGCGGGATACACTGTGCTGGGGCCGGTCTGTGACCGGGTCCCCAACTCGAATATACCCAAAATAAAAAACGCTATGCCGGCGCAATGCCGCATGATGAGAGGGGGAAGTCGCCATGTATCAGCTGCTACAACCGTTGATCTTCCGCATGGCGCCCGAGTGCGCACACAACAACACACTGCGCCTGCTGTGCCTGGCCGGGTCCCAACCGGTTGGGCGACTGATAATCCGCGCGCTGTTCCGGTCATCGCAACCAGGGCCAGCCGTGGAGGCTTTCGGCCTGACCTTCCCCAACCCGGTCGGGCTGGCCGCCGGTTACGACAAGGACGGCCTGGGGTGGCGCGGGTTGGCCGAGTTGGGCTTCGGGCACATCGAGGTCGGCACGGTCACCACGCTCCCGCAGTCGGGCACCGCGGGCCCGCGCGTCTTCCGACTCGTGAAAGACCAGGCCGTGATCAACTGCATGGGCTTTCCCAATCGCGGCAGCGCGTTCATGGTCAAACGCTTGCAGGGGCCGCGGCCCAAGGGACTGATCCTGGGCGTCAACATCGGCAAACACAGCGCCACGCCGTTGGAAGAGGCCGTTGGTGACTACCTGGCGCTGCTCCGCACCTTCGCGCCGCTGGCGGACTACCTGGCCGTCAACGTCAGCTCGCCCAACACGCCCGGCCTGCGCGATCTGCAGGCACGCCAGGCGTTGGAGAACCTGCTCGGCCCGCTGGCGGCCGAACGCCGGCGCATCGCCGATCAGTTGGGTCGGCCCGTGCCCCTGCTGGTCAAGCTGGCGCCCGACCTGCTGCCGGACGCGCTGGATGACGCGCTGGATGTGATCATGCGAACCGGAATGGACGGGGTCATCGCCTCGAACACCAGCATCGGACGACCCGCTCTGAGCTCACCCCTGGCCAACGAGCGCGGCGGGCTGAGCGGCGCGCCGATCAAACGGCTGAATACCGAATTCGTGCGAACCGTGACGCGGAAGACGGGCGGCAAGCTACAGATCGTCGCCAGCGGCGGGATCATGAGCCCGGACGATGCCGCGGAGAAGATCGATGCCGGCGCAACGCTGATTCAGCTCTACACCGGGTTGATCTACCAGGGCCCCGGTTTGGTCCGTGACGTGCTGGAGCATGCCTGCGGGCCGGCGACCGCTCCCTTCCCGCACGGCGTCCGGCGCCGGCCGGGCCTCCTGCGCCCCAGCCTCCCGTGCGTGTTGATCTGACTTTATATGGGTGTTACAATTTGACTCGTCGGCCTACCGGATGTGGCAACCCAGTGGAAGCCTGAGTAGTTACTGCTCTGGAGGTGTAAGCGGATGCAAGCAATTCGAGTCGTATTAGCCGACGACCATCCGGTGGTGCGAACAGGCATCCGCACTTTCCTGGAGCAAGCTGCTGATATCGAAGTGCTGGCCGAAGTCGAGGATGGCAAGGCAGCGCTGCGGCTGGCCGAGGAACTGGAACCTGACGGCCTGTTGTTGGACATGGAGCTGCCCGGCATAACAGGCGTGGAGGCGGCTGCGGGCGGCCGGCTCGCCGGTGCGGGTACTGGCCCTGAGCGCTTACGACGACGAGCAGTACGTCTTCGGGCTGTTGGATGCGGGAGCGGCCGGGTACCTGCTGAAGGACGAGGCCGTGAAAGCCATTGTCGTCGCGGTGCGGGGCGACCGCGTCGAGCGCGACCCGCGCACCCTGCTGCCGGCCGGCATTCAGTTCATCCTGGCCGCAGTGACGTGCAGCTTCCGCTCGCCCGCGACGTTGCGCGACCGGCTGGTCGTCGCCATCTGGGTATCACCGGTGGGGCGCAAGAGCTTTGTGTTCGAATATCGCATTACCGACGAAGTCACCGGCCGCCTGGTGGCCGAGGGATGCAGCACCCAGGTGTGGTACGACTACGCCGCGGGGGAGAACCGGGTCGTGCCGGGGGAGGTGGTGGAGGGGATGGAGAGGTTGCAGGAGATGACCATTCCGCGAACGTGAGCGAAGACGCGAACGTTTGGTCGAGCCTTACGCCAGTCGGTCGTCCTACGCGGCTTGCCCGGTGGGGAGAAGATCCGGCGCCTCCTGGCGCAGCTTTTCGGCCAGCCACGTTTGGACAAGCGTCTGATAGGGAATACCCTTCCGCTCGGCTGCCGCCTTGATCGCCTCCAGGTAGTCGGCGCGCACGCGCAGCCCCGCTGATTTCCTGACGGGCCGCCTGCGAAGCGCACGGAATTCTGCCGTGACATCCTCCAGGTCGTCCATGTAGGGGGCCGTGTCGTGGGACGCGAACCACTCTGCGGCAACGTCCTCAGTTGCAAACACCGGCAATCTATCCATATTACTTGCGCCTCCGTAACCGCTTTTTCTCATCGTCCACTAGATCTCGGGCCGTAATGACTCGAATGATGGAGCCGGGCTTACGAACGAAAACTACCAGGAGATACCGTCCTCATGTGTTTGCCCGTATGCCAGGTACTTCCCATCACCCGCGCGCAAAACCAAGGATGCATTGTCGAAAGCCGCCTCGGCCTCATCGGTTTCGACCTGATGGAAAGCGATGTGGCCGACGTTCTGCTCGTCCCACTCGAACGAAACCG
>PHCA01000178.1:0-1519 GCA_002842085.1 Chloroflexi bacterium HGW-Chloroflexi-1
CCGGACCCGGGCAAGGCGATCATCGGGGACACGGTGTGGTATGACGATAACGGAGATGGGATCCAACAGCCGGGTGAGCCGGGGATCCCTGGAATCCAGGTGTGCGCCACGGATGCGGGCGGCGTGCAGCAGGCGTGTGCGACGACAGACGCGAACGGGCACTACCGGCTGGAAGTGCCGGCCGGCAGCTACGTGGTGGCGCCGACGAACCCGCCGGCCGGGCTGACCGCGACGACGCCGACGCCGCACGGGCCGGTGATTCTGGTCGCCGGGGATCAGTATTTGGATGCGGACTTCGGGTACAACGACAACGACCAGCAGCCGGTGTTGGGCAAGGTGGGGGACCTGGTGTTCCTGGACGGGGACAAGAATGGGGTCTTCGACGGGAACAACACGGCATTGGCGGGCGTGAGCGTGGACCTGATCCGCGACACGGATGGCGACGGCGTGTGGGATGCGGGCGAACCGATCATCGCGACGGTGACGACGGTGGGGAGCCTGGATGCGCAGGGTGGGAACTACCTGTTCACGGGCGTGCCGGCCGGGCGTTACCTGGTGCACGTGAGCGACACGAATGCGGTGTTGACGGACTACGCCAGGTCGCCGTTGGGGGTGGCGGGTGTGAACAACCACAACCAGGCGGACCCGTACCCGGTGCATCTGGTCAACCCCGGCGACAGCAACCGGACCGCGGACTTCGGCTACTATCAGGTGGACCGGCCGAACGTGGGCGTGATCGGGAACCAGGTGTGGGTGGAGCCGAATGACAACGGCCTGTTCGACGTGCTGCAAGGGGACTTCGGGCAACCGGGCGTGACCGTGGAGCTGCTGAATGCCGCGGGCGCGGTGATTGCGACGACCACGACCGGCGCCAGTGGGGACTATGCGTTCGTGCACCTGGCCGGTGGCACGTACAAGGTGCGGGTGAGCGATGCGTACAACGTACTGGCGGGGTACAACCCTTCGATCGTGCCAACGCCTGGGGCGGACAGCACGAACAAGGCGCAGCCGTATACGGTGGCCTTGCCGGCGGGTGGCTACAACCTGACCGCGGACTTTGGCTACACGGGCGGTGGCGGTGGTCAGGGAACCGGGACGATCGGCAACCTGATCTGGGAGGACCTGAACGCCGATGGGACGTACCAGGCCGGTGAGCCGGGGATCGGCAACGTGACGGTCCAGTTGTGGTACGATGCGGACAACAGTTGCACGCTGAACACCGGCGACTTCCTGGTGGAGACGCAGACCAGCAGCGGGACGGTGACGCTGGGCGGGAACTACAAGTTCGAGCGGAATGATCTGCCGGCGGGGAACTACCTGGTGCGGGTCACGGACAGCAACACCGTCCTGGTAGGGTACACGCAGTCGCAAGGGACAAACCCCGGCGCGGACAACAACAGCCAGCTCCAGCCGTACTGCATCGTGGGCTTTGCCGGTTCGGATCTCAACGGCAGCAACCTGACCGCGGACTTCGGCTACTGGCGACCGGCCGCGTTGGGTGACTTCGTGTGGCAGGACA
>PHCA01000178.1:1555-12389 GCA_002842085.1 Chloroflexi bacterium HGW-Chloroflexi-1
AAACCGGGCGTCTATACGGTGACCGTCACCATCCCGCCGGCCGGTTACTTCCGGACCTATCCGGCGCCGCCGCTGCCAGCATCTCACACCGTGACGTTGGTGAGCGGTGAGACGAACAACACGCTGGACTTCGGCTATGTCTACCCGACCGCGGTAACGGTCCAGCGGTTCGACGCGGTGGCGGAGAGCGGCGTGGTGATGTTGAGCTGGCAGATCGAGGGGTTTGCGCCGCAGGGCTTCCACGTCTGGCGGGCGGACAACGTCAAGGGGTTGCAGGCTGAGAAGTTGACGCCGGCGCCGGTGACGTTGGCGGAGAACGGCGTTTACCAGTACGTGGACAAACGCGCAGTGCCAGGGCAGAGCTACTGGTACTGGCTGGAGGACGTCCAGGACGGGCAGCGGTACGGCCCGCGGTCCGCAACGGTGCCGACCGGGCCGGCAATGCAGGTTCGGGCGTTCATGCCGGTCGTGACCGGCAAGTAGCGCGAATGTGTTGACCTTCGCCCAGGGGGCAGAGACCTTGCTCTCTGGGCGAAAGGGGCAAGACAACCGGTTTGGAATGGCGCTTCAAGAGGCCGGGATAGCGAAGAGTTATCCCGGCCTCTTCGCGGGTGGTGGTGGAGGTCCTCTGGCAAATTTTCACGCTGAAGCTGAACGCATCGAGGAAATTAGCCCGTTCTTTGACTTTAGGCCGGACATACTTTATAATAGGCCCGGTTTGCGTGAGGTGGCTATGAAGCGATTGGCCGGGCGAGAGTCCCATCTCAAGTGGCTACTGCCTGGAATGCATGTCAAGCGCTGGCTGTTGCTGCTTGTGGTTGGCGTGTTCTTGATCGGCCTGGGGACTGCTGAACTACCCGGCGTGGTAGGATTGGCGGCATGGACGTACTATCGCCAGCATATCCGTCCGGCGTTCATGAACCCTACGCTGCAGATGCTGTTGCTTGTCACGGTGGGCAGCATCCTGGTAGCGCTCGCGATCCTCAGACTCAACCGTTCATTACTTTCCGCTTTTCGGCGTACCGACCAGGAAGAGGTCGTGGAGGTGGTTTATCGCCACCACCAGCGCCAACGAGGCCCCAAGGTTGTGGCTATCGGCGGTGGTCACGGCCTGAACACTCTCCTGCGCGGCCTTAAAGAGTACACCGACGATATCACGGCCATCGTCACAGTGGCGGACGACGGCGGGAGTTCCGGTCGCTTGCGGCGCGATCTGGGGATGCTGCCTCCCGGGGATTTTCGCAATTGCATCGCCGCGCTGTCCGACACTGAAGGGGTGATGAGCCAGCTCATGCAGTACCGCTTCGGCGCCGATACGGATCTGGATGGGCACAGCTTCGGCAACCTGTATCTGACCGCGATGACGGCCATCACCGGGAGTTTTGAGGCGGCCTTGGAAGAGACCGTCCGGGTGCTGGCGGTGCGTGGTAAGGTGATCCCCTCGACCCTGGCCCAGGTCACCTTGTGTGCGGATGTGAAGGGCATCGATCGGGATGATGACGTGTGGCGGCGGATTCGCGGTGAGTCGAACATCACCGCTGCGCAGGGACGGGTGCAGCGGGTTTGCCTGGAGCCTGAGAAGGCGCCAGCATATCCCGAGGCGATCAAAGCGATCCTGGACGCGGATCTGATCGTGGCCGGGCCGGGCAGCCTGTATACCAGTGTCCTACCGAATCTACTGGTGTCGGATGTGGCGCGCGCCGTTGCCGCGGCGCGCGCGCCCCGCGTGTACGTTTGCAACGTCGCGACGCAGGCCGGCGAGACGCAAGGCTACGACGTCAGCGCGCACGTGGACGCGCTGCACCGGCACGTTGGCCCGAAATTGTTCGATACTGTGCTGGCCAACCACGCGTTTCTCGGTGACAGGCCGCTTGGCGCGGGTGTAGACTGGGTGCGCCTGCCGCGGCCCGAGGCCGTGAACTATCGATTGATCACCAGGGACCTGGTGGATCGCCAGTATCCCTGGCGTCACGACCCAAAGAAGCTCGCGCAGGCCCTCATGGAGTTTGTGGTTGGTAGATTGGTAGATTGGTAGATTGGTGGTTGGTAGATTGGTAGATTGGTGGATTGGTAGATTGGTGATCGGTGAAACGGTCCCGTTTCCCAATCTATCAATACCTGATACCCAATACCCAATCTACCCGTCCCCAATTTACCAATCTACCCGTTCCCAATTTACCAATCTACCCGTTCCCAATTTACCAATCTACCAGTTATTACTTTCAAGGGAGGTTTCTTGATGACAGTTCGTATTGGTATCAACGGTTTCGGCCGCATCGGCCGGCAGGTCCTGAAGGCGATCCGGGATTACTATCCGGAGACCCTTGAGGTTGTGGCGTTCAACGACATCGGCGATCTGGCCACGATGGCGCATTTGCTAAAATACGACTCCAACTATGGCACGCTCAACGCCACGGTCGAGGTCGGTGCGGACGCGTTGATTGTCGATGGCAAGCCGATCCAGGCCCTCAAGGAAACCGATCCGGGCGAGCTGCCCTGGGCCGACTTGGGCGTCGACATCGTCGTGGAATCGACGGGTATCTTCACCATCAAGCAGGACGGGGTCAACAAGAAGGGCAAGCCCGTGCAGGGCGCCGAGAACCACATCACCCGGGGTGGCGCTAAGAAAGTGATCATCTCCGCGCCGGCCAAGGGCGAAGACCTGACCATCGTCTTGGGCGTGAATGAGGACATGTACGACCCGGCGGTGCACCACGTGGTGTCCAACGCTTCCTGCACCACCAACTGCCTGGCGCCGGCCGCCAAGGTTGTCCATGACAACCTGAACATCTTGCGCGGCTTGATGGTCACGATCCATTCCTACACCAACGACCAGAAGATCCTGGACCTGCCGCACAGCGACCTGCGCCGCGCGCGCGCGGCCGCCATGAACATCATCCCGACGACCACCGGCGCGGCGAAGGCCGTCGCCCTGGTCATCCCGGACCTCAAGGGCAAGTTCGACGGCTACGCCCTGCGTGTGCCGACGCCGACCGTCTCCATTGTGGACTTCACCGCCCAGGTCGAGAAGGCGACGACCACCGAGGCGCTGCGCCAGATGTTCCGCGACGCGGCCGCCGGCCCACTGAAGGGCATCCTCGCGGCAGTGGACGAACCGTTGGTATCCATGGACTACAAGGGCAGCTCGTACTCCTCGTCCGTGGATCTGGAGTTCACTTCCGTGCTGGGCGGCGAAGGCGACTTCGTCAAGGTCGTTGCCTGGTACGACAACGAATGGGGCTACAGCGTCCGCACCGCCGACCTGGCGGCGTTGATGGCGAGCAAGTTGTAGATTGGTACTTGGTAAATTGGTAAATTGGGAACGGGTAAATTGGTAGATTGGGAATGGGGAAATTGGTAAATTGGGAATGGGGAAATTGGTAAATTGGGAATGGGGAAATTGGTAAATTGGGAAATTGGTGACGAGTACCAATCTACCAATCTACCAATCTACCAACCACCAATCTACCAATCTACCAATCTACCAATCTACCAATCTACCAACCACCAATCTACCAATCTACCCATGTACGGAGTACCACCATGAACAAAAAAACCGTCCGCGACATCGACGTCAAGGGCAAACGCGTACTCATGCGCGTCGATTTCAACGTGCCGCTGAAGGATGGCGTGGTCACCGACGACACCAGGATTCAGGCCGCGCTGCCCACCATCCAGTATCTGTTGGACCAGGGTGCGGCCGTCATCTTGATGTCGCATCTGGGGCGGCCCAAGGATGGACCCGACCCGAAGTACAGCATGAAACCGACCGCCACGCACCTGGCTGGGTTGTTGGGCAGGCCGGTGGCGTTTGTGGGCGAGTGCGTCGGTCCCGAGGCCCAGGCGGCCGCGGCCGCGCTGAAGCCCGGCGAACTGCTGGTGCTGGAAAACACCCGCTTCTATCCCGGCGAAACCAAGAACGACCTGGCGCTGGCCGCGCAGATGGCCGCGCTGGCCGACATATACGTCAACGACGCTTTCGGATCGGCCCACCGGGCGCATGCCTCCACCGAGGGTGTGGCCCACTTCCTGCCCGCGGTGGCCGGCTTTCTGATGGAGAAGGAGCTGGCCTATCTGGGCGGCGCGTTGGAGGATCCCCGGCGACCTTTCGTCGCCATCCTGGGTGGCGCCAAGGTGTCCGACAAAATCGCGGTGATCGACTCCCTGTTGGACAAGGCCGACGTGTTGCTGATCGGCGGCGGCATGGCCAACACCTTCCTCAAGGCGCAAGGCCTGGCCGTCGGTGATTCCCTGGTGGAAGACGCCGCGCTGGACACGGCGCAGGCGCTCATGGCCAAGGCGGGCTCGCGGCTGGTGTTGCCGGTCGATGTGGTCGTGGCCGACGCCTTCGATGCCAACGCCGCCATGCAAACCGTGTCCGTGGACGCAGTACCGGCGGGCTGGCGCATCCTGGACATCGGCCCCGCCACCGTGGCCAGGTTCCGCGAGGCGTTGACGCCGGCCAAGACGGTGGTCTGGAACGGACCGATGGGCGTGTTCGAGTTCCCGCGTTTCGCGGTGGGCACCGTCAGTGTGGCGGGCATCCTGGCCGAGCTGCCGGACGCCACCACCGTGATCGGCGGCGGCGACTCCGCGGCAGCCGTGGCCCAGGCCGGCCTGACCGACAAGATGAGCCACATCAGCACCGGTGGTGGCGCCTCCCTGGAATTCCTGGAAGGCAAGGTGTTGCCTGGCGTGGTGGCACTGAACGATCGGTAGGGCAACGGATAGAAACGGATAAGCGGATCGGGCGGGACCAACCTGGTTTCTCGAAGAAACCAGGTTGGTCCCGCCTTTGTTTCCTCTGCTTCCAAAAATGAGAGCTCTGGCCGGTCTGTGACCGAGCCAGCTCTGTTTTCGTCATCGAGGATGCCCCGGAGGGGCATGGTTACTGCCTCCAATATGCGCGGCATCATGGTCAGCCGGCGGGCATTCTGGTAACCTAACCTGGACGAGCCAGAACCCAACAGACAAATGCCACTAGAAAATTCCTGTTTATTGTGCAAGGATTTCACTGGTTAGGCCCCTATAGCTACTTTGGATGTAACTCAGCCTTTGACCAGACGTCAGCATCCTGAGCGGAATCCGGCGTTGTTTGCCGGATGGAGTCGAAGGATGCGGCCTTGTGTCGCACCGCTTCGCATCCTTCGACTACGTGGCGGAAACGGCACCGCCACTCCGCTCAGGATGCTTCGCTACGGCTGAGTTACCTTTGGAGTACTTTTTCAGCACGTTCCTCGGGTGATCTGGACCACGGGTGTGTTGCAGAGGAGGCCGTACAGGTGCGGGAATCTCCTGACAGACAGGGTTTGTCGAACAGGCCGCGCGGTCAAGCGCTGGACAAATCGGCGCTCAGCGAGATGCGGCAGCGCGTCGTCGGCTTGGACGTCAAGGCGCCGGTGTTGGACGGCAGCCGGAGACCTTACGTTAATTTCGACAACGCGGCGACGACGCCGGCGTTCTGGGACGTCATCGAGACGCTGGACTTGTTCCTGTCGTGGTACGCCAGCATCCATCGCGGCGCCGGCTTCAAGTCGCAGATCACAACTCAGGCGTACGATGACGCGCGGGAGATCATCGGCCACTTTTTTGGCGCTGATCTTACCAGCCAGGTGGTGATCTTCGGCAAAAACAGCACCGAGGCCATCAATATTGCCGCGCGGCGCATCCCTCTGGCGTCCGATGACGTGGTGCTCCTGTCGTTGATGGAACACCACTCCAACGACTTGCCCTGGCGGCCCCAGGCGACGGTGGTGCACGTCGAGGTCACGCCAAACGGCCAACTGGACCAGGACGACCTCAGGCGCAAGTTTGCCCAATACGGCCGGCGCGTCAAGCTGTTGGCCATCACCGGCGCTTCCAACGTGTCCGGCTATGTCAAT
Source organism: Chloroflexi bacterium HGW-Chloroflexi-1 (assembly GCA_002842085.1). GTDB lineage: Bacteria > Chloroflexota > Anaerolineae > CG2-30-64-16 > CG2-30-64-16 > CG2-30-64-16. Next base: position 7,438 of record PHCA01000178.1, read on the forward strand.
CCGATCCACGAGCTGGCCGAGCTCAGCCACAGCCACGGCGTCCCGATCCTGGTGGATGCAGCGCAATTGGCGCCTCATCGCGCGATCGAGATGCGGCCGGCCGACGATCCCGGTCACATCGATTACCTGGTCGCCTCTGGGCACAAGATGTACGCGCCCTTCGGTAGCGGCGTGCTGATCGGTCCGCGCGCCGTCTTTGCTGAAGGCGCACCGCACTTCAGCGGTGGCGGCACCGTGGAGATCGTCACCGAGGATGACGTCCATTGGGCCGCTCCGCCCGAGCGCGATGAGGCGGGCACGCCTAACGTGGTGGGGGCGGTGGCGATGGCCGCGGCTTGTCGGGCGTTGCAAGAGATCGGCATGGACCGGCTGGCCGCGCACGAGATCGAGCTGACCCGGCACGCCTTGACCGGGCTGTGTCAGATCGAGGGCGTGGAGCTCTACGGTGACGATGATCCCGAACAAGCCGGGGAGCGATTGGGCGTGATCCCGTTCAATATCAAGGGCCTGTCCCACTATCTGGTGGCGGCTGTACTCAACACCGAGTATGCGATCGGCGTGCGCAACGGCTGCTTCTGTGCCCATCCCTACGTCCTGCGCCTGTTGGACATCCCCGATCCGGTGGCGTGGAGTTGGCGCAAGCAGGTCATCGGGGGCGTACGCGCACATCTGCCCGGCCTGGTGCGGATCAGCTTTGGCTGCTACAACACCCTTGAAGAGGTGGATTGGCTGATCCATGCGTTGCGCAGGATCGCCCGGGGCGAGATCGCCGGGGATTACGAGCAGGACCAGGCTATGGGCACTTTCCAGGAGCGGACCTTCCGGCCGGAACTGGATCAGTATTTCAAGCTCTGACGCAAAACCTGATATACTTGACAAGGTGACCGGGTGACAAGGTGACAAGGTGACTGGTATCTTCTCAGTTTTTCGGGGGGAGCGCTATGGGATTTCTGGATGCGCTACGAAGGGTCTTCGGTGGGAGCGGCAGCGGTGTCGAATCCAACGTCTATTGGGTCTACGCCCGGTGTGGGCGCTGCGGAGAACCGCTGCGCGGCCGGGTCAACCTCCTCAGCGAGCCCAGTCGCGCTGAGGACGGTGAGACGTGGGTTGTGCGCAAGGGATTGATGGGCAGCGGCGCCCAGCGTTGTTTCCAGACGGTCGATGTGACCCTGTGGTTCGACGCGCGCAAGCAGAAGATGATCAACAGCGAGGTGAGCGGCGGCAAGTTGATCACCGAAGAGGAGTATGATGAGTTAACAGGAGTTCTTCATGCATAAACCGATTCTGGCCGGCAACTGGAAGATGAACAAGACCCCGGCCGAGGCTGTGGAATTCGTGCGCGCGTTGCGGCCACTGGTGACCCGGTACGAGCGGGTCGAGACCGTCGTCTGTCCGCCATTCGTGGCGTTGCCGGCTGTGGCCGACGCGCTGCGCGGGGTCAAGATCGGCGTGGGTGCGCAGAACGTGCATTGGGCTGAAAGTGGCGCCTACACCGGCGAGGTCGCGCCGGCAATGCTGGTTGGCCTGGCGGAGTACGTCATCATCGGGCATTCCGAGCGCCGCCAATATTTCGCCGAGACTGACGAGTCGGTCAACAAGAAGATCAAAGCCGCGTTGGCGCACGGCCTCAAGCCGATCGTCTGCGTGGGCGAGAACCTGGCTCAGAACGAGGCGGGTGAAACCGAGGCGCTCGTCAGAGGGCAGGTGCGCGCGGCTTTCGCCGGCCTGACGGCCGAACAAGCGCGCGGGATGGTCATCGCCTACGAGCCGATCTGGGCCATCGGCACGGGCCGGACCGCCACGTCTGAGGTGGCCAACCGCGTGTGCGGGCTGGTGGTGCGGGGGACGATCGCCGAATTGTACGGCGAGGCCGTGGCCGGCGCCATCCGGATCCAGTACGGAGGTAGCGCCAACGAGAAGAACATCGGCGAATTGATGGCCATGCCCGATATCGACGGCGCGCTGATCGGCGGCGCCAGCCTGAAACTGGACGCGTTCTCCAAGATGGTGCGCATCACGGCGGAGCAATGGTAGGTTGGGGCGTTGGTAGATTGGTAGATTGGTAGATTGGTAGATTGGTAGATTGGTAGACAGTTTTACCAATGACCAATCTACCGTTTCACCAACTACCAATCCACCATTTTTTGCCAACCTGACCAGTGTACCAGTGTACCAATGTACCAACGTACCAATGTACCAATGTACCAATGTCCCAATGTCCCAATGTCCCAACGTACCAATTTCCCAACCACCAATGTCCCAATCTACCAATCTACCAGCTCTCTACACTCCCATGTCTCTCTTCCCTCAACTCCTCACCTTCGCGCTGACCCTGACCGCCTTGCTCGCGCTCAGCCGCTGGATCGCGCGCCAGGTGCAGATCCTGGGCCTGCGTCTGACCGGGAACGAGCAGGCCGCGTTGCTGGCCTACTACTTACTGTTGCTGCCCGGCATCCTGCTGCACGAGTTGAGCCACATCGTCGTGGCCCGGCTGTTGGGCTTGAAAGTGGGCAAGTTCAGTCTGGGGCCGCGCCGACAGCGAGGCGGCACGGTCGAGCTGGGCTCGGTGATGGTGCGCAGGGGCGGTGTGTTGCGGGATAGTCTGGTGGGGCTGGCGCCGTTTTTGGGCGGGACCGCGGTGCTGCTGTTGGTGGGTTATCGGGTGTTCGACGTGGCTGCGCTGGGACAGGCGTGGGCGCTGAGCGGCTGGCGCGGCGTGTTGCAGGCCGTGGATGGTATCTGGCTGGTGTCCGATTTCTGGCTCTGGGCCTACGTAGTCTTCGCCGTCAGCAATGCCATGACGCCCAGCCCGGCCGACCGGCAGCCGTGGCTCATCGCGGGCATCTACCTTGGGGTGGCGTTGCTCCTGGCCTATCTGTTGGGCGGGCTGGCGGTGTTACCCCAGACCTTAGCCCCGCAGGTCGCCGGCGCGCTGCAGGTGCTGACCCTGGCGTTTCTGTTCACCCTGGCGTTGGACCTGGCAGCCGCGGCCGTTCTATGGGGCGCGGAAATCGCCATCGTCGCGTGGCAGGGGCGGGGCAAAGAGCAGTAGATAGCCTGGTACTTTGCGGCGGAAATCCTTGTGCAGTTGAAGGGTATGCGCAAAGTACTTTAAACAGTTGGGCGGCGTGTTCTGCAACTGCCAAAGGACTTACGCCCCGAGGTAGCGTTTCTCGGCGTGCGCGAAGAGTGCGTCCTGTCTGGCCGTGCGCAACTCGCGCTGAACCGCGGCCAGGTTGCCGCGTTCATCATAGACGACAGCTTTGAGCAGGTTGACCCACCCTGTCGGCCGCTCCTGGCCCAGTTCCTCCAGGGCAACCAGTGGGTCCGGCTCGTATCCTGGCATTTCCCGCTTGAGGCGCAACCAATGCGCCCAATCCTCAAACCAGGCAGTGTCGCCCGGCAATGTGCTGACCACGCGCAGCGCGAACATTTCTGCATCGCGTTTCTTGCGCTGACCGCGCGTGCAATTGGCCAGTCGGGCCAGCGCCTCGACGCTGCTGGGGTGGTGCTCGATGTAATGGCGCAGGGCGCGTTCTTCGCCCTGGAGGTCGCCCAGTAGACGACAAGCCCGCGCAATGTCCAACCACGTCGGGGTGTTGCCGGATTCCTTTTGCTCGCGCTGCCAGATTTTCAGCGCACGCCGATAATCCCCCTGCGCGAAATAAGTCTCACCCAGCTCGATCATCGCGCCGTAAAAGCCGTCTTCGAGTTCAATGGCGCTCTGGAGCGCTTCCACACTGTCCTCTAACTGACCCAGGTCTCGCAGCACAACGCCGATGTGCAAATAGAGTTCTCCTTGCTGGGAGGGGTTTGGGGTCCTCGGGAGCAGGGCGCGGCACACCTGCAAGACAGCTTCTGCGTTTCCTTGATCGATCTCCAATTGTGCGCGATTGGAGAAGTCGTCCATGAGGTCGATGTAGTCGTCGTCGTGCGCGAGCCAGTAATCTCCCAACTCCTCGAACGTCATCACGTCAGGATCGTAGTCCCGGAGATCGGCCTCCGGCATTTCCAGGCTCATCTGCGCCGCTTCGCGGGGGGTGACCTGCCGGACGTTGACGCCTAGCTGCTGCATAAAACCGCTCAGGTGACCCAGGTAGCCGCGCTGTCCGAGCGGTGGGCCAGTCCAGGTGTCGATGGACTTCAAGATGACCCCGAAGCAGCCGATGAGGTCCGCGTTGGAGATAGGGCCATCCTGAGCGAACACCTGCGCCAGATTGTCCTTGATGCGCCATTCGATCAGATCGTCGGAGCCATCGCCACTCTCGGCCCCTGACGCGATTTGGTCCCCGCGCTTGAGCTGGCCGATCAACCGGTGCAGCGTGTGGCGGACGGCCGCATCGTTGATCGACGATTCAATGGTGGCGGCCTCGTGGATGCCGATCTCGGCCCGCATGATATAAGGGACGAATCTCTCGGTCCGGTAGTCTTTTACCGTGGCGCGAGGGGCTGGGGTGAAGGCTTTGGGTAGAGTGGGATTGCGCTGTTTCTTGGCCATTGTCGTCCTACATCCATCAGTGTATCGGCGTCAGCCCAGCGGGCGACGCTGTCTCGTAAACTCGTCGTTGGGGTACGCAAAAGCGCCAGGGGGATCACTCGGTAATTATCGTTCCTGGCGCTCTTGCAACCGCATTCTTGTGCGAGCTCTCAGGTGTTGTAGCACTTGCGATGATACACGACCTGGTGTGAGCGCGGCCGGCCGTTTTCCATCGACATCACCTTGACCATCAGCAGATCGCCGAACGCGACGTCCTGGCCGCATTTCGTGCAAGAGTGCCCGGTGAGGGCCTTCCGCCGTTTCTCCAGGGTTGCGGTATCCGCACCCATCTTCGTTGCTTGAGCCATTTTACTACCCTCCTCAAAGAACTCGGCGCCAGACGGCGCCGAGACCAACCACTGAAGCTATTATCCGCGAAATGGCCCGAATGTCAAGAACAGGTCAAAGGAAACAA
>PHCA01000178.1:12501-17256 GCA_002842085.1 Chloroflexi bacterium HGW-Chloroflexi-1
TGATGGCTTGGCGCTATATATGCAGTGATGACGAGAAAAAGCCGTGCGTTGCTACGAATCAAATCTTGAATAGCAACGGAAATATCAGCGAACCGTGAGAAGGAGACAAGGAAACAAGGAAACAGGAGACAAGGAGACAAGGAAACAAGGAAACAGGAGACACGGAAACAAGGGCCGCAGGGTCTGGGTCTCCACCTGCTGTCACCCTGTCACCCTGTCACCCTGTCACCCTGTCACCCTGTCACCCTGTCACCCCGTCACCCTGTCACCCCGTCACCCTGTCACCCTGTCACTCCACCTGCGGCAGGGTTGCCAGGGACCTCTGCAGGTCGTCTTCGCTCATCTTGTGGTTTTCCAGGTCGCCGGCCAGATACGCGTCGTACGCGGCCATGTCGAAGTGCCCGTGCCCGGAGAAGTTGAAGAGGATCACCCGCTTTTCGCCGGTTTCCTTGGCCGCCAATGCCTCATCGACCGCGGCGCGGATGGCGTAGCTGGTTTCCGGAGCTGGGATGATGCCCTCGGTGCGCGCAAAGAGCGTGGCCGCCTCGAAGCAAGGCTTCTGCTCGTACGCGCGCGGCTCGATGTGCCCCGTCTTGACGAACGCGGAGATCAGCGGCGCCATGCCGTGATAGCGCAGCCCGCCGGCGTGGATGCCGGGCGGCATGAAATCGTGCCCCAGGGTGTGCATCTTGACCAGCGGTGTCATCCCGACGGTGTCGCCGAAGTCGTAGGCGTATGGCCCACGCGTCAACGACGGGCAGGAGGACGGCTCGATGGCCAGGTAGCGGGTTTGCTTGCCCTCGGTCAGGGTGCGTTGCAGGAACGGGAATGCCAGGCCGGCAAAGTTCGAGCCGCCACCCACGCAACCGATCACCACGTCCGGGTATTCGCCGATCTCCGCCATGCCATATACGGCCTCCTGGCCGATGACGGTCTGGTGGAGCAGTACGTGGTTGAGCACGGAGCCGAGGGAGTAGCGGATGTTCGGGTCGGAGACCGCGACTTCCACGGCTTCGGAGATGGCGAGGCCCAGGCTGCCGCGGCTATCGGGGTCTTTGGCCAGGATCGCCCGGCCGGCCTGCGTGCGCTCCGATGGGCTCGGGGTCACCGTCGCGCCATAGGCTTGCATGACGGAGCGCCGGTAGGGCTTCTGGTGGTAGCTCACCTTCACCATGAACACGTCGATGTCGATGCCGAAGAACGCGCCGGCGATGGCCAACGCGGAGCCCCACTGGCCGGCGCCGGTTTCCGTGGAGATCTTCTTCACGCCTTCCAGCTTGTTGTAGTAGGCCTGGGCCAGCGCGGTGTTGAGCTTGTGGCTGCCGCTGGGGCTGACGCTTTCGTTCTTGTAGTAGATGTGTGCCGGTGTGTCCAACGCCTTCTCCAGGCGCACGGCCCGCACCAGCGGAGTGGGCCGCCAAAGCCGGTACATGTCGCGCAGCTCGTCCGGGATCGGCACGTAGCGCTCGGGGCTGACCTCCTGCATGATCAACGCCATCGGGAAGAGCGGCGCCAGATCGGCCGGGCCGACCGGTTGGTGTGTGCCCGGATGCAACACGGGTGGGACCGGCACGGGCAGGTCGGCGGCGATGTTGTACCAGCTCGTCGGGATCCGAGATTCGGGCAGGATCAGGCGATTTCCTGTGGCCGGACTTTGAACAGCGTTTACGGTAGACATTTTATCCCCTCCAGGTTGTGATGTGGGCGCATGCGGCCCGATGATGGCGGGCTGTCGTCGCGTCTGGTCGAAACGCAGCATCTGGAGGGCCGGGGTCGCGCCCGCCTGGCATACAAAAACCCCCGTCCCTGGATAGGGGACGAGGGTTCGCTTAGAACACCCGTGGTGCCACCCCGATTAGATCGGCACGCGTGCGCCGACCTCACTCATTGCAGGGACGGGAACGCTGCTTCGCGGGCTGTCGTTGCCCGGATGCTGTTCCGATCCCCTCGGCCTTGATAACGGTGGCGGCTCCGGCATAGTCTACTCGTCGTGCACCATCTGCTCAGCAATCCAGGGGCTGTGACCGGGCTGTGACCGGGCCGCCCTGGGTTTGCATAATCTTCGCTGGCTGTGGCCGGTCTCCTGACCGAGCCACCGAAAGATGGCGCAGACAACTTTCGATATGCAGCTCCCCGGTCCATTCGGCGCTGGCGCTGGCGCTGATCTCGCAGCGGTGTGCCGCTGTCGGCACGGTGATCAACTCTCTGAGCCCCGCCTGGGCGCTTACTAGTCCGGTTCATAGCTTTTGGTGGGCGATATTCGGTTGTAAGGATGACTATAGCACAGGTCGGGCCGGCTGTCAAACGCGCTGAGCCAATTGGCCGCCCAGGTGCGGCGTCAGTTTGGCCACGAGCCGGTCTTTCGGTAAGAAGCCGACGATCGTGTCCACCAGTTGGCCGCCGTTGAAGACCAGCAAGGTCGGGATGCCGGTGATGTTGAACTGCCACGGCGTGTTCGGGTTGCTGTCGACGTCCAGCTTGGTGATCTTGAGTTTGCCGTCGTACTCGGCCGCGATCTGTTCCAGGATCGGTGCGATGCGTTTGCACGGCATGCACCACTCGGCCCAGAAGTCGATGACGGCCGGAAGCGGAGAGCGGAGGACTTCCGCTTCAAATGTCGCGTCGGTGATATGGATTGCTGCGCCCATCGTCGATGTTCACTCCAGTCGTGGTGAGATGCCGGCTTGTGACCACATGCCCATGTTACCCGAACCGGTGCGAGTTTGTCAAAGTTGCCGTGCCATCGCGTTGCGGGCTCGGTTGCCGGAGGCTCCTCGCTGTGCTACAATCCAGCCACCTGACCCACACATGGGAGGCAAAGATGGAAGCAGACTATCTGGTGGTTTTGGTCACGGTGGCCAGCGCCGAAGCCGGCGTGGCCCTGGGCCGGACGTTGGTCGAGGAACGACTGGCCGCATGCGTACAGGTGATCCCCGGCGGCACCGCGATCTACCGCTGGCAGGGGGAGCTGTACACCGACCCGATGGCGCAACTGATCATCAAGACGCGGCGACCGGCCTGGCCCAGCCTGCACGCGCGCATCCTGGAGCTGCACAGCGACGAGACGCCGGAGATCCTGGCGTTGCCGGTGGCCGATGGCCTGCCGGCCTATCTGCGCTGGCTGGATGAGAACGTATCTACGGGCTGAGTTTGGTCCATTTCGTCAAGATCGGTTAGAATAAACGCATTCCGGACCCGCAGGGTTTCCAAAACCCTTCGGGTCTACAGTGAGGCAGATAGCAGCATGAGCTTTTCCTGGCCCTGGGCAAAAAAGCAGACAGCCAAGATCGTCTGGCTCGACCTGGGCGATCTGGGCGACCTGGTGGACCCCGACGGGCCGCACGAGCAGTGGCAGGATCACGGCCTGGGGCTGCTGCGCACGATCTTGCACCAGAACGGCATCCAGACCGATCTGCTCTCCACCCGCGCGGTGACCTCCTGGGACCAGCTCCGCAAGCAACTGGCCGGCTACGAGACGCTGATCATGAACGTGCGCAGCTACACCTTCCCGCCCGCGCGCCGGGCCGCGCAGCTCTTCAAGGAGGTCAACCCGAACGGCCTGGTGCTGACCGGCGGCATGCACGCCACGGTCGCGGCGGACGAGATGCTGGCCGTGCCCGAGTTCGACCGGGTCTGCCAGGGGCCGGGTGAGGGGGTCATCGTGGACCTGGTGCGGGATCCCGCGGCGTTCCCGCGGCTGCTCCAGGGCGTGGGCGCCAGGTCGATGGCCGAGTGGCCGATGATCGACCGCACGCTGTGGCCTCGGCCGGTCGGCCGGAAGATCCGCCGGCGGTTCAAGTGGCATTGGCCCATGGAGCCGGAGTGCGGCTGGGGGCCGGGGCCGGTGGCGACGATCCTGACCAGCCGGGTGTGCCCGTGGCAGTGCGTCTTTTGCAACGAGAATTCCTACATCCCCAACATGGGTCGGCGGCCCGTGGACATGGTGATCGACGAGCTGAACAGCCTGGACGACCGGTACGGTGTCGGCTCGGTGGTGATCCACGATTCTATGTTCTTCCAGAATCCCAAGTGGCTGCGGGAATGGATCGAGAAATACCCGAAACGGGCGCACAAGGTCTGGCCGTACTGGGCCGCGGGCCGCGCGGATACCGTCCGCCAGTGGCCCGACCTGTTCGAGGCGCTGATCCGCCGGACCAACTGGAACCTGATCTCCATCGGCTTCGAGTCGGGCAGCGACCGCATCCTCAAGCTGCTCAACAAGGAGTGCACCGAGGCGGACAACTACTTCGCCATCGATCTGCTCGAGCGGATCGGGGACGAGATGGTCCGCGAGGGAAAGCGGCCGCCGGTGTTCTGGTCCAACATCATGCTGGGCATCCCCGGCGAGGCGCCCGAAGACGCGTTCAAGACGATGCGGATGCTCAAGCGCATGAAGCGGGTCTTCCCGTCCATCTCGTACTATGCGCCCTATCCCGGCTCGGCCCTGGGCTTCCAGCTCATCGCCGAGGGCAAGAGCCTGATGTCCAAGGACAACTATCACCGCTTCCCCGACGACGAGAAGGTCAAGGGCGTGGACTACGCGTTCTACCGCGAGCTGCTGGCCGGCAAGTTCGACGCCGAGGTGAACCGGGGTCTCAGCGCCAAGGAGCAGCGGCGGGGTTATGCGGGGCTGTACGCGGAGGCGTTGGTGAAAGCATAGAGGGGCGGATTGGTCACTGGGAACTGGTAAATTGGTAGATTGGGGGCGGGCAAATTGCTGACAATGCGCCAATCTACCAACCTACCAATCTACCA
>PHCA01000179.1:0-6853 GCA_002842085.1 Chloroflexi bacterium HGW-Chloroflexi-1
ATCTTCTCAGTTTTTCGGGGGATCCATCCGCTGTGGCCGGTCTGTGACCGAGCCACGGGTGGCTCGGTCACAGACCGGCCACAGCTACCCCGGATTATCGAGAAGATACCGATGGACGCAGCCTTAAGACGTCTCGTTTGCCATTCTCGGAGGAATGCGTCGTGAACAACAACCAGAAGCCCTCGCCCCCCAAACACGATCCGGACGAGGACAAGAAACGGCGTGAACAGATGCAGCGGCAAATCCGCTTCAGCGTCGGTTACTTGATCGCTGGCATCATCATGCTGTGGCTCATCCAGGAATTCATCCTGACGCCGATGACGATCCAGGCGACCGAGTTGTCGTACAGCGATTTCCGGCAGAAGCTGGCCGCCGGACAGATCGTCACCGCGACCATCAGTGAGACAGACATCGTCGGGAAGATGAAAAACCCGGACCCCAACGGCAGCCCCGCGACCGTGCCGTTTGACACTGTGATCGTCCCCGGCAATGATCCCAAGCTGATCGATGACCTGCAGGCGGCCGGGGTGGAATATGGTTTCCAACGGCCATCCAGCCCGGCGGGCGCCCTGCTGCTGTCCTGGATCCTGCCGCTGGTGCTGCTGGGCGCGTTTTGGTACTTCGCCTATCGCCGGATGAGCGGCGGCGGCCTGGGCGGCATTTTCGGCGTGGGCAAGAGCAAGGCCACCGAGGTGAAGGCCGCGGAGGTCGGCGTCACCTTCAAGGACGTCGGCGGCGCGGACGAGGCCATCGCCGAGCTGCAGGAGATCATCCAGTTCTTGAAAACACCGGAAAAATTCGCCCGGCTGGGCGGCCGCATCCCGAAGGGCGTGTTGTTGGTCGGGCCGCCCGGCACCGGCAAGACGCTGCTGGCCAAGGCCACGGCGGGCGAGGCGGAGGTTTCTTTCTTCGAGACCAGCGGCTCGGAGTTCGTGGAGATGTTCGTCGGCGTGGGCGCGGCCCGGGTGCGCGATCTGTTCGAGCAGGCGCGCAAAGCGGCCCCGGCCGTGATCTTCATCGACGAGATCGACGCCATTGGCCAAAGCCGCGCCGGCGCCGTCCGCTTCGGCGGCAGCGACGAGCGCGAGCAGACCCTCAACCAGTTGCTGGCCGAGATCGATGGGTTCCAGACCGGAGTCAGCGCGCCGGTGATCATCATGGCAGCCACCAACCGGCCGGAGGTGCTCGACCCGGCGCTGATGCGCGCGGGCCGGTTCGATCGCCAGATCGCGGTGGGCAACCCGGACCTGATCGGTCGCGAGCAAATCCTGCGCATCCACAGCCAGGGCATCAAGCTGGTCGCCGACTTCGACATCGGCCGGGCCGCCCGCATGACGCCCGGTTTCAGCGGCGCGGACCTGGCCAACGTGATGAACGAGGCCGCGCTGCTGGCCGCACGCCACAACGCGGATACGGTCACCCTCGACGATTTCGAGGCGGCCATCGAGCGGGTCGTGGCCGGCCTGGAGCAGCGCACCCGCGTCATGAACGAGCAGGAACGCACTGCGGTGGCCTACCACGAGTCCGGCCACGCGCTGGTTGCCGAGCTGACGCCACACGGCGATCCGGTGAGCAAGATCAGCATTGTGCCGCGCAGCCGTGGCGCGCTGGGCTTCACCATGCAGATGCCGACCGAGGACCGCTATCTGCTCACGGTGGACGAGCTTCAGGATCGCATCGCGGTGATGCTCGGCGGCCGGGCCGCGGAAAAGGCGGTGTTCGACAAGATCAGCACCGGCGCCAGCGACGACATCATGCGGGCTACCGAGCTGGCGCGGCGCATGGTGACCGAGTTCGGCATGAGCGAGCTCCTCGGCTCGGTGCGCTACGCCGGCCAACAGCTTCAATACCTGGGCAGCGCGATCGAGGATAACAGCGGTCTCAGCCCCAAGACGCGGGAGCTGATCGACGCTGAGGTGCAACGCATCGTCACCGAACAGTACGAGCGGGCGCAGGCGTTGCTGAAGGGACACCGCACGGCGCTGGAAACCGTGGCGCGCCGGCTGTTGGAGCAGGAGACCGTGGATGGCCGCGCGGTGCAGGAAGCGTTGGGCGTCGAGGAGCCGGCGTCAAGTAGATTGGTAGACAGGTAGACGAGTAGACAAGTAGATAAGTAGATAAGTAGACAGGTAGACAGGTAGACAGGTAGACAAGTAGATAAGTAGACCGGAAAGCGAGTGCGATGAGCGATTCTACCGATATTCAGGTTGCGGCGCTGGTGGACGCTGCCGCGGATGTGATGGCTGTGGAGGATGTGACGGAGGGGGTCGATCCGGGGAACGCGGTGCGGCTGCGTGGGCGATTGCGCGTGCCCTCAGACGAAGCATACGACCGGCTGGCCGAACGATTCCGCCCCCTGGGCGTGACGCCGTTGCTGCGCAAGAGGCAGGATGGCGGCCATTATGGCGGCGGCGAAGAGGTGCTGGCGCTGCCGGTCACCTTTGCGCGGGCCAGACAGCGCGTCGGGTTGGCGTTGCTGCTCTTCGGGCTGACGGTGCTATCTTCGCTGTTCGCCGGCGCACAGATGGTGGAAGGGTTGACCGAGACGAACTGGAACCTTCCGGATGGCTTGCCGTTCACCGCCAGCCTGTTGGCGATCCTGGCCGCGCACGAGTTCGGCCACTATCTGATGGCGCGGCGGCTGGGCAGTCCGACCAGCCTGCCGTACTTCATCCCCATGCCGTTCGGCCCGTTCGGGACGTTGGGCGCGTTCATCAGCATGAGTGCGCCCCCGCGCAACCGGCGGCATCTGCTCGCCATCGGCGCGGCCGGTCCGCTCGCTGGCCTGGTCCTGGCCGCGCCGATCCTGTGGCTGGGTCTGAGCCTGAGCCACGTCCTGCCGCAGCCTGCCAGCAATTACATGCTCGAAGGCAATTCGTTGCTGTACGCGAGCCTCAAGTTCGCGATGTTCGGCAAGTGGTTGCCGGGCGGCGGCGAAGACGTCTTCATCCATTCCATCGCCTTCGCCGGCTGGGCCGGGTTGCTGGTCACGGGGCTGAACCTGATCCCGGCCGGTCAGTTGGACGGCGGCCACATCGTCTACGCGCTGCTGGGGCGGCGGGGCGCTCGCACCGTCACGTGGATCGTCTTGGCGGCCCTGGCGGGGCTGTCCTTCCTGTGGAACGGGTGGATCCTCTGGCTGGGCCTGGTCTTCCTCTTCAGCCGGCTGCAGGACATGCCGTTGGACGACATCACCGAGTTGAAGCGCTCGCAGCGCCTGCTGGCCGTGGCGATGGTGGTCGTGTTCCTGCTGGTTTTCACACCGATCCCGTTGACGCTCGTGCCGTAGCCGCCTGCGGTTGTCACAGCAGCCGGAACGACGTTGCGACGAAGAGTTTGTAGATGCTGGATATGCTGCACCGCAATGTCAGCAATGCACAGTGCCGTATCATCTCAAGCGACAGCCATAATCTGGAGATGCTGTCCACAGCGAGCACACCCCGAACTATTGAGAAGATACACAGTGCCTGCCTGCGCAATATGACAGCATATGACAACGCTCATACCATGAATACTGCATGGATGGTATTCTGGTGCTGGCTGAGTTCCCAATCCGAAAGTTGTGTATCTTCTCAATAATCCGGGGTAGGGGCATGGCCTTGCGCCTGCCCGCCAGGGCGACCGCAGGGGTACGCCCCTACAAATTGAGAAGATACAAAGTTGTCTTCCTCGAATATATGTACAGGTCACCAGGAGGGCTGAATACCATGTTGGGCATCAGGTATCTCAAGGCAGGGCCTACACAGTACGTTATCCACTATCAGAATGGCCAGATCAAACATGCGGGCGCCGGACTGACATTCTTCTACTATGAACCGTCCTCTTCCATCGCAGTGGTGCCGATAGGCAGCGCTGACGTTCCCTTCATCTTCAACGAAGTGACTGCTGACTACCAACAAATCACGGTGCAGGGTGAACTCACGTATCGTGTAACAGATCCCCAATTGGTCGCGTCCACGCTGGATTTCTCGGTGCGTGGAGCTGTGAATCGTTACATCTCACAAGACCCTGACAAGCTTTCGCAGCGTCTGGTGAACCTGGCACAGGTGCTCACACGCGCTGAAGTACAGGTCAAGTCGTTGCGCGCAGCTATCCAGGCGTCAGACGAGATTGCTGACGCGGTGCTGAGCAAGCTTGCCGAAAATCCGGCCTTGAAGGCGCTGGGTGTGGAGATGCTCACCCTGGCGATTCTGGAAATCAAACCGATCCCGGAAATCGCCCGTGCTCTGGAAGCGGAATCGCGAGAGGCCCTGCTGCGTCAGGCAGACCAGGCGATCTATGATCGGCGGAACGCGGCGGTGGAACAAGAGCGCCGCATTAAAGAAAACGAGTTGAACACCGAAATCGCTGTGGAGGAGAAGAAGCGACAGATTCGCGAAACGAAGGTCGAGGCCGATTTGGCCGTCGAGACGAAACAGCAACAGATTCGCGAGGCTCAATTGTCTGGCCAGATTCGACTGGAGGATGAGCGCAAACGTCTCGTGGCTGCCCAGGCGGATAATGCCCGGGCTCAAGCGGATGCACAGTCCTATGCGATCGAGGCCTCCCTGCGTCCGCTCAGCCAAATAGACCCCAGCCTGTTGGAGGTTTTGGCCGTGCAATCGGCGGAGCCACGACTTATGGTCTCGATGGCATTGAAAGAAATCGCTCGAAATGCCAGCAAGATCGGGCAACTCAATATTTCGCCGGATCTCCTGGAAGCACTGATGCGCGAACCTGCCGCGAGCGGACGGTAGCTATCTCGGGCCGGGTTTCCGTTTGAGGGGCGTGATGGACTACGAGAAGATCGTGCTGGTCACGCGCAAGACGCGCCTTGAAGGTCTGATTGAGCGGTTCAATACGCGCGCTCAAGCACGTTTCTACATCGAGCATAGCGGTGGTGACTTCGGGTTCTACGAGCGGGAGCATGAGACGTATCATGCGGCGCTCGCCCACCTGCGCAACGAATTGCAACGTTTGGTCCGGCTGCAGGTTATCGAGCGGGCGTTTCTACCGAACTTCTTGTTTGCCAAGAACGATCTGGTCGTGACAATCGGGATCGATGGTCTCGTAGTCAACACGGCCAAGTACCTGGATGGCCAACCACTGGTGGCTGTGAATCCAGACCCCAAGAACATCGATGGTGTTTTGCTCCCCTTCGACGTGGACAGCGCGCCGGCGGTAGTGCGGCGAGTGCTGCGAGGGCAAGGGCAGTTTCGCCCGGTTGCTATGGCCGAGACCCATCTCAACGATGGGCAGACACTCCTGGCATTCAACGACTTCTTTATCGGTGTGCGAAGCCATATCTCGGCGCGTTATCTGGTTCGCATAGGTAGCCGTGAGGAGCATCACTCGTCAAGCGGTATCATCGTAGCGACGGGCGCCGGCGCCACGGGCTGGCTCAGTAGTCTGTTCAATATGGCCAATGGGATGTGGGCTACTTTTGGCGGCGAGAGAATTCCTCTGACCCGCCCGGACGTGCCATGGGACACGGAATGGCTGGTGTTTGTTGTTCGAGAGCCATTCGTGAGCAAGACGTCAAGCGCCGAGATCGTCTGCGGTGTGATCAACGCCGGATCGCCTCTTGTCATAGAGTCGGAGATGCCGGAGGGCGGCGTGATATTCAGCGATGGCGTCGAGACTGACTATTTGGCATTCAACGCTGGTACTATCGCATCCATCGGCCTCTCTACTCGTAAGACCCTGCTTGTTGTCAATTGAGACCACGGGGCCGGACAGCGGCGTCCGGCCCTGTCCCCGTTTCTCCGGCGATTTTCACGGGATTTTCCACAATTTGCCCCCTTGACTCTCCCCTTGGGGGAGGGTGTATACTCCCTTCAGAAGGCCTTCAGATAGCCAGCCACTTGCGTGGGAGATTGCAATGCTCAAGATCGGTGACTTCTCCAGGCTCAGCCGGGTGTCGGTGAAGGCGTTGCGGCACTACGACGAGCTCGAACTGCTCAAACCCGACCACGTTGACCGCTTCACCGGCTACCGCTACTATGCGGCGCACCAGTTGCCGCGCCTCAACCGGATCCTGGCCCTGAAGGAGTTGGGCCTGTCGCTGGAGCAGATCGGCCGGCTGCTGAACGAGGAGCTGCCGCCGGCCCAGATCGTGGGGATGCTGCGGTTGAAGCGGGCGGAGATCCGCCAGGGGATGGGCGAAGCGCAGGCGCGGCTGGCGCAGATCGAGGCACGGCTCAAACAGCTTGAACAGGAGGGCAAGATGTCTGCTTATGATGCGGTGATCAAGAAGGTGGACGCGCTGCGCGTCGCGGCCATCCGGGACGTGATCCCGACCTACGGCGACCAGGGGCCGCTGTGGGGCGAATTGATGGCCTGGCTACCGACCGGCGAGGCATCCCCAACCGGGCCAGGCCTGACCATCTACCACGACACTGAGTATCGGGAGCAGGACGTGGACGTCGAGGTTTGCCAGCCCGTGGCCGCGCCGGTGGCTGACCACGGCCGGGTGAAGGTCCACGAGCTGCCGGCCGTGGAGACGATGGCGTGCCTGGTCCACCGCGGGAGCTACGATGGCTTCAGCGACGCCTACGGCGCGCTCATGGGCTGGATCGAGGGCAACGGCTATCGGATCGTCGGCCCCAACCGGGAGATGTACCTGGTGGCGATGGGCATGGTCCGGAACCCGGCGGAATACGTAACGGAGATCCAGTTCCCGGTCGTCAAGGCGTAGCGGAGTATCCTCTCAGTTTTTCGGGGTATGCTGTGGCGCTGAGGCTGTGGCGCTGAGGCTGTGGCGCTGAGGCTGTGGCCGGTCATACTGTTTCAGGAAAGCTGCAAAAAGGTGGCTCGGTCACAGACCGGCCACAGCACGCGAGGCTTGGGTCCGGTCATACTGTTTCAGGAAAGC
>PHCA01000179.1:6893-12605 GCA_002842085.1 Chloroflexi bacterium HGW-Chloroflexi-1
AGACCGGCCACAGCACGCGAGGCTTGGGTCCGGTCATACTGTTTCAGGAAAGCTGCAAAAAGGTGGCTCGGTCACAGACCGGCCACAGCACGCGAGGCTCGGGTCCGGTCATACTGTTTCAGGAAAGGAGTGACGACCGGAGGGACGCACGTGCTGTGCGTGCCTCCGGCCCATAGGCTATCTCCTGATGATCGGCAAGTACGTCCTGAGCAGGACAGCATAGAAATCGAAGCGGTAGCCGCTGCCGCCGGACAACGCCACGTAGACGTCGCCGCGCTTGTCGCCCGATTGGGTGTCCCGGATGAAGGCGATGATGTCGTCGCGCGTGTCACCGTCGAAGTCACCGACCGCGCAGACCTCCTGGCCGATGCAGAAGTACTCGTGCCACTTCTGTCCGGCGATCAGCTTGCCCCCCGTGGAGAGGGCCACATAGACGTCGCCCACCGGATCACCGCTGTATAGGCTGCGCAGGAAGGTGATGCCGTCGTCTTTGCCGTCACCATCGAAGTCCCCCACGCTACAGATCTCATCCCCAGCGCAGAAGAAATCGTGCCATTTGACGCCACTGGCGAAGCTGGAGCCGTTGGAGAGCCCCACCCAAACATCGGCCTGGGAGCCGCGGGTGAAACTGACGATGTCGTCCTTACCATCGCCGTTGAAATCGCCGACGCCACACTGCTCCCACGCGATGCAGAAGAAGCTGTTCCACCTGACCCCGGCGGCGAAGCTGTAGCCGTTGGAGAGCCCCACGTAGACATCCCCCACGGGGTCACCGCTGTACGTGCTGCGCAGGAAGGATATGACGTCGTCCTTGCCATCACCATCGAAGTCACCGACATCGCACATCTCATTGCTCAGGCAGAAGAAGCCGTTCCACACGGTCCTGGCATCGAAACCGTAGCCGTTGGAGCGCGCCACATAGACATCGCCCTGGGCCTCGCCCGATTGGCCGCTCCTGACGAAGGCGATGATGTCGTCCCGGCCATCGCCATCGAAGTCCCCGACGTCACACACCTCTTGCCCGGTGCAGAAGAAATCGTGCCACCTGGTCGCCACGCCGAAGCCATAACCGTTGGAGAGCGCCACGTTGACGTCCCCCTGGCCGCTGCCCCCTTGCGTGTCGCGCACGAAGGCGAGGATGTCGTCCCGGCCATCGCCGTTGAAATCGCCCACGGCGCACTGCTCGGCGCCCACACAGAAGAGATCTTGCCACTTGCTGGCTGTCTCGAAGCGATACGCGGTCCCGGTGGCCAGGGCCACGTAGACATCGCCGCGCTTATCGCCGGTTTGTGTGTCTCGCAGGAAGGAGACGATATCGGTGCGGCCGTCGCCGTCGAAGTCGCCGGTGCGGCAAACCTCCTGGCCGATGCAGAAATACTCATGCCACCTGGTCCCCGGCTGGAAGCTGGCGCCGCTGGAAAGCCCGACATAGACGTCACCCGCCGTCATCTGGTCGTAGCCGTTGCGGAGGAAGGTGACGATATCGTCCTTGCCGTCGCCGTCGAAGTCGCCGAGGCCGCAAATCTCATCTCCGACGCAAAAGAAGTTGTTCCACTTGACGCCGGCGCCGAAGCTACTGCCGTTGGAAAGGGCCACGTAGACGCCACCATTACTGCCCTTGGCAAAGACGATGATGTCGTCTTTGCCGTCGCCATTGAAGTCACCGGCGCCGCACTGCTCCTGGTCGATGCAGAAAAAGCTCTGCCACTTGACGCCGCTGCCAAAGCCGGCGCCATTGGAAAGCGCGACATAGACATCACCCATGGGATCGCCGGAGTAGGTGCTCTTGGCAAACGAGACGATGTCGGCCTTACCGTCGCCGTCGAAGTCGCCCACATCGCACGTTTCCTGGCCGACACAGAAAAAGCTCTGCCACCTGGTCGCCGCCTGGAAGCTCGAACCTGTGGAGAGCGCCACGAAGACGTCACCGACCGAGTCGCCGGTATAGCTGTTGCGGTAGAAGGCGATGATATCGTCCTTGCCATCGCCGTCGAAGTCCGCCACCTTGCACACCTCCGGCCCGATGCAAAAGAAATCGTGCCACCTGGTTGCCGGCAGGAACCTGGCGCCATCGGAGAGGGCCACGTAGACGTCACCCTGCTCGCCGCCGGCCCGCGTATCGCGGATGAAGGTCAAGACGTCTTCCCGCCCGTCGCCGTCGAAGTCCCCCACGGCGCATTCCTCCGAGCCGATGCAGAAAGAGTCCAACCACTTGGGGTCGGGCGCGGCATCGATGCTCTGGGCCCGCGCGACCGGCACGCGCACCCACAGCAAAAGGACCGCCGCCGCCAACGACAGACAAGCCATACCGAGGAGCCTGAGTCCTCCCCGGCCAACTACGGGCCGCCCGGCGCCCGGACGGTCTCCCCTGCATTGCTGAGCCTTGGATTCAATCACTGTTGTATCTCCTTTCAGTGGTAGATTGGGTATTGGGTATTGGGTATTGGGTATTGGTAGATTGGTAGATTGGTAGCTTGTCTACTTGTCTACCTGTCTACTTGTCTACCTGTCTACTTGTCTACTTGTCTACCTGTCTACTTGTCTACTTGTCTACCTGTCACCCTAATTGTTCGGCCACCAGGGCCATCAGCTCGCCGACGGTGCGGCGGTCGAAGGCGAAGCGTACGTTGGCCGCGCGGAACAGATCCGACAGGGAGCGGGTGTTGCCGAGCGCCAGAGCAGCGCGGTAGTCGGCCACCGCCCCGGCCTGATCTTGCAGCGCGTTGCGCCACACTTGCAGCGCGCCCAACTGCGCCAGCCCATACTCGACGTAGTAGAACGGCACAGTGAAGATGTGCAGTTTACGATGCCAGCCGGTCTCCTTCTCAGCCTGAAGGCCGGTGAAATCGATGCCCACCATGAAGCGATCCCACAACTCGCTCCACCTGGCGTCAAGGTCCGCCGCGGACACGGCCTCCGGCGCGTCCACATAGACCCAGTGCTGGAACGCGTCCACCACGGCCATGTAGGGCAGGAAACGCACGATGCTGCGCAGGTGATCGGCCGTGGCGCGCCGGGCGTCCGTCGCGCTGTAAAAGCCGCCCTGGCTCGCTTCGAGATAGGGCGCCGAGAGCAGTTCCATGCCCATCGAGGCCACCTCGCAGAACTCCATGGGGCCGTTGTGGTTCCACACCAGGGGATGGCGCCGGGACTCCATGAAGTGGAAGGCGTGCCCGCCCTCGTGCAGCAGCGTCCGGAGGTCGTCGTGGATGCCGGCCGCATTCATGAAGATGTACGGTTTGCCGCTGACCGGGAACCCCTCGCAATGGCCGCCGGGCGCCTTGTTGGGCCGGGAGGCCAGATCGAGGAAGCCGTCGCGCATGACCGCGAAGTGGGCCGCCAATGCCGGATCGACGCGCTGGAAGATGCGATAGGCGCCCTCTTCCAGGTCCGCCACGTCGGAGAAAGGCTTCAGCGGTGCGCCGTGGGGATTCACTTCGACGTCCCAAGGGCGCAGGCGTTCTACACCGAGCTTCGCACCCTGTTCCGCGTAAAGCTGCCTGGCCAGCGGCGCCACCTCGTGTTCGATGGCATCGTGGAACGTGAAACAGTCGGCCGGGGTGTAGTCGAACCGATTCAATTCCTGCCATTTGTAGGCCCGAAAGTCGGGCAGACCGGCATTGTGGGCGATCTGCCGACGTAGCGGCAGCATCTCCCCGTAGAGGGCGTTCAGCTCAGTGCGCTGGCCGGCGTAACTGGCCATGATCAGCCACCACGCCCGCTCGCGCACGCCCCGGTCCAGGTCCAACAGGCGGGCGCTGGCCTGCGGGATGGTCTCGGCGGCGCCATCCCAGTCGATGCTCAGTCCGCCGGTGATCTTATCGTAGCGGTTTTCCAGCTTCATCAACTGGCCGTGGAGCGGCACGTTCTCCGGCCGGAAGATGGCGGCTTCGGCATGAAAGCGGCGCACCAGTTGAACTGTTTCCGATGAGGGGACATAGCCGGGCAAGGAGAGCAGCTTGTCCCGCAGCGCTTGATCGGCGACTCTGCTCCGGGGGATGATCTGCTCCACCAGGATCTGAAACCGCCGGTCGGCCTCCGCATCCGCGGTGTTCTCGCTGAGCGCGCGCTGGATTTGCACGTTCGATTCGTAGAGCACCGCGGCCAGGTCACTCCACTGCTGCAGCCAGGCGTCGACACCGGCGGGTCTCAGGTCGGCGGCCAGCAGCGCGTCCACGTGGGGCTGCACGGTGGACCAATCGAGCGGGTTGATGTCGGGGTAGGCCATCTGATTCCTTCCTTGCTGTCTTGTCGTCGCTGTGGCCGGCAATCCCTACTTTCAGGAGCAGTCAGCCTCGTCAGAGGTGTCGCCGGTGTAAGCTTGTGGCGCCACCCACAGCAATCCGGCGGATTGCGCTACAGAGCCATTTTCAGGGCAGTTACTTATGATCGATGATGCAGCTTCGGTGCGGCGATGAAGCTCAACCCGTGCTCGGTCAGGGCGCGGGCTGTAGCGTTCAGGGCCGCGTGCTTGTCCAGGTAGTTACGCAGCAGGTGCGCCATGTCGCCCGCCGCCTCGATCTCCGCCTTGTCCCGGAAGTAGTCCAGGATGTCGGAGGGGTGCTCCCGGCCGCCGTCGATCTCCGGGTCACCGCCCTCGTGCTTGGCCGAGATGTTGGGGACGTGGTCGGCCAGTGACACCAACTCATCCCGTCGGATGTACGGCTGGAGGACGATACTCTTGAAGGTCTCGGTGATGTGATGCTCGAAACGCACCACGTCCTCGAAACCCAGATCGTGTCGGAACTCGGCGGTGATCTCGATGGTCTCGTTGTTGACCGAGTTGCTCCAGTTGAAGCCGATCAATGGACAGCCGCCGTCGTCGCGCGAGAAGAGCTTGGCGCCGATCAAAGTCCACAGCGCCGCGTAGGGATTGTCGTTGCCCATGAACACCGAAATCTTGAACTCGTTGTCTACGCCCAGCTTGTGGAGCAGGTAGCCCGCCAACACGGTGCCGGGGTTGATGTTGAGCACCTGGCGGACGCCATAGGTGGTGTAGTAGTAGAGATATTCGTCGATCCAGCGCAAGACGTGATCGTTGGGCTGGCCGATCCCGCCGAAGTAGCCGGTGATGGTAGCCGGGCCGCCCAGGTGGACGTTCGAGCCGTCGGTACCCTTGGTGTCGAGCGTCTCGACGTAACTGGCGCCCATCACCTGCATGGCCGCGGCGAACGCCAGGATGTCGCCGTGGTCCCGCTCTTGCTCTTTCATCTTGCGCACCCGGATGAAGCGGCCCGGCATCAGCTCCCGGTTGGCGATGGCCTGGCGGGCCTCGGCGATCAGCCAGGGGAAATACTGCGCCGCGCTGATCTCCAGCGTGACCGCGAAATCGTCGCGAAAGACCATCGCGTCAGCCTGCTCGCCCAACACCATCCGCCAGTAGTCGGCCACGGTGACGAACGCCCCGGCGTCCCGCTGGCTGATCAGCCACTCCACGTCCGCCAGGTAGGGCGACTTCCCTGCGGCCAACCGGGCTAGCAGGTGGGGCAGCTTGCGCGCCTCCGCAGCCTTAGCGTTGATCTCCTCGGGCGTGCCGTACCTGGCGACGACGTCCAGGAGGTCGTCGATGACGCGCGTGTTGGGGTCGAGCAACAGCGCGTTGATGGCATCCAACCGCGCGCTGGCGATCTTCAGCCTGGTCCGGAGGGATTCTCGATCGGTCATAGTATGGCGCTCCTTTCTTTCTCCTTTGAAAGGGACAAACATCATCAG
>PHCA01000180.1:0-6484 GCA_002842085.1 Chloroflexi bacterium HGW-Chloroflexi-1
GGTACACCACCCGGATGGTGATCCGATTTCCCTGCTGGGTCATCTGCACCTCCACCTGCCGGCGGGCGTCCTCCTCATCCTTGCCCCAGCTCTGCATCTGGGCGGTCACTTGTACCTGGTTCCCGGCGCTGCCTGTCACCGTTGTGTTACCGCATACGTTCTCCAAGTCCAGCGTTGCCGGGCCGTCGACGGTGAAGGTTTTCTCTATTGTCTCCTGGAAGGGGGTTTCGGACGAGTAGAGGAACTCCCTTGTGCTCGCCACCGCCAGGATGCCGGCCACGCAGACCAGCAGCATCAGCACTGCCAGGATGCCCACGATCAACCACTTTTGCTTCATGTTTGCCTCCTTTGAGATTTAGCACTTTCTACCTCATTTTGACCGCCATCGGCGGCAAAATGTTTCACGCCCCGGTAGATGAGTGCATTTGGTGGTATAATGGATATAGATTGTGCAACCCGCCCTTGAAACATTGGAGCCCGCTGCACGGTCTAACAGGATGAGCCCACCGCAATGAGCCCTTGAGACCGCGCGCTCTGCGGTAAGTTCTTTCAGGAGATTCGATAATGGATAGTGATGCGGACCTGGTAGCCAGGGCGCAACAAGGCGATGAAGCCGCTTTCGAGCAACTGGTGTGCAAACATCAAAAATACGCCTTCAACCTGGCCTACCGGGTGCTGGG
The DNA here is from genome assembly GCA_002842085.1 of Chloroflexi bacterium HGW-Chloroflexi-1. Classification (GTDB taxonomy): domain Bacteria; phylum Chloroflexota; class Anaerolineae; order CG2-30-64-16; family CG2-30-64-16; genus CG2-30-64-16. The sequence continues at coordinate 681 of PHCA01000180.1, forward strand.
CGACTATGCCGAGGCGGAGGATGTGACTCAGGAGGCTTTCGTACGCGCCTGGCGGGGGCTGTCCGGTTTTCGAGGACAGGCGCAATTCACCACCTGGCTCTACCGCATTGTCCATAATCTATGCCTCAACCGGATACCGAGACTGCGACGGGAATTGCTTCGAACCGAGCCGCAGGAGGCGGTAGTGGGTGACTCCATTCCTTCCCCCCTTGACCTGCTTGAAGCGCAGGAGCGTGGGGCGTTCTTGCACGCTGAATTGAATCGGCTGCCGGCGAAATACCGGCTGGCGCTGACACTCCGCTACCTTCAGGATCTCTCCTACGAGGAAGTTGCCGGCGTGTTGAATGTGCCGATGGGAACGGTGAAAACCCATATTCACCGTGCTCGCCAGATATTGATGGAACGGTTCCGGCAGTGGGAGGAATCTGCCGCCGGGGCTGACCCTGTGGACCTGTTACCGCCTGTCCACGGAGAGGAGAATAACTATGCGCTGTCTTGATGTGCGGATGGAACTACAAGCATACGTGGATGGAGAATCGAGCCTGGAGCAAGCCGGGTTGTTAGAGCAGCACCTTGCCGCCTGTGAGGCTTGCCGGGAGGAACTGGGGCGTCTGCAAATAGTGGCGGCGGCGCTGGAGAGCTGGCCCCTGGTGGCTGAACCGGCGGACCTGACGGCGCGCGTGATGGCCCGGGTGAGGTTGTGTCCGGCAGTGGCGCTGCCCCGCTTCCGTCTCCACTGGGACGACCTGGCAATCAGTGCGGCCGGGGCCATGCTGTTCTTCACTGTCATGCTAACCTGGCGCTACCTGAGCACGAGCGGATCGGCTCAATTATATTGGGCGCAGATATACCTCTGGCTGGAGATGCTGCAGCTTAAGGCGCTGTTGCTGGGGGGAAGCGGCGCCGTCGCCGCGGCGCAGTGGCTTATATGGCTTATGCTTGCCGCGCTTGTGACGCTCGCGATGGGGTATTTCGCCGCAGGGGAACAAGGAAGATCCGAATTTGTATCCTCTCAATAATCCGGATTCCCCGAAAAATTGAGAGAATACCTTTTTACCACGAATTACACGAAATTGCACAAAATTGCACAAAATTGCACAAAATTTCGTGATAATTTGTGCAATTCGTGGCTGAAAACGTGAGGTTGTCCGATGCGCAGCATCGGCATCACCTTGTCACCTTGTCACCCCTTCACCTTGTCACCCCTTCACCTTGTCACCTTGTCAAGTATAGCTACCCCATAGAAAGTGATCCTGGATTGGCTGCGCCGGGAGACGCCCGACGTGCTGTGCGTCCAGGAGACCAAGGTGCAGGACCCGGACTTCCCCGTGACGCCCTTTGCGGAAGCCGGCTGGCACGTCGTCTTCCGCGGTCAAAAAGCGCACGCGGGCGTCGCGATCATCAGCCGGGAGGAACCGGCCGAGGTCGCCTCAGGGTTCGACGATGGCACATCGACGAGCTCAGCGCCAGGCGAGCCCGATCACCCGCGGCTGCTCCGGGCCGTGATCCGCGGCGTGCCGGTGGTGAACACCTACGTGCCCCAGGGCCGCAGCCCGGACTCCGAGCACTTTCAGTACAAGCTGGCGTGGTTCGGCCGGCTGAGGAAGCTGTTCGAGCGAGAGTACGCGCCGGACCGGCCGCTCATCTGGGTGGGCGATTTCAACGTGGCCCCCGACCCGATCGACGTCTACGACCCCGTGAAACTGGATGGCCAGGTGGACTATCACCCCGAGGCCCGCGCGGCCCTGGCGGGGGTCAAGGCGTGGGGGTTTGTGGATGTGTTTCGGATACACCGGCCGGAGCCCGAACAGTACAGCTACTACGACTACCGGATCCCCAACGCGGTCCAGCGGAAAATGGGGTGGCGGATCGACCACATCTGGGCCACCGCAGCGCTGGCCGAGCGCTCGACCGCGGCCTGGATCGACCTGGACACCCGGTTGGCGGAGAAGCCCTCGGATCACACCTTCGTGGTGGCGGAGTTCAAGATGGCTGTCCGGCTCTGAACCCGCTTGGCGAAATCCGGGCGATCTGTTACACTGTTAATGATGAAGCCGACCAGCACCTTCGAGCCGGACGACCAGCGCAACTTCAACCGCCACGGCGAGGCGTTCGACATGGGCAAGACCTTCGCCGGCGTGCCGTTCGAAGTCGGGCTGGCCGACACGTTGGCCAAACCCGGCCCCAGTTGGCGCGCCGGCGGGGAATAGCTATCGCCACAGGTCCCCGGCAACTCCGAGTTGCCGGGGACCTGTGGCCTACTCGACGCCACGAAGAGCTGATGGAGTTTGTAGTAACGACTTTAGTCGTTTGCACTGCGTAACTGGCGACTAAAGTCGCCACTACGAACCTATGGTACGCGGCGACAACGCCAAAACGGGAATTGCTGCCCGAGTACCTGGCCGACGTGATCGACTGGATCCTGGCCGAAACCGGCATCGAGGTCATCGTGACCCGCGACGGCGAAATCATGGCGCAACATAAGCCACAGGAAGCGGAATGAAGCGGGGTTGGTCAAGACGGGTTCTACTGCGCTACACCCTCTTCCAGCTACCAGAGGTGCTGCTGCTCGTCGTCATCCTGCTCGCGCTCAAGCCATGGATCGCTATCCCATCGTGGCTCTTTTGGGGATTGATCGGGCTGTCAATCGCCAGGGACATAATCATGTTTCCATTCGTGTGGCGCAGCTACGATCCACAGCAGGTCGACAATAGCGCGCTGGTGGGCGCGTCCGCGGTCGCGGTGGAGAGGCTGGCGCCCAACGGATACGTCCAGGTACGGGGGGAGCGGTGGCGAGCCGAATTACAAGGCGATGCGCCCCCGGTTGACGCAGGTACGCGCGTTCACGTGCAAGGCATCCGCGGGCTCACCCTGCTTGTGAGTCTCCCCGAGGCGCGCCCCCCGAGTGAAGCCGCACCCCACCCAGCGCTCAGCCCGGACAAGTGACTACTACAGTTGGGCGTAAGTCCTTTGGCAGTTGCATAACACGCCGCCCAACTGTTTAAAGTACTTTGCGCATACCCTTCAACTGCACAAGGATTTCCGCCGCAAAGTACTACCCAGGCGCCGGTGGCCTTCATCTTCTGAGCAAAGAATCGCATGTTTCTGCCAACCACCAGACAAGAGCTGGATGAATTGGGCTGGGACCGGCTGGACGTCCTGCTCGTCACCGGCGACAGCTACATCGACAGCCCCTTTATCGGCATGGCGGTCATCGGGCGCCTGCTCGCCCAGGCGGGCTATCGCGTCGGCGTCATCGCGCAACCCGACGTGCGCTCGGCCGTCGACATCACCCGCCTGGGCGAGCCCGCGTTGTTCTGGGGCATCAGCGGCGGCAGCATCGATTCCATGGTCGCCAACTACACCGCAACCAGGAAACGGCGCAAGCAGGACGACTACACGCCCGGCGGCGTCAACGCCCGGCGCCCCGACCGGGCCGTGATCGCCTACAGCAACCTGATCCGTCGATATTTCAAGGACACTCGCCCGCTCGTCCTGGGTGGCATCGAGGCCAGCCTGCGGCGCGTCGCCCACTACGACTTCTGGTCGGACAAGATCCGCCGGTCGATCCTGTTCGACGCCAAGGCCGACGCGCTCCTCTACGGCATGGCCGAACGCAGCGTCATCGAGTTGGCTGAGCGCCTGAAAGCCGGCCGGGATTTCGACGATGTCCGGGGGCTGTGCTACATCGCCGGGCAGCCACGCGCGGATTACCTGGTGTTGCCATCCTACGAAGACGTGGCGCAAGATAAGCGGGCCTTCATCGCCATGTTCCACACGTTCTACCACAACAACGACCCGCTGACGGCGCATGGCTTATGTCAACAGCATGGCGCGCGCTATCTGGTTCAGAACCCACCCGCCCCCTACCTCACCCAGGGCGAGCTGGACGCGGTCTACGCGCTCGGCTTCGAGCGGGATGTGCACCCATTCTACCGGGCCCAGGGAGATGTACGGGCGCTGGACACCATCAAGTTCTCCATCGCTACCCACCGCGGGTGCTACGGCGAGTGCAACTTCTGTGCCATCGCGGTGCACGAAGGCCGGACGGTGCGCTGGCGCAGTCAGGCGTCGATCCTGGCCGAAGCTCGACACCTGACCGCGCACCCCGACTTCAAGGGCTACATCCTCGACGTCGGCGGCCCGACGGCCAACATGTACGGCTACGAGTGCCAGAAGAAACTGGCGCGCGGCGTCTGCGATGAGCGCAGATGCGCGTACCCGGACATTTGCCCGCAACTGAAAGTGGATCACAGCCCACAGATCGAGTTGCTCCAGAAGTTGCGGGCGCTGCAGGGCGTCAAGAAGGTGTTCGTGGCTTCGGGTATCCGCTATGACTTGTTGCTGGCTGACCAGGCGCACGGCGGGGCATACCTGACCGAGGTTGTCGGGCATCACATGTCGGGCCAGATGAAGATCGCGCCCGAGCATACCGAGGCGCACGTGCTTCGCCGGATGGGCAAACCGGGCCCGACCTCCTTGTTGGCGTTCCGAGAGATGTTCTACAAGGCCACCCGGGCCGCGGGCAAGCCTCAGTTCTTGACCTACTACCTGATCGCCGCGCATCCGGGCTGCACCGAGCAGGACATGTTGCAGCTCAAGGCGTTCGCCAGCCGGGAGCTCAAGATCAACCCCGAACAGGTCCAGGTCTTCACCCCCACGCCTTCCACCTATTCCAGCCTGATGTACTACACCGAGCTGGACCCGTTCACCGGCGAGCCGATCTTCGTGGAAAAGGATCTGGCGCGCAAAGAACGCCAGAAGCGCATTGTGATGAAGAAGTAATGGGTGTATTGCAGGTCGGCTGATATTGCACGAGATGTTCGTCTCACAACGTGTTGCGTGTTGCGTGAAGCGTGTTGCGTAGCCGACCACGCACCACGTACAACGAGGAGGACAAACCCAACTGATTTGGAATACACCCGGAAGTAATCGCGGGTTACTGACCTGGCAAAGTACCCCTGCGCACCCCCACCATCTCCTGCAAATCGGACTCCGCCCGGCCGATCTTCGACAGGTAGACCCGCAGTTGGGACTCGAACGAGGAGGTCGGCCGGCTGGCCTTGTACCCCGCCACCATCTGCGCCAGCCAATCCGCCATGACAGCCTGGTCGGGCTCCCGGTAGCGACCCTCGAAGCAGATCTGCGCCAGCGGCAGCTTGGGCGGCATGGGCGGCCGCGGCCCCTTGGGATAGCCGAAGACGATCGTCATCAACGGGAACACACCGTCCGGCAGCGCCAACTGCTCCTTGAGGTAGCCCACGTCCAGGAAGCCGCTGCGCCCCGTCTCCGACAGCATCACCGAGGCCACGCCGAGCGCTTCCGCGGCGATGTTCATGTTCATGGCCGCCAGGGACGCGTTCATCACCGCCACGGTGTATTCGACCAGCGGGCTGTCCGGAAAGACGTCGAGGACGGTCCTGGCGCGATGCGTGTCACCCATAACGATCACCGCGCGCTGGCCGCGAAACGGCATGGTCACGCCGAAGGTCTCTCGCCAGGTCTCGGGCGCAAAGGTCACGAAGGACCACGTTTGCAAGTTGACCGTCGAAGGCGCCAGCCGGCCCGCCTCCAGGATCGCCGCGAAGACGTCGTCGGGGATGGGCTGGTCCGTGAAGTTGCGCACGGTGCGGCGTTGCAACACGAGCTGCAACGCCGCACTGTCCGCCAGCGACGAGGGTACCTGGGGGCGCCCCCTCAGGATGCGCAGCAGGCTCCGCACGAATCCCATCGGGCCGAGTTTCGGTAACATAGTCGTTCCGCCAGGGGGCACGGTTGCAAACCGGCCCCAGCAAGAGAAAGGG
>PHCA01000180.1:6681-12902 GCA_002842085.1 Chloroflexi bacterium HGW-Chloroflexi-1
TGACCGAGCCAGGGGGCACGGTTGCAAACCGGCCCCAGCGAGAGAAAGGGGCCGTGACCGAGCCAGGGGGCACGGTTGCAAACCGGCCCCAGCAAGAGAGGTCACCCCCCGTCACCCCGTCACCCCACCGCTTCCTCCGCCTTCTCCGCAATCGAGATGAAGCCGCCGAACAACCGGTACTCGTCCATCCGGCAAGAGTTGATCAGCTTGCCGTCGTAGACCGTCATATCGGGGCAACTGTCGCACATGTCCGCCCGGCCGTCCGGCAGCAAATCGGGCCCCTGGATGATGCCGATGCTCTGCAAGTAGACGCTCTCGAAGAACCGCCCCGGGTGTTGGACCACATCCCGCCACCAATTGCGCGCGGCCTGCCGCACGGTTCTGTCCCAAGGCAACAACAGAAAGATCTTCCGGCCGATCTTCGACTCGGACAAATAGGCCAGGTAGGTGCCCCGCAACAGATGGTGGCCAGCCTGCACCACCTCCATGGTCTGCTTGCCCATCGAACCGTAGACATCGTGCTTGGACCCGATCACGGCCCCGGCCAGCCACTTGAAGGAGTCGTAGCGAAGGGTCCCGCCAAGATAGCCGGATGGCTCATACTCGGGACATGTGTCCTTGAGAATCTGGTAGACCTCGGAGCTGGTGACGAACTTCTCATCGAAGGACTCGCGAGTGTAGCTGAGCTTCCCCAGATCGACTTCCTGATCCCCGTAGAGAGCAACGCTGTCATCGGTGGTGGCGGTGCGGTAGGTGATAAAGACCAGGCCGTGCACCCGGTCGATGTTGGCCTGCCCCCAGTGCAACACATCCGGGATCTCGTGGAAGGTGGACGGGTAAACGGTGGAGTTGAAAATCACGTACACGCCGCCCTGGACCGCGATCATGTCGGCGAAGTGCTGGCGCAGCTCGTTCAAGTCCTTCTCGGTCTTGTCGAGCCAGCGCGGGCGATTCTGGTGGCTGTCGATGTGGATGGTGAAGCCCGCCAGCCCGGCCCGCTTCAACTCCCGCAGCAGTTCCGGGGTCAAGGCCACGCCGTTGGTGAGGACGATCGGCTTGATGCCCTGCTCGGCGATGAACGCCACGATCTCCATGATCTGAGGATGAATCAGCGGCTCGCCGCCGGCGATCGAGACGTTGTCGGGATTGCGCCACTTCTTGAAGAACAGGATTTCCTCTTTGACCTGATCGAGCGGCTTGTGGCCCGTCAGGTGTTGCCGATAGCACCCCTCACAATGGATGTTGCAGATATCGGTGATCTCCAACCAGGCGATCGGGTTGTCGTTCATCGACCACGGAAAACGGTACAGATTGCGTTTCTCCAGAGCCATGATTCCTCCTATAGTTTACCCCGCGACATTGCGTTGATCGCAAGAATCTTTGGCGGCGTCATTGCGAGCGGTTTTTGCGAAGCAATCTCCTGCGCATGACAGAGATTGCTTCGTCGCAAAGGACGCTCCTCGCAATGACAGCCCTTTGGTTGCGGCAGGAGCCGCGCTACGCATTGGATGATGGATGAAACCGGCGCGCCCGTTCACTGCGAGCACAACCTTAAGCACTTAACGTAGACAACGAGAGCCAACCAGGCAAATGCCATCAGAGCGTTCTCGTCTGTCGTGCGTGGAGTGGCTGGTCAGGCCCTATACGCACCATTGGGGGATTTGGTCGCGCGTGCCACCGCGTGTGCACGCGGTGGGAAAGCGAGGACCGGCGGAGACGCTACCGGCAGCGTGTTAGCCCCCGTCAAAATAGGCATTGTGGTAAGAGTGACACGTGGGGCAGGCTTTCCAGCCTGCCTGGCAGCCTGGAAAGTCTGCTCCACGTGCGGCCTTTGCCCCAATGCCAAAATAGGCTCGATACAACCCAACCAGATCCCCAAAGACCCAATCGGGCGGGGGCTGCCAGGCCGCGAACTCTTCAGCCGTGCCGACGCCGGTGAGGACCGCGATGGTGCGCAAACCAGCGCGCTGGCCACCCTGCACGTCGGTCTCCGGCCGGTCGCCGACGACGGCCGTCTGCGCCGGCGCGGTCCCCAGGCGGCGCAAGGCGTAGCGGAAGATCTCCAGCGCTGGCTTGCCGATAACCCTGGCCGGCACGTCGGTGGCGATTTCCACCGCGCCCACCAGCGCGCCCGCGCCGGGCACCAGCCCTTCTTCGGCCGGGAAACTTCGGTCGGGGTTGGTGGCCACGAACTGCGCGCCCCGGCGGATGGCCAGCGCCGCGGCCCTCAGCCTGGCATAGGTGCACTGGCGGTCCATGCCGACCACTACGACGTCCGCGTCCCGATGGTCATCGGTCAACGTCAGGCCCGCGTCTACCAGCGCTTCTCGAATCCCCGCCTCCCCCACCACCAGTGCTCGGCCACCCGGCATCTCGGCCGCCAGGACCGCCGCGGTCGCCTCGGCGGAGGTGATGACATCGTGCGCGGTCGCCTCGATGCCCATGCCGACCAGGCGCTCCGCCACTTGCCCGGCCGGCGTCGTAGAATTGTTGGTCAGAAACAGGTACGGCACGCCCACCCGGCGCAACTGTTTCACGAATCCAGGCGCGCCGGGCAGCACCAGGTTGCCGCGGTAGATCACACCGTCCATGTCGAAAATGAAGCCGCGCAGATCGCGCAACCCGCGCCCCTCACTCATCTGTCTCATCCTCGGCGGCGTCTCGCTCCACGTCCACGGCCGCGGTCGCGACCGCCCAACTCACTACGCCCCAACTGCCGCCCGAGATCAACAGGGCCAGGAAGATCGAGAGCGGGTTGGCCGGCACGTTCCCGCGCAGGATGCCGACCACGGCCAGGGTGATGCCCAAGGCCGCGCAGATCATCCCAACCCGCGCCGGCAGGCTGCGCCGGGCGAACCAGAATGGCTTGGTTTCGGTCATAGTTACCAACTCCTTGATGCCTGCGCAGGGCGGATGTCCTTCACGTTCAATTGCAACGAGCGCCGGCCGTTGAACTCGTTGACCTCCAGCGTATACGCCAGGTCGATGCGCGGCGGCAGATGGCCGAACCAATCCCCCTGCCGGAACGCGATGGCGTCCCACGCCTGCCCGGTCTCGGAATCGGTCACCGTCAGCTTGAGATGCCGCCGGTCCGCCCCCACCTGACGCTGTACCGCCAACCCGACGCTCAGGCTGGCGAGCACCGGCTGTGGATTGGCATACCCGCACGGTTCCAACTGCGCCAGCTTCTCCTGCACGGCCCAGTCCAGGTCGTTGAGGTTCACCACGGCATCGATCCCCACCGACGGCTGCAAATCCTGGTCGGCCAACTCCCTGGCCGCGATCTCCTCCAGCCGCGCGCGCAAGGCTGGCAGGTCTTCATTGTGCACCGTGAAACCGGCCGCCGCGGCATGTCCGCCGTGCCGCACCAGTAGATCGCTGCACTCGTCCAGCGCGGCCGTGATGTTGAACTCCGGGATGCTGCGGGCCGAACCGTGCGTCACATCGTCCCCCTGTTCGGCTACCAGCGTCGGCCGGTACAGTTCCTCCGTCAGACGACCGGCGACCAACCCGACGATGCCGGGCTCGAATCTGGAATCGGCGATCAGGTACAGGTAGCGATCCGGGCCCTGGGCGACCAGATGCTCCCTGGCCATGTCAACCAACTGCCGCGTTCTGTCCTGGCGCTCCCGGTTGAGCTGGCTCAAGTATTCGGCCAGGCCCTTGGCGGTCAGGGCATCGGGCGCAGTGAGCAGATTGTAACTGTGGTCGGCGGTGGTCAGCCGGCCGGCCGCGTTGATCCGCGGCCCGAGCACGAAGCCGATGGCCGTCGCGTCCACCCGGCCCGGCTCGAGCCCGGCCTCTTCCAGCATTGCCTGGATCCCGGGCCGCCGCGGCCGGTTCAGTTCCGCCAGCCCGCGCTGGACCAATGCCCGGTTCTCGCCAATCAACGGCGCCAGGTCGGCCACGGTACCCAGCGCGACCAGGTCCAGCAGGTCGCGCTCCGCCAGGCCCACCGGCGCGGGGGCGATCGGCTCCCGCTGCTCTGCAATCAGCAACGCCTGGGCCAGCTTGAACGCGATGCCCACCCCGGCCAGGTCCTTGAACGGGTAGGGATCGCCGGGCTGTTTCGGGTTGATCACTGCCAGGGCCGGAGGGAGCACAGGGCCAATCGAATGGTGGTCGGTGACGATCATGTCCAGCCCGAGACCGTTGCCGTAAGCGACTTCGTCGGTCGAGCGGATGCCGCAGTCCACCGTGATCACCACGCGGGCGCCGTCCGCGGCCACTTTGTCCAGGGCATCGCAATTCAACCCGTAACCTTCGTCGACGCGGTGGGGGATGTATGGGACGCCCTCCCCACCCAGCGCGGCGATCACTTGCACCAGGAGCGCGGTCGCGGTCACGCCGTCCGCGTCGAAATCGCCGTAGACGACGATCCGCTCCCCAGCCCGGATCGCGGCCCGGATCCGATCCACCGCCCGGCGGACGCCCAACATCCGAAACGGATCGCTGAAACGGCCGACGCCATGCAAAAACGCGTCCGCCTCTTCGGGGTCGCTGACCCCGCGATTGTAGAGGATCTGGACGATCAACGGATGGAGATGGGCCAGGCGAGCGCGCTGCCGCGGGGGCAGCGCCGGCGCGAAATCCCAGCGTTTTGGTGTTGGCGGCATGATACCTCGGGAAAGAATCGCGCAGCCGCATTATAGCCGGGGCGGGCGAAATTGGCAACGAGGGAAAGGGTAGCTTGCAGCATTGAACTTGCTCTCAGAAGCAAAGTGGCCTTATAATGGAAGTGTCATGACCGAACAGATGAACGAAGCTGAAATCCAACAGTACATCACGTCGCTCGAAACCAGATTGCCAACGCCCGGGAGTTTGTGCGGCGCATGGTTCAGGTATTGGCGAAGTCGGGCGAGACTCAGGAGGACGATCGTGCAGTTGGGTGACGCATCCGCAGAAGCCGCGACCGCTCTGCAGGCATACGTGCGCACTTTGCAGGGCCGCTTTGGCGCGCGGCTGGTGGACGTGTTACTGTTCGGTTCCCAGGCTCGCGGCGACGCTGCCGCTGCCGACGGCTCTGACATCGATGTCATGGTGATCCTGGATCACCCGGCCGAGCATGATCTCAGCGAAGCGCGGGGCCTCGCTTTCGATATCTGGCTGACGTACCGGGTGTTGCTCTCGATCCGGGCATTCAGCCGACGGGGCTGGCAGGAGTTAGGGGCCATGCATAGCCTGTTCTACCGCAACGTTACTCGCGAAAGCGTTTCACTGCTGCCCGCTGATTTGCGCTCTTAAGCGTTCAGAAATAACTCCGTACTTCTGCAATGGAGTGAACCATGACCCGCGTCGTTTTCATGGGCACACCGGAGTTCGCGGCGCCATCGCTGGCGGCGTTGCTGCGCGAGGGCTACGAAGTGGTCAGGGTGCTGACGCGGGAGGATCAGCCCGCGGGCCGCGGTCGCAAGCTGGTCGCGTCGCCGGTCAAGGAGCTGGCGGAGGCGCATGGGTTGGTGATCCAACAGCCCGCCACGTTGCGCGCGGCGGACGCACAGGCTGCGCTGGCCGCGCTCGCGCCCGACCTGATCGTGGTCGCCGCGTATGGCCTGATCCTGCCCCAGGCCGTGCTGGATCTGCCGCGCTGCGGCTGCGTCGATGTCCACGGATCGCTGCTACCGCGCCATCGGGGGGCAGCCCCCATCGCGGCCGCGATCCTGGCCGGCGACGCCGAAGCCGGTGTGAGCATCATGCTGATGGACGCGGGGGTGGACACCGGGCCGGTGCTGAGCATGGCGTCCGTGCCCATCGCGGCCGATGACACCGCCGGCAGCCTCACCGAGAAGCTGGCGATCCTGGGCGCCGAGCTGCTCGTCGCAACGTTGCCCCCCTGGCTGCGCGGCGAGATCATCCCCAGGCAGCAGCCCGAAGATGGGGCCACCTTCGCCCCGCGCATCGAAAAAGGCGAGGGCGAGATCGACTGGCATGAGCCAGCCGCGCAGATCGAACGCCGCGTCCGCGCGTACCAGCCGTGGCCGTCGGCTTTCACCGCGTGGGATGGGCAGCGCTTGAAGATCTTGTGCGCGCGGACCGAGCAGAAGACCGCGTCTGGCGAACCAGGCCAGGTGATCGCGGGGGATGGCAACGCGGGCGTCATCACCGGCGCAGGCGTGTTGTGGCTGGAGGAGGTTCAACTCGCCGGCAAACGCCCTCTGCCGATCGACGCGTTCCTGCGCGGCGCGGCTGGATTCGTGGGAAGTCGGCTGGCAGGGGTGACA
>PHCA01000181.1:0-5110 GCA_002842085.1 Chloroflexi bacterium HGW-Chloroflexi-1
ATCCCGATTGCGGCAATCCCGATTGCGGCAATCCCGATTGCGGCAATCCCGATTGCGGCAATCCCGATTGCTTCGCAAACTGCGCTCGCAATGACAGAGAGCTGAGTAGTTACAAAAAACCTCACTTTATGACCGTGGCGAGTATAGCACGTCAGGAGGATGAGGACTCAATGCGATGAGTAACGAATAATGAGTGATGAGTAAGTTTTACTCGTTACTCATTACTCATTAGATTTCGTACCGCGCCTTGCGCTTTCCGCGCAGCGCCTCGATCTCCGCGGCCTGCGCCTCGTAGCCGGGGCGGCCCAGCAGGGCGTAGGCCCGGACTTTGCCCGCCTCCACCCCCGGCTGATTAAAGGCATCGATGTTGTACAACTCGCCGCTGATGGCCGTGGCGATCTCCAGCAGGTAGAACAGTTGACCCAGGGTGAACGCGTTGACTTCGGACACCTTGAACGTGGCGTTGGGACGGCCGGCCGCGGCCAGCGCCAGCGCCGTGCCCTCCGCCTCGGCGGCCAGCAACTCGTTGATCGTGTGCCCGCCCAGGTAGTCCACCGCGCTCTGGCCCGTGCGCCAGGTCGGGATCGGCAGCTCGTTTGCGAATTTGTCCACGGTGACGAAGGTGAAGATCTTGTCCCGCGGCCCGGCAATGTAGAGCTGCGCCTGCGAATGTTGATCGGTCGCGCCCAACGCCTTGATCGGGGTGGGACCGACGTTGACCACCTGGCCCTGGTGGTCCTCGGCCTTGCCCAGGCTCTCGGCCCAGAGCTGCGCGTACCAATCGGCCACAGTCCGCAACCCCTGGGCATATGGCATCATCACGCTGAGTGGCTGGCCGCGGCGGTAGGCCAGGTATTGCGTCAGCGCGTACATCAGCGCCGTGTTCTGCCACAGGTCAGGCGTGGCGCTGATGCGGTCGGCGTAGGCCGCGCCGGCCAGTAACCCCCGGATGTCTATCCCCGCGACGGCCGCGGGCAGCAGTCCCACCGCGCTCAGCACGGAAAACCGGCCGCCCACGCCGTCGGGGACGACGCAACTGTGATAGTTCTCCTGATCCACCAACGGCCGCAGGCTACCCTTGGCCGCATCGGTGGTCGCGATCACGTGCTCCGCATAACGCTGCTCGCCCAGCCGGTCGACCAGCAGTTGGCGCGTCCACAGGAACTGACTCATCGTCTCTGCCGTGCTGCCGGATTTGGTGATGACGTCGAAGCAGGTCTCGGTCGGGTTCAACACGTCCAGCAGCGCGAGCAGCCAGTCCGGGTCGATGTTGTCCAACACGTAGAGCCGCGGGCCGCCGCGGGCGTCGTCGGGTAACTGGTTGTGATAGGGGTGCAGCAGCGCATCCTGCAGAGCGATGGCGCCCAGCGCCGAGCCACCGATCCCCAGCACAACGAAATTCTTGAAACGCGCCCGCACGTCCGCAGCAGTGGCCAGCAGATCATCCACCGGCTGATAGGGCAACCCCATCCAGCGCAGCCAGCCGGTATCCCGTTTGGCCTGCACTGCCGCCAACGCCGCCTGCGCCACCTCAGTCTGTCGCCCGAGCTCCGCCTCGGTGAAGCCGTGCGCCTCGCCGATCGTGTCGGCCATCAGGTTGTTAAAATCAAACCGAATGCGATGCGCGATCTGCCAGGATGGCTCGTCGTAGTGTAACATGGATAACCTCCTCTCGTCTCACGTATACGTCGCAACCTCCACCCGACTATAGCATAACTGCGCCCGATAGACAATCGCAGGGTACCGTTCAGGTGAATATACTGTGCGCACGGGAACAGATTGCGTTTTTGCTCAACGGAGCATCCTGAGCGGAGTCCGGCGTCATCCTGAGCGGAGCGCAGCGCAGTCGAAGGAGCCGGACGCAGTCGAAGGATGCGGCCACTGGATGGCTGCCTGTTCGACGCAAGCCCGCATTCTTCGAGTAACGACGACCCCCTTCACGCTTTACGTTTTACGCTTTACGCTTTATAATCTCTCCCAGGAGCGATCATGAAATCAAACACGTTCTTGAGCGTTGCCATGTTGCTACTGGCCTTGATGGCAGGTTGCAGTACACCGGGCGCGCAACCGCCAGCGAGCGCGTCGTTATCGCCGGCTCCCTCGCCAGGCACACCGGCCGCGCCGGCAGCCAAAACCGCCATCGCGCCGACCTCGGCCATCACACCCACCAGCAACGTGCTGACCCTGACCTGGTGGACCCCGGAATTCATCAGCCCCCGCGCGCCGCAGCCAGGTGGCCCCCTCATGGCCACCTACCTGGTCGACTTCGAAGCCGCGAACGAGGGCACTGTGCGAGTCAACGCGGTCCTGAAAGCTCGCTACGGCAAAGGGGGCGTTCTGGACTTCCTGCGCACTGCGCAACCCGTAGCACCGGGCATCCTGCCCGATATCATCACCCTGGACGTCACAGAATTGGAACAGGCCGCCGCGCTGGGATTGCTCCACCCCCTGGACGAGCTCCTGGATGCAGAAGCTGTTGCCGGTCTTTATCCGTTTGCCCGGCAGGCCGGACGTTTTGACAAGCAGCTCCTGGCCGTGCAGTACATCGCCAACCTGGAGCATCTCGGCTACATCCGCAGCCGGGTCGAGACACCGCCGCTCACGTGGGCCGAATTCCTGGCGGGCAAAACGCCCTATCTGTTCCCGGCCGGGAGCCCGCAACCACTCTCCGCCGCCAGCCCGCCCGAAGACCTGCAGCCCGGTGTCATCGGCCAATATCTGGCGGCCGGCGGCACAATGGATCCGGAGACCCGCCAGTTGATGCTCCAGGAAGAGCCGTTGCTGCGCGTGTTGTCATTCTACAGCCAGGCGCGCAAGGCCGGCCTGATACCGGAACACGCCGTCGATATGACCAGTCTGGACGACACCTGGGCCGACTACGTCCAGGGCCTGCTTCCCATGGCTGCGGTCAGCGCGCAACGGTTTCTGATCGAACGCGAGGGCCTGCCCAACATCGAGTTCGCGGCCACGCCGGGGTTCGCGGGACCGGTAACGCCAGTCACAAGCGGCTGGGGTTTAGCCATCGTCACGACAGATCCCGTTCGCCAGCAGGCCGCCGCGAGTCTCATCGCCTGGCTGCTCTCTCCTGACCGCGCCGGGAGTTGGGCTCAAGCCACCGGCTGGCTGCCGACCTCCCCGGCCGCGTGGGCCACCTGGGGCGCCAACCCCTACTACGAATTCCTGGATCAGCAACTGGCCAGTGCAGTCAGCCACCCCAGCGGTCCCGATTACGCCCAAACGGCAGCGCGCATGCAACGGGCCGTGATCGCCGTGCTGAAGGGCGCCGCCAGCCCGGAAGAGGCGGCCCAGACCGCGCTCAGCGCGTCGAAATAAATCGAGACCTGACAGGTTTTCCGCAGTAGTGAACCCGCACCGATAGTTATGCGCTGTACCCTGACCGGGACTGCAGGAAATCCTTGCGAAGGTTTGGCGAGAGATTTCGAGCCGGAAGTACCTTTGTCAGTGGGAAATTGCTCCAAAAGCAAGCCTGTACGCAACCTTCGCAAGGATGGCTCCAAGTAAGTTGGAGTGAGCAAGCCTTGCGAAGGTTTTGCGGCAAAATGACCGGCGTGATGCTCATTTCCCGAACCTTCGTATGCTGACAAGTGACTTGAAAAACCTGTCAGGTCTGGGCTGGATGCAGACCCCAGATCCTGACCCCACCCATCGCCAAGACATTCTACGCGTCCTGCGCGCGGCGCTGCGCGCGGTGGACCCCGTGGAGGCGGTCCGCGCTCACATCACCCTGACCGACAATCTCCTGCGCATCGGGCCGCAAGACTACCGCCTGGACGAAATCGATCGCATCCTCGTGGTGGGTGGGGGCAAAGCCGGCGCCCCCATGGCCGCCGCGCTCATCGACATCCTGGGCTGCCGGATCACGGGCGGCGGCGTCAACGTCAAGTACGGCCATACGGCCGGCGCCGGAGGTTGGCGAGTGCGGTTCAGGCGCAGCCCGGCCGCCGAAACCGAGGCCGACGCGACACCGCCACCGGCCCTGGCCCTGGCCCCGGCCGCCACCGGCCCCATCAAAATCATCGAAGCCGGCCATCCGGTCCCCGACAGCGCCGGGCAGGTGGGCGCAGCTCAGATCGCTGCCCTGCTCCAGGGACTGACCGCGCGCGATCTGGTCATCGTGGTGATCTCCGGCGGCGGTTCGGCGCTCCTGCCGCTGCCCGTACCAGGCATCACCCTGGCGGATTATCAAGCCTTGAACTCGGCGCTCCTGCGCTGCGGCGCCGACATCACCGAATTCAACACCGTACGCAAACACTGCTCCCGGCTGCAGGGCGGCCAACTGGCCCGGCTGGCCGTGCCAGCTCGGGTCGCCGCGCTGATCCTCTCCGACGTGGTGGGCAGCCCACTGGACGCCATCGCCTCCGGCCCGACCGTGCCCGACCAGAGCACATTCGCGGACGCGCTGGCCGTGCTGCAACGCTACGGCATCGTCGATCAGGCGCCGATCAGCGTGCGATTACACCTGGCGCGCGGCGCGGCGGGCGCCATCCCCGACACGCCCAAGCCGGGCGATGCCCTGTTCGAGGGGGTGGTCAACGTGATCATCGGCGACAACGCCAGCGCGGGCCGGGCCGCAGTCGCGGAAGCTCGCCGGCTCGGTTGGCAAAGCGCCCTATTGACCACTTTCGTCCAGGGGGAAGCGCGCGAGGTGGGTCGGGTGGTCGCGGGGCTGGCGCAGGGGATCGCGGCCGGCCAATCAGACTTCGCACCACCGGCCTGTCTGGTGCTCGGCGGCGAGACTACTGTCACGATCCGCGGCGAAGGACTGGGTGGGCGCAACCAGGAGTTGGCCCTGGCCGCGGCCATCGCGCTCGCGGATTTCAAACCGCCAGCCGGCATCGAGGTGGCCGTGGTCAGCCTGGCGACCGATGGCACCGATGGCCCCACCGCCGCGGCCGGCGGTATCGCCACGCCCGATACGGTCGCCCGGGGCCAGGCGCTCGGGCTCGACGCACGGCGTGCGCTTGTCGACAACGACAGCTACCACTACCTCGCCGCGCTGGGCGATCTCATCTTCACCGGCCCGACCAACACGAACGTGAACGATTTGATGTTCGCTTTCTGCGTTTGATGAACGTCAGAAAATCAGCCC
>PHCA01000181.1:5148-10499 GCA_002842085.1 Chloroflexi bacterium HGW-Chloroflexi-1
AATCTCCTGCGC
This sequence comes from Chloroflexi bacterium HGW-Chloroflexi-1, assembly GCA_002842085.1. Classification (GTDB taxonomy): domain Bacteria; phylum Chloroflexota; class Anaerolineae; order CG2-30-64-16; family CG2-30-64-16; genus CG2-30-64-16. The sequence goes on from PHCA01000181.1 coordinate 5,161, forward strand.
ATGACAGAGATTGCTTTGCTTCGTGCCTCGCAACCGCAAACAACGCTCCTCGCCACAGCGAGGCCCTCGCCACAGCGAGGCCCTCGCAATGACAGCCCTTTGGTTGCGGCAGGAGCCGCGCTATGAGATGGTTCGGGAGAATCAAAAGAGCCACCCGCCGCATATCGCGCCAGGTGGCTCTTTCTTAGCTGATTTTCAGGTTGAGCTTGCAGACCAAATCCGCAATCCCCAATCCGCAATCCGCAATTACTTGACCTTGGCGGTCGCGCCTTCGGCCTCGAGCTTGGCCTTGGCATCCGCCGCGGCTTCCTTGCTCACAGCCTGGAGCACGGGCGCCGGGGCGCTCTCGACCAGGTCCTTGGCTTCCTTCAGGCCCAAGCTCGTGATGGCACGGACGGCCTTGATCACGTTGATCTTCTTGTCGCCGATGGACTCCAGGATCACGTCGAACTCGATCTGCTCCTCTTCCGGTTCAGCGGCCACGGCGGCCGCGGTCGGCGTGGCGCCCGCCATCATCATGGGCGCAGCCGCGCTCACGCCGAACTTCTCTTCCAACGCCTTAACGAGCTGGGACAGTTCCAGCACCGTCATCTTCTCAATGGCTTCGATCAACTCATCCTGAGTCATGAAAATCCTCCTGTGAAAGTTAATCCTGATGGATAGATCAAACGTAATTACAAGCCCATGTCATTGCGAGCGCAGTTTGCGAAGCAATCTCTGTGGACAGCCTTGCGAAGGTTTTTGCCCCGACTTGGGCTAGAAATGGCGTCTTCGGGAACCTTCGCAAGGCTAATCGCGCAAGTTATTTAATTCTTACGCCGCCTCTTCGAGCTGGGCCACCCGTGCATTGAGCACGTTCAGCATGCCACGCAGGGAGCCCGCGAGCACGTTGACCAGCCCGGCGATAGGCGCCTGCAACATGCCCACCACCTGCGCACGCAACTGATCGCGGCTGGGCAGGTTGGCCAGGGATTGCGCACCGGCCTCGTCCAAAATCGAATGTCCGAGCATGCCACCGCGAATCGTCAGGATCTTGGTGTCCTTGACGTGCCTGGACAACGTCTTGGCCGGCGCCGCCAGGTCACTGAAGCAGAACGCCACCGCGGTCGACCCGGTCAACAACGATTCGGGAACCGGGAGACCGGCTTTGACCAGGGCCCGCGCCATCAAGGTGTTCTTGGACACCACGATTTCGCTGTCGGCCTCGCGCAACTCGCGGCGCAACGCCTCAAACTGCTTGACGGTCAGGCCGCGATACTCGGTGATGATCAACGCCTCAGCCCGTCGCAGCTTTTCGACATATTCCGCAACCAAAGTCTCTTTCTTCTCACGAGTGATAGCCAAACGACATACCTCCTTTCGTTGCGCCCCGCTTCCTGGCGTCTCGATCCGCCCGCGAGTCGAGGGCGCAAAATAAAAGCCCCTGCGCTTGAAGATAGGCACAGAGGCTCGAAACCCGACAATCCGGGATCGTCATAGTCAGACAGGTGAAGATCCGTGGTTGGGGCAGGTCACGCGTCCCTCGCAGGGATCGTCCCTACCCCAAAACGTTACCTGAACAGCTATCGCAACCTCGCCTCGGCAGGTCGGGCCTCACAAACCAGGTTTCTTCGAGAAACCTGGTTTGTCCAGTCCGATTAAGTCCTGTGCGGACACCTGCTGTCTTAAGCGCGTTCTGTATGGTGTTGTATGGTCCAAGTAGGGGGCTGGCGCTAGCCGCCTCTGTGCCGGCCCTGGAGGGCGACCACAAAGGGATCGCCCCTCCGCGAACCCGTCGATGATAATCAACGGACTTCCCGCTCTGGCCGGTCTGCGACCGAGCCAGCAACGGAACTCGTCTCTTGACGGCTTCTCAACCCTAAGGACTGAGAATTAAATAACTTGGGCGATTAGCCTTGCGAAGGTTCCCGAAGACGCCATTTCTAGCCCAAGTCGGGGTAAAAACCTTCGCAAGGCTAATTTAGCCCGCTGTCCACAAATGGGTAAGTTATGTCCTTAGCCCTAAACCGTGGGGCGCAACGCCGAGGCCTGCGCCACATCGAGGCGCACGCCCGGCGCCATCGTGGAGGTCAGCGTCACCCGGCGGATGTAAATGCCTTTCGCGCCGGAAGGCCTGGCCCGATTGACCGCTTCCATCAAGGCCGACAGGTTCTCCATCAACTGCTCAGGGGTAAAGCTCACCTTGCCGACGGGCACGTGCAGGTTCCCGGTCTTGTCGACCTTGAACTCGACGCGGCCCAGGCGCGCTTCCTTGATCACCCGGGGCAGGTCATCCGGCTGGGCGATAGTACCCGCCTTGGGGTTCGGCATCAAACCGCGGGTACCCAGGATACGGCCCAAGCGGCCCACTTTCCCCATCACCTGCGGCGTGGCGATCGCCATGTCAAACTCCAGCCAGCCGCCCTGAATCTTGGCGATCAGGTCATCCAAACCGACGTAATCGGCGCCGGCCTGTTCGGCGGCGCGGGCGCCATCCCCTTCGGCGAAAACCAGGATGCGGATCGACTTGCCCAACCCGGCGGGGAGCAACACCGTGCTGCGTACCTGCTGATCGGCATGGCGGGGGTCCACGCCCAGGCGAATGTGCACATCGACGGTGCAGTCGAACTTCGGATAAGAGACCTTTTTGATCAGGTCAACCGCCTCGGTAGGAGCGTAATAAGTGTCCCGATCCACCAATTTGGCGGCCTCCAGGTACTTCTTGCCGTGCTTTGCCATGTCAGTCTCCTCTACCCGGGTAACCACCCGGGCGTGGTAGTAACGGGCGCATCCAGTCTCCTACAAAAATCGGCGGCTGGTGTCACCCTCCCATCCTCAGTGCGCCTGATCAAACGGGCGCTCCAACGCAGACCCGACTTCAGTCTGCGACGGTGATGCCCATACTGCGAGCAGAGCCCTCGATCATCAGCATCGCGTTCTCGACGTCGTAGGCATTGAGATCCTTGAGCTTCGACTCGGCAATCTCCCGAACCTGCTGGCGCGAGATCTTCCCGACCTTGTCCAGATTCGGCTTCGCCGAGCCCTGCGTGACGCCCGCTGCCTTACGGATCAGATCGGCCGCCGGCGGGGTCTTCGTCACAAAAGTGAAGGATTGGTCGGTGAAAATCGTGATCTCAACCGGGACCACCGTGCCAGCCTGGACAGCGGTGCGTGCGTTGTACTCCTTGCAGAAGGCCATGATGTTCACACCGTGCTGGCCCAACGCCGGACCGACCGGAGGCGCCGGGTTTGCCTTGCCCGCTATAATTTGCAACTTGACGATCGCTTTGACTTTCTTCGCCATGATCAATTGCTCCTAAAGCAACCAGAAACCCGTTTTCTTCTCATCGCGGCCAGAAAACGGGTTTCTTGCCTGGTTACACACGTTCGATTTGCAGCAAATCCACTTCAATCGGCGTCTCCCGATTGAAGAATGACACCAATATGCGGGCCTTGCCCTTTTCGGCGTAAACTTCATCGACCACGCCGTTGAAGTCCGTGAAGGACCCTTCGACGACCCGCACCCGGTCGCCAATTTTCACCTTGACCTGCTGGACCGGCTCTTCGGCCTCCATGCGCCGCATGATCCGGTCAACCTCTTCCTGGCGCAGCGGCGTGGGCTTGGTCCCGATCCCCACGAATCCGGTCACGCTAGGCGTGTTCCGCACCACGTACCACGATTCTTCATCCAGGACCATCCGGACCAGCACGTAGCCGGGATAGATCCGGCGTTCCACCACGCGACGCTGGCCATCCCGTAATTCTACTTGCTCCTCGGTGGGTACGATCACCTCAAAAATGCGGTTGAGCATCCCCATTGACTCGGCACGATGCTCCAGGTTCTTCTTGACTTTGTTCTCGTAGCCTGAATAGCAGTGGACCACATACCACTGCGGTTTGTCCGCATCGGCTTCGGCCGCCTCTAGATCTTCATCGGGCACCTGATCCTCGACGGGTTCGTCCAGCCGGCCTTGATCGCCAGACGCGGCAAAACCATCCACGCTGAAGTCGCCCGCCGCCACCGGGTCGTACACTTCTTGAGTTTCCTGATCTTGCCAGTCATCCATGCGTTTTGCCATCCAGGTACTATGCCCCGTCTATCCGGGCAACCACTAACTCACGATCAACCGGATCAACGTGGCAAACAAGAGATCTACCGCACCGAGAAAAATCGCCATCGCCACCGTCACAGCCAGTACGATCAGCGACAGATTAGTCGCCTCCTGTCTGGTGGGCCAGGTTACCTTGCGGAGTTCCGCGCGGGTCTCCTTGAAATAGCGAACGATTCGGTTCTCAGATTTCTGACCAACTTGTGTCGTGCCTTTGCTCACGCATTCCTCCGCACAAATCCTCGCTCCAAGGCCCCACACACAGGCCCTTTACGATCCAAGACACCGTACTGGCCGGCTATCTCGAACCATCACTCCATAAAAGCCGTGCCAAGACGGTGTCTTGCCAAAGGAAAAGGTTATACTCAGGCAGGCGTGGCAGGACTTGAACCTGCAACCCCCGCTTTTGGAGAGCGGTGCTCTGCCAATTGAGCTACACGCCTATGATGGACATCGGGTATTGGATATCAGGTATTGGGTATTAGGCGTTCAGCCACCAATATCTAATACCCAATACCGAATACCAGCTCTACTTCGTCTCGCGATGTAACGCATGCGTACGGCAGCGTGGGCAATACTTCTTCAGTTCCACACGCCCTTGGGTGTTCCTGCGACTCTTCTGGGTGGTGTAATTCCGTTCCTTGCACTCAGTGCAAGCCAACGTTACCACGATACGATTTGCTTTTTTAGCGGTAGCCATATCATCCGTTCCACATCATACGTTTACGCGTTGAACGTGTCAACGTTCAACGCGTAAATAGCTATTCCAGGATCTTGGTGATGACGCCAGAACCGACAGTGCGACCACCCTCGCGGATCGCAAACCGGGAGCCCACTTCCAACGCCACCGGCACGATCAGCTCCACCAGCAGGTTCACGTTGTCGCCCGGCATCACCATCTCCACCCCCGCCGGCAACTCCGTCGCCCCGGTCACATCCATCGTCCCGGTGTAGAACTGCGGCCGGTACCCGTTGAAGAACGGCGTGTGCCGCCCGCCTTCCTCGCGCTTCAACACGTACACTTCGCCCAGAAACTTCGTGTGCGGCGTGATCGACCCCGGCTTCGCCAACACCTGCCCGCGCTCCACCTCATCCCGCTCGATGCCGCGCAACAAACACCCGACGTTATCTCCGGCTATCCCTTCCTTCAAGATCTTGCGGAACATCTCCACGCCCGTCACCACCGTCTTGCGCGTCTCCTTCAGACCGATGATCTCCACTTCTTCACCGACCTTGATCACGCCGCGATCG
>PHCA01000002.1 GCA_002842085.1 Chloroflexi bacterium HGW-Chloroflexi-1
TCGTGGCTGGCATGGATCTCCTGCTCCGTCTCCGCATACAGGTTTCGGATGGGGGAGTCGGTCAGGTACTCCATGATGTTGAGCTCGTGGGTGGCCAGATCGAAGATCACTCCCACATCCATGATGCGGCTGGGGAAGGGCCCGACCCGCCGCGAGCGGATCTGGAACACCCGCCCGAGTTGGCCGCTGTCCAGCCGTCGCTTCAACTCCAGGATGGCGGGGTTGAAGCGCTCGATGTGACCCACGCCGAGTTGCACGTCGGCTGTCCGCGCCGCGTCGATCATCATCTGGCACTCATCGATGCTGAAGGCCAGCGGTTTCTCGACAAAGACGTGCGCGCCGTAGCTCAGGGCGTCGAGGGCAACATCCTTGTGCATCCGCGTAGGAACCGCGACCAGTACGATATCGAGCTGCTCCTGATCCAGCATCTGCCTGTGATCGGTGTAGGCGCGGGTCTTGTAGGTGCGGGCGATCTGTTGAAGGGTCTCTTCATCGATATCGGCCAGGGAAATCAGGTTCACGTCGGGCATGTGCGCCAGAACGCGGGCGTGATTGCGCCCCATCGATCCCAAACCGACCACGCCGGCATTTATCATTTTCGAAAGCCTCCAGATTAAACAAAAAAGGTGCGTCGAGCAGTGTCCCTGCCGGCGCGAGGGCTATTGTAACCCAGCAGACGCCGGAGGGCAAATCCCCGAGTCATTGGGGTGGATTGGCGAAACTGCTGCCGCAGTGGGCGCACTTCAGACCCGCGCCATCCGCCCGCAAGCGCCGGCTGCACACACACACGTAGCCGACCAGCCGGGCGGGATTGCCCACCACCAACCCGTGGGCCGGTACGTCACGGGTGACCACCGCGCCCGCGCCCACCAGGGCAAACGCCCCGACCGTCACCCCGGGCAGAATCACAGACCCGGCCCCGATCGATGCCCCGCGGCAGATTCTCACCGGGCTGACCTCCCAGTCGGCGTCCCCCTTCAGGGTGCCGTCGGGGTTGATCGCCCGGGGGTAGAGGTCGTTCGTGATCACGACGTGCGGCCCGAGAAAGACGCCATCCTCCAGCACCGCGCCGTGGTAGATCGAGCAGTTGTTCTGGATCTTGACCCGGTTTCCGATGGAGACGTCGAAGTCGATGTAGACGTTCTTGCCGATGATGCACTCGCGGCCGATGCGAGCGCCGTTACGCACCTGGGCCTGGTTCCAGATCGAGGCGCCTTCGCCGATCTCGGCCTCTGGCGAGACTTCGGCAGTCGGATGAATGCGGATCATACGTGTCGCTCCTGTGCACTATTCTTCGCCGGCCCACTGACCAGACGGTCGATCAAGGCCCTGTAGGCTTGCTTCTCGTGGCTCCAGTTGTGGGCTTCGAGGAAGCGCCGGGATCGGGCAACGAGAGCCCGGCGGCCTTTTTCCCAATCTCGGTGTAGCGTCAGAACCTGCCAGGCCAGATCCTCGGCGTTGCCCGATTTAAAAAAGCCCACCATGTCCGCGTCGAAGTATTCGCCGATGGTGCTCGTGCGGGCCACGACCGCCGGGATCCCCAGGTAGGCGTATTCCATCAGCTTCGTTGCCAGGATGGTGTCGGTGAAGACGTCCCGGCGCACCGGCACGACGCCGATGTCGGCCGTGCGGATCAGGCCGGGGATCGCTTCGATCGGGACGTGGCCGTGATCAACACGTCGAGCCCGGAGCGTTCCAGGATGCTCCCGTGGTAGGTCAGCGAAAACCCTTCGCTCTTTGTGTCCGGCGCCGGTTGATCGAAGATAACCTCGTCCGGGCAATTCATTCCGATCGTCATGTGATCTGGCGGGATGCCTCGTCGCGCCATAACGCCAGGCTGGTGCTCTGTGCAGACAGTCACCGCGTCGGCATAGGCCGATGCCCAGCGTTCATGGGCGCGTAGGGTTCGAGTGACGAGATGGTCGGGGCTCAAGTCGAAGCGGGATTGGAACAGCTCTGGCGCCATGTCCCGCACGTCCAACACCACGCGTGTACGCCCGAACATCCGCGGGATCAGCGTGCCGAACGTCAAGAAGTCTGGCGGGTTGTGAACCTGGATCAGGGCGTAGTGTTTCCTGAGATGGCGCAAGGTGATCTGCCAGCCAGCCGCCAGGAAGAAACGCAGGTATTCCCAGATGTAGGCAAGGCTGCCTTTGCCCTGATGGCGCGTTACCGGCAGGCGATGGATGGTCACGCCGTTCAGGGTCTCCTGGGCCGCTTCCCCTGTGTGCCGCAGGCAAAACAGATCGACGTCGTAACCATGACTGGCCAGAGCTTCCGCCATGCGCCGGGCGCGCGGTTCGATCGGGTATTGTGAGTGCGTGGCGATCCTGCCTTGCGGTTGGCCGACCAGGTTAAATATGGCGCCTGCTGTCACTCTGAGCGGGGCGACGGCGCAACACGGGTTACGACACAATACCAGCGAAGCATGCCCTGAGTGAAATCGAAGGGAGTCTCCGGCACCGAGATGCTTCGCCAGGGCCTTGCCGTAACACAAGTTGAGCCGTTAACCCGCTCAGCATGACAACGAGAGAGTTCCTTGCTCGGGCGCATCCCGCCGCGGGGCATGGGTAACTCAGCATGACAACGGGGGGGCCTTGCCCGGGCGCATTTTGCCGCAGGGCATGGGTAACTCAGCATGACAGCCGGCGACATTTTCAACGTCACCGGCACGTGTTGAGCACATCCGCCTGCGGAAAGATCGTCCGCGCGTCCACCCCGTGGGCCCAGATGTTGGAGTAAGTCGGCACGTCGTCCACGCTGACCCAGAAAAAGAGCTTGTTCAGCGGATCGCGCGTTGCGCTGACAGCCACATCATTGAAATCCCACGCCAGGAACCTGACTCCGCCAGCCGTCGTGGCAATACGCGGCGTGCCGATCAGGCCGCTACCAGGCGCCAGCTCCGCCTCACTGTTCAGCGCCCAGTGGAGGCGCACCGTGGGCGACCAGGCCACATCCGGCGCAAACGCTTGCAACGTACCCTCTTCGAACAAAAAGGCCGTGATGTTGGCCAACGAGGCCTGGTCCAGGGGCAGGTTGTCGTGCGGCCAGACGATCTGGATGCGAGCGTCCACCGCGGTTGGCCTGCTCCAGACGGTGCTGGTGGGCACATCCTGCTGCGGGAACAGCGTGCGCGCGTCCGCCGCGTGGGTCCACACGTTGTGCAGGGTGCGGACGCCGTCCACGGTGACGAAGAAGGTCAGCTTGTTGGCCGGATCACGCGCCGCGCTGACGTCGATATCGTTGAAGTCCCAGGCCGGGAACGTGCGGCCACCTTCGCTGACGAAACGCTTCTGGCCCACCGCCACGGGTCCGGCCGGCTGCGCGTTCAACGCGCGCCAGAGACGCACCGTGGGGCTCCAGTCGCACGCCGGCGCGTCCAGGGCCGTCGCGGGGTCGTTGCCATCCCCAGCCAAGAGGTATGCCGTGATGTTGGCCCGGTCGGCGTCGCGCACCGCGGCGCCATCGTGCGGCCACGCGATCTCGATTTTGGCCCGCACCACGCTCGGCGTGGGTATGGGGGTGTGAGTGCGTGTGGGTGTCAGCGTGGCTGTGAACGTAGCCGTCACGGTCGGCGTGCGGGTGCATGTGGCGGTGGCCGTGCGGCTGGGCGTCGCGCTAGCCGTCGCGGTGGCCGTCCGGCTCGGCGTCGTGCTGGCCGTCGGAGACAAGGTGACGGTTGCGGTGGGCGTGCGCGTCGGAGTACTGGTGGGCGTGCGCGTCAGAGTACTGGTGGGCGTGCTGCTGGGCAACGGCGTTGGCGTGATCTCTGGCTGTAGGGCCACCGGGGTCAACCGGGCCTCGCAAACCGCGTCGTCGATGTAGGTGACGCTGCCGGCCGCATAATTCGCCACCGCGATCCGGTTATTCGCGGCCGCGATCCCCTGGCCGCCATCCTCAGCCCCTTGGGGCGGCAACGCGATCTGCCCCACGCCGCTGCCATCGGGTTCGATCACGTACAGCCGATCGTTGACGGCATCCACTGCAAACACGCGTCCTGTGCCCGGGTTCAGTGCAATGGCGTAGGCCGGGCCCGGAAGGGGGAAGCGAGCCATCTCGCGCAGCGTCTCGGTGCTCAGCGCAACGACGTAGCCCTCCTGACTGCCTACGTAGAGTCGACCTCGCAATCGATCCCAGGCCAGGCCGCGCGTGCTCTTGATCCCGACCTGAGCCCGCGCCAGCACCCGGCCCTGCGCGTCCAGGTGCGTCAACTGTCCGTCCAGGTGCAGCACGTAGGCCTGGCTCTTGGCCGCCACAGCCACCACCGGGAGCGGATCAACCGGCACGACCGCCACAACGCTACGCGACACCAGGTCCAACACCGACACCGTATTGTCCCCGAAATTGGCCACGAAAGCGCGACCATCGGTCGCGGCGGCACCCCACGGCAACGCGCCCGCCGGCAGGACAGCGAGCTGCACGCCGGTAGCTGCGTCGTGCAGCGTGGCGGTACCCCCGTCACGATTGGTCGTCACGACAGTGTCTTGCCAGACGGCTACACCGTTGGTGCGCCCCGGGCTCGTCTTGATCTGCCAGACCGTCTCGCCGCTCTCCGCCCGCGTCTGGGCCACCTGGCTCAGGTCGAACAGGCCCACGTAGAAATAACCGTCCCCGGCAGCAACACTCTTTGGTCCCGGTCCCAGCAACACGTTGGAGAGTGTGCGCGGCATACAGACCAAGGGGATGGGTGTGGGGGTGTGGGTGTATGTGGGTGTGGGGGTGCGCGTGGGCGTCGCGGTCGGCGTGAGCGTGCGGGTGGACGTCGCCGTCGGTGTTGCAGTCGGTGTGGACGTATGCGTCGACGTCGCAGTCGGCGTGGGCGTGTGGGTAGACGTCGCCGTCGGTGTTGCAGCCGGTGTGGACGTATGCGTTGACGTCGCAGTCGGCGTGGGCGTGTGGGTAGACGTCGCCGTCGGGGTCGCCGTCGGTGTGGATGTGCGCGTCGGCATCGCGGTCGGTGTGAATGTGCGGGTGGACGTCGCGGTCGGCGTGAATGTGTGCGTCGGCGTCGCGGTCGGCGTGAGTGTGCGGGTGGACGTCGCAGTCGGTGTCGGTGTGTGCGTGCGGGTGGACGTTGCAGTCGGCGTTGCCGTTGGTGTGGATGTGCGTGTCGGCGTCGCGGTGGACGTGAGCGTGCGCGTCGGCGTCGCAGTGGGCATTGAGGGCAACTCGCTATCCGCAACATCCACAAAGATCTCGTGCAGATACGTGGGCTGCCCGCCAGACGGGTTAGCGATCACGATAAAAGTATCGGCGTTCAACGCGTTGGCGATGCGCGCCGTTTGCGTCCAGGAATAACGCTTCCAGATGCCCTGGCCTTGCTTCCGTATCGATTGGCTGGCCGCAACGCCGGCAGCATAGGGGAGGCTGACGGTGAACAGATCAGCGCCGATATCAAGATAGGAGACAGTGACGGTCACCGGGCGTGTCGTGCCGAAATAGGGCCAGTCCTCCGAGACCGCGATGCGCAGTGACGTGCCGGGGTCCAGCCGCCGGGCCTGGCGGTTGAAGAGCCGATTCATGGTATCCGCGCCGGGGCTGGGGGTCGGCGCAGGGGTGATGGCCGGCGTGGGCAGGGGCGTGCTGGGACAGGCGGGCGTCACCCGTAGCCTCCCGCTCACGAGCGCGTTGGCCGCCTGCGCGGTGGCCTGTAGCCTGGGTGAACACGCTTGCGGCGCGTCGTCGGGATTGATCAGCGTGAGGTACTTGCCCCAGTCGCCGATAGAACCGCTGGAGCCATAACCGGTCGTCCAATCGTAGGTGGGGTATTCGCGATCTCGAAACACCAGCCACGCGCGCCGGTCGCTGCCCAGCCAGTAATCCATGACCTCCCACATGAACGCGGAGTAGCTGTTGTTCCAGGCGCTGTGATGGAGGATGAAGTTCCCGCCGTTGCCGGCGCCGCTGAGCGTAGTCCAGTACATATCGTGGAGCGTGAGCCCGTATGCGCTGTAATACTCATACAGCATGGGATACTTCATTACTGTCAGGGTCTGCCCGACGCGCCATTTGGTATAAGCCGTGTTCACATTCCCGGGTCGCTCGTCCACATCTGGTCTGTCAGGAGCGAGGTTGTTCATCGAGATGCCAATGGCTTTATCAGACCAATCGTTCGTGTAAAGGCTCTTACGGTACGAATTGCTGCTGACTGTACTGCACGGTGATGGCCCTACCATGGCGACGACGGGCTTGTTCGGGAATGCCTCATAGGCGGCTTCTGACAATTCTGTTATGAACGCCAGGTACTGGTTGCAAGTGACTGTCGCCTGATGCGCCTGCAATATGGCGGCTTGCGTATCGCCAGAACATGACAAACCCTCACCGCCAGCGGGAGCGGTCAGATCCCAACTTGGAGTACATGGTACGACTGGCTGGCTTTCGCCCTGAAACCCGAGAAACACGCGAACCGCCGCAACCTGTGGATTTGTGTTGTAGCGCGCGCCAGCTTGCCGAACAAACTCGATCATTTTCTGCTTAAACAGACCATCATAACGCAGCGATTGATAGTAATATCCGGACTGCTCTGCGTCCGCCATCCTGAAGGTAAAACGGTACGTGTCGTTCTGCATCCAGGCTGGAAGGTACAAACGGACTAAGGGATTATCGATGGTGCCTGGCGCACCATGACCACCGGTTCTGTACCAGCGGGTGCCCGCATCGGTGAAACTGCTGGGGACCGTCAGGATGACCGGCTGCGGAGCGCTGCTGCCGTCCGGCAATGTGATGGTGCGCTCAGCCGCCATCCGCAAGCACCGGTCGAAAGGCCCCCAGTTGATGCTGCCGCTTTTTTCCCATGTCCCGGTCACACCCGTGTCACCTGAAGCCAGATAAGTGAGGCAGTCAAACCCTAACATCTGGTTTCCGGGGCCAGCCGGGTCGCCCGGTATCCGTGTTGGCGGGACTGCCTTTTCTGGCACTGTCCAAGCGACATACGCGCCCCGAAAAGTTGGGCGCTGGGCCACACTCTGTGCAGGCGCTGGAGTCAACGACAGAATCGGTGGCGGAGTCCACCGCGGACGCGGCAGCTTCTCCAACTCCTGGCAAGCAGAAAGGAAGCCAATCAGCATGGCAAACAGCATGATTGTGAAAAGCAAGCGGCGGCGAGACGAGTCGCTAAGAAATGAGGAAATGGAATCCATGGCCGGCAACCTCACCCACACCCAAAACATCTTCGAAGCCTGAAGAGGCAGAGTATCTGCTACATCGGAGCCGGCCAGCCGACCAGATTCCCTGTAGCAAGGTAGACCGGTCAGAATGTTTGGAGCAGGCCCCCACCGGTAGAGGTTCAGCAACAATAACAGGATAACAAGAATACCATACTCTGTCTAGAAGGCAAAACGCGCCAAACGCGCCGCAAACGCACGGCAATCGATGAGGAGTTGGAGTTGCCGCCTGCCAGACAACCGATGCGGGGGCGCCAAGCGACCAAGGCACAATGGCCGCTTGGCCCACACTAACGGGTGATGAGGATCCAGGGCAGGTAACTTCGATGCTTACCCGATATCACCCCAAAGTAAGCTTCAGAGACCGTCCCTCCTTCGTAAACATCTACGATAACGCTTGCTGGGGTAGTTGGCTGCAAGTCAGGCTGTTCGGTCAAAGCCACCCGATACCGACCGGCTGTCAGCCCTGCGAATTGAAAGAAGCCGTTGACTTGTGTGAGGGCCTTGGCCAGGATCTCTTCCGAGGCAGCGTCTGCGCTAGTGGCGCGGGTCAAGACCAGGAGTACGCCAATAACACCGGGTTCATCTACATCGGGTTGGCCGTTGGCATTAAGGTCAAGCCATACTCGCCCGATAACACGGCCTACAGAGGTGGGGGTGGGCGTGTCGGTCGGTGTCGCGGTGCTGGTCGGCGTGGTCGTGGGCGTATCGGTTGGCGTGGCCGTGGGCGTATCGGTCGGCGTCGGTATGCGGGTCGGCGTGGCCGTAGGCGTAGCGGTCGGCGTGGGCGTGTCGGTCGGCGTCGGTGTGCGGGTCGGCGTGGCCGTAGGCGTAGCGGTCGGCGTCGGTGTGGTCGTCGGCGTGGCCGTAGGCGTAGCGGTCGGCGTCGGTGTGCGGGTCGGCGTGGCCGTAGGCGTAGCGGTCGGCGTCGGTGTGCGGGTCGGCGTGGCCGTGGGTGTAGCGGTCGGCGTCGGTGTGCGGGTCGGCGTGGCCGTAGGCGTAGCGGTCGGCGTCGGTGTGGTCGTCGGCGTGGCCGTGGGCGTATCGGTCGGCGTCGGCGTGTTCGTCGGCGTGGTCGTGGGCGTATCGGTCGGCGTGGCCGTGGGCGTGTCGATCGGCATCGGCGTGGTCGTTGGGGTCCTTGTCGGTGTCGGCGTAGTGCTGGGGAACGGCGTCACCGGGTTAAACGACGCGCCCAGGATCAATTTCCCATAATCTGCGGGAGCGTTATAGGTGTTACGGCCCTCCCAAACCAGCCAGTTGTCGTTGCTCCCTTTGCGTTTACCGCCATCATCATCGTCATTCAGCCCGAGGTTGAATCCCATGATCTTGCCTTCAGTCAGCGCCCCGGCGGCCAGATAGTTGGTCGAAATCGCCAACTCCACATCATAACCATCGGGATGTCGTTGCACGGCCCGCATAACGGCCGCACCCGCGTCCGGCGGCAGTGCTATGCCCAGATCAGTCAACCAACCATCGATCGCCACGGTAAACTGGTGGTCATCGGTCTGGAGGCTCACCTGGTCATTGGCGCCATCCAGGGCAATCTCGACGCTGTCGTCGTCCCAGATGTTATCACTGTCCCGCCATAACGCGTCGTCGGACACGTGCGCGGCAAAATAGAGCCAGTCGTTGTCCCAGAGACTACGCACGTCAGCGGAGATATCGTCCGTTGAAGGCGAGGGTTGCCCCATGACGAAGTCCGCGCTGTTCCCGTGCAAGGAGACCATCTCGGTCTGCCCCCATTCACTGAGGTCACCGTCAATGATCGGTGGGGTCGCCACATATCGGCTCACCAGCGAACGCGGCATCACAGTTGGTGTAGGCGTGAGCGAAGGGGTCGGGGTGCGCGAGGGAGTAGGCGTGTGCGAGGGGTTGGGTGTCAGGCTGACGGTAGGCGTCGGACTGGCGGTAACCGTAGGACGCGGCGTCCGGGTAGGTTCAGCCGCGTCGAAATAGTGAATCTCCATTCGCGGCCGAAAGCTCGTTGTCGTGTACTCGCTGGCGTGAAAATAGTATTGGACGTTGCTTTCAGCGGCGCCTTTCAGTAACAGGCCGTAGTTGTTCGCAGGCTCGGCAGCCCATCCTTGCACAAGGGAAGTTACATCCACCGATGCCCAGCCACTCGTCTGATACAAATAGGCCACCCCAGCCGCGATGACCTCGCGGTCAGTGCTGCCGGTTGCGCCCGGGCCTTCCCAGCGCGTGCTGGCAGTCGCGAAATCCCAGGTGGAAGCTAGCTCAGCCCAAGGGCGTAGCATCCGATGCGCACTCAGGGTGAGGCCCCGCGGGGGCTCACTTGAGCTTCCATACTGGTGCAGGTGCAAGGTTGCCGTCATGACGCGCGCCTGGCGCGGCACTGCAGACAGGTCAAACCGCAGCAATGTATACATCACGCCCGGGGTACCGACCCACAATCGATTCTTTGCGCCATTGTTCGTGTCGGGATCCCAGGAGAGCAAGTAGGTATCTTGAAGGCCATCATAGCCGTCCACCCCGGTCTGTAACGTAATCACCTTTGGCGTGCCCGGATAGACTACTACATCTACAAAGTGAATGATCTCATCACCATCCTGCGCATTCCAGATACGGAAATCACTATTGGGCCGAGTGCCACCTCCTGGCAGCCCGCCGGCAAATTCCGCATCCGGCAGATCGAAGACTGCTGTCTGCCAGGTGCGGGTGTTGCGCTTCTGCACGCTGCCTGCAAGCGCATCCTGACCGGATGTGCTATCGTAGCGAAGCTCCCAGCGATCGGTGCCCTGGTCGTAATACGTGACGCTGATCACGGCCCGGTTGCTGCCGCCGAAGACGTAGTCGTCGTCGACGTCGAAAAACAAGTCGTTGTTGCCAGTGGCCTGACCGGTACGGCGCGCATAGCGACCTTCAGCCGTTGCATCAACCTTCCATAGCGGCACCGATTTTCCCCCAGGCACGGCATCGTTCTGATAGAGCCAGAATTCGAAGTTGCCATAGTCGGGGAACCCGCTATATTCCGTCTCGCGCAGTGCAACCCAGGCACTCGGAGTGTCTTGCGGAGTCCGGCCCAGGTACTTGCGGGTAAACTCCAGCAAGTCCTGACGATCGGGCGACGTGACGATTTTGGTATCGAGCATCAGGAAGTCTACGTGCTTGTCCAGGGCGCTGTAGAGTCCCCACATCGTCCCGGTGCGGCCCTCCAGGAAATTCGGCACATCTGAGCCTTCAAACGCCGTCGGCACCTGATTGCCCCACATGAGGATGGGATCGTACTGCCCAGAAAGGTAGGAAGACAGGTTAGGATCGGTGATGTAGGCATCCCCGCCGGCGTCCGGCTTGAGGCCGTTGTGCTTTAAGCCGACGCCCGCCTGAGCGGCATACTCGCTGAACAAGCGCCGCTCGCGCCGCTCCAGGTAACGCGGGGCATATTGCAGAAATAGCTGTTTGTGCGGAAACGCTTCACGGTAGAGGTCGACGGTCCAGTTGACGAAGCGCACCCAGCCGTCACTCGTGAGCCCGGCCGCCTTCAAGCAGGGATCATATTGATCCTCCGCTGGCGCAGTCTCGCCAAAGATACCCGCAGAAACCTCGACCCATGCCACGCGTGGATCGGCGCCGTAGCGTTGGCCAAAAGCGCGGATCAGCTTAGCGAAGGCCTCCTTGTAGGAAGGATCCCAGTAGCGCGGAATTTCGACGCCGTCGCACGAGATCACGATAGAGGGGTAAGTGCGCTTAAGATACTCGGGGACACTTGTGCCACCGGCGCCGCCATCGTAGGAATTGATCGCGATCCCGGCACGCTTGCCCTGCGCTGAGATGCCCGAAAGCCAGCGATCGACTGCGCGCCAGTTGTAGACACCCGCCGCGGTCTCGATGGTGAACCACTGATAGCTCATGTGGCCGCCGATGATCGGGTATTGTGTCGGGTCAACCTTGCTCCAGTCATAAAACACGTAAATCCCGTTGGGGCCAATATCGGGGTTAGTGAGCACTTCTGGCTGCGAGGCCAGCCCGACACCGCCCGCGTAAGCCAGCATAAATAACAGGATCAAACCTAGGAACCGGGGAAATCCTCTCATGAAGGTGGAATTGAACCCTTTCCCGTAACTGCTCAGGCATAGAACCCTTGCGAAGGTTTGTGAGCAGATTTCAGGCCGGAAGTGCCCTCGTCAGCCAAGAATCGCTCTATCGGTAAGGCTATGGCCATTTGAAGCCGGCTTGTACATGGTCTGACCATTGCCATCCAACGTCTCCGATGGCGCATAACCGTTGATGTACGCCCCAGCAAACCTGCGATGCTCCTGGGGGTATGATCGCGGTTACGGGTCATCGAACGAAACTTAGAGAGCCAGAAAGGCCGGCCACCCCGCCCCGAACGCTTCTGAACATACAAGACCGGTCCCGGCGAATCTAACAGCACATCATCGCAGGGTTGCTCGATCTCAGTATCGATGTATTGGTATTGTAGCATGCTAGCGTGAAAAAGCCTAGAATACACGAGGCGCGAAGATGAATATTTATCCATGATAGATCGGCCGGGACGCATCATGGGGTGGAGGTGCCGCTGGGAAGCGTGTACGAAATGGCCAATTGCGGCCGCAGTACCAGTGTACCGTATTCTCGGCTCGCAAATTGAGCTTCCACATTGGCCTTGCTGTCACCAGCCTGGGCCAAAACAATCAGCCCATAATTACGCGTGGGGTCGCGGACCCACAGGCTGACCAGTTCAGTCACAGCGAAGTCGTACCAACGTTGCCCATCCTGAATGCGTTGGGCCGCGGTCCCTGAGACGCTGTGATCCTGGCCTGCTGCCTGCGCACCGGGCAAAGCCCAGGCCTGCCCCGCTGCCGGTTGCTCCCAGGTGGCCGTAGCCTCCTCCCAGGCACGCAACAGCCCATGCACCCGTCCGCGCAGGTCGGCAGTCGTTGAGACCGGTAAGTACAGTTTGAGTTGTGCGACGCCGATCTGGGCATCGATGGGCAGCAGATCGAGATCAAAGCGCAGCACCGGCGCCATCTGGGTGGTGACATTCGGTGGCCGCGCGTGAAACAGCCGCAGGTAAGGCGCTGCCCCATAGGCGGTATCCGGACGCCAGGCATACAGCGTTGTGTCCGCGCCCCCAAAGTAGCCGTTTACGCCGTGTTGCAGCACCAGACTAACAGCCGTCGACGCGGGTGGACTGCGTAAGCTGAGCGGCAGATAGAGATGACGCGGCGTGCCCGTGGGCGACGGGGTGTAGGTCGGTGATGGGGTGTAGGTCGCCGTGACCGTAGGCGTTGGCGAAGGTGTCAAGGTCGGTGTCGGTGAGGCCTGCACCCCAACCGGGCAAGCCACCCGCAGGGTGAAGGTGCCTGCTGCGCCCCAGTAGCCATCGACCGCCAGAAAGTAGACACCGGGCTCGGCCGTATAAGTCAGATAGGAATCACCCGCAGCAACACATGACTCCGGATAGGCGTAACGCAGCAGGAAGAGATCGATGTCTGCCGAAGCCGACAGTAGGGACACAGAGATGGGTTGACGAGCATCCAGCTCGACTCGGTAAACGATCTCCGGGCCGCTCTCATCCCACGCGGGACGGCAGCCGTAGCGACGGACGTTGGCCTGGCCGTTGTGGGTGTCCCCTTCGTAGACACCACCGCAATAAGCGCGCTCGGCATCCTGGACGTTGAGCGTCGGCGGCACAGTCGGGGTGGGGGTGGGGGTGGGCACGAAACGCGCGCCAAAGTCGATGGAAAGCGCAACGCCCGCTGTTACCAGCACACCCAGTCTGTCGATCGTGGTCATCTCGTAACCAGGCGGAGGCGCCGCGACCACATTGTAGACGCCGGGAGGCAAGCCGATCAGTCGATAGCTGCCATCGGCAGCGCTGGCATCAGTCACCGTGACTTGCCCGCACTGCGCAGAGACGAGCATTCCTACCAGCGGTGGCTCGCCCGGATCTCGGAAGCCGTTGCCATCCAGGTCGTCCCAGGCGCTACCCATCAGGGTACCCGTGCCAGGGATAGAGGTGGGGGTTGCAGTTTGCAGCGGGATGGCGTACGCGGTATTGGATGTAGACATGAATACGCCGGCCCCAAGACCCCCAAGGAACATGGCCGCAACCAGGCAGATGACCAGGGGCACGGCGCCGAGGCGTCGCGCAGGTGTCAGAGGAGATGCCTTCTCCATCCGCCCGAAAAGGTGTGACCGGGCCGAACGCAGGTCTCGGGTGGCCGACATTATCACCTCACAGATTCGTGCCCTGCTCGGGCGTTGCCACCCGAGAAACCACACCCGCCGGGACGAAGAATATCATCCCGGCGGGCCAGTGCATGCTCAACCAGTCACTCAAAAGGGACTGACGAGGACGATCGGCAGGTAGACCTTGCGCTTTTCCGGTGTCGGTGTGAACGTTGCGGTTGGCGTCGCGGTCGATGTTGCAGTCGGCGTCGCGGTTGGCGTCGCGGTCGATGTTGCAGTTGGCGTCGCGGTCGATGTTGCAGTCGGCGTTGGCGCCGGCTGGTGGCCGACATTGAAGAAGTCACCGCTCAGCGTCTGGTTGGCGTTCACGAAGAAGATGGGCCCAAAGCTTGTATTGTGCAGGTAACCGGGCGGCGGGCTCTTTTCGATGAGCTGATATTGGCCCGGCGCCACGGTCGGGAAGCGGAACAGGCCGGAAGCATCCGAGGTTGCGGTGTAGACCTCCGCGCCCGACTGCTTCAGCGCGAGCACTGCGCCGGCCAGTCCGGGCTCACCCGCGTCCATGCTGCCGTTGCTGTTGATATCATGGAAGGCCTTACCCTCCACGATGCCCGTGCTGGGGGTGGCTGTCGGTGTCACTGTCGGGGTAGGGGTCTGGGTCGCCGTAGGTGTCACCGTCGGGGTAGGGGTCGGCGGATTCTGAGCATCCAGCTTCTCTACCTCGACCATGTGTACCCACTCGTTCCCATCATTGGTGTTTGTGGTCGGATCCCGGCTATCCAGATAGAAGTCTGCGCCGCCCGTGAGACCATTGGCAAACTTGCCGTCGGTGATGGTGAAGACAGCTTCCTTGCGCAGTTTGGTGTCGGTCTTGGTGATTACGCCAGCAGTCTTTTCACTGGTGGCGCCCTGGCTATGGTACTTCAGCGACCACTTGTCGGCGCCGATGTCGAAGTACTTGACCCGAATGGTGGCTTTGTAGACCTGGTTCAGGACTGGATCCATGTAGCCGTCGTCGATCATGAAGAACATGAACGGGTTATCCTTCGCCGGATCACTGTTCTGATCAGTGCGACGGACGATGTAGGCTTCCTTGCCCGACGTCAGAAAGTTCCTGGGCTCATACCATTTGGTGTAATCTGCCAGGTGCGCTGACGTCAACAGGGGGGGCAGGTCCGGGTTGTACGGCTCGGAATAGCACGGATAGTCCACCCCATACAGGTCCGTGCGGTAGCTGATGTTCGTGGGACAGGCGCCCAGGCCTGACAAAGGCCAGTAGGCGCTGCTGTTGCTCGGGTTACGCGCGTAACGACTGTCCGCGCCCTTATCGTTGGTCTCGGGCACCGTGCGTCCGCCGGGAATGCCGTCCACCTGGTACAGCCAGTAGTTGAAGTTGCCGAGTTGTGGCCACATCCCACCGCCGGTCGCGTAGTAGAGCCCACCGGGACGACAGTTGAGCCGCGTCGGGTTGCGATGCTCGCGCATCACCGTCCAGACCTGCGGGGCGTTCTGCACGGTCTTACCCAGGTACTGGCCGGCCCAGTCGTAGAACGGTGCATTCTCGGTCAGCGAGCCATCCGACCAATTACGGATCAACGAGATGTCCGCACGGATGTAGTCTGCGTGCTTCTCTACACCGCCGATCAGCGCCCAATAGGCCAACACTGGCGAACACAGATCACTCGGGTAGGACTCGAACGCGATGGGCACCTGGTTATAGTACTTGCGGATCGGGTCGTACTGACCGTCACCGTCGCTACGATACGCCTGCGTCCAGTCGGGGGCCAGGAAGTTGGCCGAGAGGCCGACAGCGCGCGAAGCTGCGTAATCGGTGGTCTTCTCGCGCTCGTCAACGCTCTTATACACTGGCGAGTATTGCAGCAACAGGTGCCGATTGGGGCCCTGGCCGGGCACCAGATTGAAGGCCGCAGCGTAGGAATCGGTGACGAAGTTGACGTAGTCAATCCAGCCCTGTTGGGTCAAGCCGGCATTGGAAACGACATGATCGAAATGGCTGTCGGGATAGTTGTCGCTTTGGGTGGGCTGGTTCTCGCCGTATACGCCGGTACCCATGGCGACGAACTGCAAGTCCGTGTTCGTTTTGTAGCGTGCCCCCAGGGCGTTGATAAACGTCTTGTATGCGTTGGAGTATGCAGCTCCCCAATACTTCGGGATCAGGTGGCGCACGTTAAGTGTGACGGCGTCCACGTAGAACGTCGTCGGATTGGCGGCGTCGGTGACCGAGCGGAAGGCGACGCGCACACTGCGTTCAGTCGCGAAACTGCTCACATCGAACGTATAGCTCTTCCAGGTGTTATTCGCGTGGGACAGGTTGTTGATGTCCAGTTGAGTTCCACCCAGTTTGTTGTTGCTCGTGTCCCAGATCTCGACATACAGATGGTCGTTGGGATTGGGGTCGGTGGTCGCAATATGTACACGCGCCGTCACGTACACCGTCTGTGTCGGACTGATGCCCGCCGGCATGGCGGGGATGCGCTCATCGTTGTGCCAAAGGGTATCGGTAGCGCTGTCTGCACCACCGAGCTGCGCGGCATAGCCGCTGGCGATGCTGTCAGGGTCGGCCGGCGGATTGGGAATGACCGCGGTGTTGCCCGTCAGGTTCCATACATAGTCGTGGGGCGAGTAGTCAAAGCCGGCGTTATAGCGGGCAGCCTTCCAGTAGTTAACATAATGTGGGTACTCTGGCCCAAAAGTCGTACACGCGGCGTTTGTGCATTCCTTGGCTGTAGCCGGCAGGACCGCGTCCGGCGTCTTGATCACAAAATTCGGGGTCGAGCGGATATCGCCTGACCCGGACCCATCGTAGGTCGTGATCATGATCCCGGTACCGAGGCCCAGCGCTTTGCGTTCAGCGAGCCAGTCATCGAACCGCGGCCAGTTGTAGGCTCCGCTGGCGGTATTGAGTTCGCTCCAGCCAAAAAAGCGGATACCGCCGTCCACCGGGTACACCGCAGGGTCGAATCTATAGGCCGAGCCGCCATAATCCAGGTAGTAGATGCCAGGCCTGGCATTGGCGGTATGGATGATGCGCTCGGGATCAGATGCACTACTGGGGTTGCCGACGTCCTGCAAACCCGTTGCACTGAGGCTCCCCGGCGCGCTTGCCAGCATGAAGGCTAACAGCATGCAGGCTGTAGCCAACTTGCCAGCCAGAGTCGTAGGTTTTCTATTCACTGTCTACTCCTGTCTTTCGTTGTTGCCACGTCGAGTCGGTTTCCGTGTACAACACGTACTGGGACACAGCATCACTGCCGCCACAAAATCCGACTCGCAGGGACACAAGATTGGGGTTGTTGGGCAGAGGGTCCCTTGATAATTGGACCCATTCGCCGGATGAAAACAACAAACGCAGCTTCCTATGTATACCGAATCTATGTGAAAAAAGGATGAAAAATACCCCATATGGTCATGACTATTTCTCAAGGAGTACGCGCCAACTCCAGTTTTCTATCATATTGCGGCCCATCGGCAAAATCGCGCCGTTCAGGCCTCTGTCAGTTCGGGTTTGTATCCTCGCACAAGCTCATGGTCCGAAAGGATCGTATCGCTCCGTCGGCCCAGGAAGAAGTAGCCGGACGCGGCTTTGAGCGCGCCAGGGCGATCGACCAGGAAGCCATCAAAATACTTCCAGAAAAAGGATGTGAGGCTGGCAAAGAGGCGTACTGCGTGGCGTGCCCATCGTGCGCGCACGAAGCTCAGCAGGAAATAGGTGTAGGACCAAGCCAACGCCATGCCTGGGCCGCAGACCACACCGCTGTCCACCTCAGCAAATCGACGAAACAGGCGACGATGCCCCCAATAGCTAAACCGCACAAAATCGTAGCGTCCGCCGTGCATCTGTTGCATGAAAGGCGTCTCGGCATACACCAGACCGCCCGGTCGCAGCACGCGATGCATCTCTTCGACCACGCGATACGGGTCAACGACATGTTCCAATACTGCCTGGGCGATGACTGCGTCCACGGAGCCGTCTTCTAGCGGGATGTCGTGGCCATCGCAAATCAGCGCCGTGCGCGGCCCAAATGAGATATCGCTCTCAATAAGCGCGATGGCCGGCCGTTCGAGCAACGCTTCCATGCCCACGCCCAGGACGCTGCCCCCCAGCACCAGGACCCGCGGCGCGGGCGAATCAGACAGCAGCAACTCGGTTAGCCGGCGATAGTTGGCCTTGCTCTTGACATTTCGGTTGATGCTGGGAGAAATGCGATCCAGCAACTGGCTCCGCCAACTCGGCGCCAGGTTGAAGAACGTCGTGCGCCGTTCGGTGAAATCAGCAAGGGTGAAGATGCTATTGGCTTCGTGGATAAGGACCGGGACGCCTTCGATGATCGGGTAGCGCGTCGCGCAGGTGGCACGCTGGCAAACAGCTACTGTGGGGCTGAGCTCCAACCGGGCATGACACACCGGGCAGCGTAGCAGGCCTTGCATGCCAGGCGCTAACTTCAGAGGCCGGTTATCAATAGGCAGGGGGAACGGTTCCCCCTGCGTAGCGCGTCGATTCATCGTGATTCCGTCAAGCCTTCTGGTCTTCCTGCTGTCCGGCGTTCTCATAACCTGATCAGCAATTGCGCTCAGCTACTCGAACCAAATGAGCAGACGAGCAAAGCGAAACTCAATTATCGGGCAAATCACCCGATTTCGCAAATTCTCAGCTACGCTTGTCCGAAAGCGTACGCACCACCCGAGCCGGTACGCCCGCGACCACCGTCCAGGGCGGCACATCCTGCGTGACCACCGAGCCAGCGCCCACGACAGCCCCATCGCCAATCGTCACATTCGGCATGACGCTGACCCCCACCCCCAGCCAGGCATCCTGCCGGATAACAATCCGCCCGCGCACCGGGGGGAAGATCGCCGCCAGCCGCGACCAATTCGGGTCGGAAGCCGTCACCAGGGTGACGCGCGGGGCAATGGCGACGCGGTCGCCGATCACCAACTTCTCGGTAAAGTCTTCCAGCTCCTCGCAGATAATGAGGTCCTCGCCGATGTAGACGTGATGGCCGATGGTGTAGCCGCAGTGCCGCAGCAGCCACAGGCGCAGACCCAACCCCGGCGCCAAGCGGGCCGCGGTTTTGAAGAGCTTTCGTCGCCAAACGCGCAACGATGGCATATGATAGACTCCGCTCACAAAAACCGCCGGAGCAGACCGTACCCGGCTTCGCTCAGCTTCAGCAATCCTGGCGCGTGGACACAGATGTCCCGGCCGAAATTCACCAGTTCACCGCCAAACTTGGCCTTGAAATCGCGTACCCCGTACGGTTCATCCGGCCGGCCCGCACCGCCAAAGTCAAAGACCTGGTAACCGTTGGCACTACCCCATTCCAGGACGTGCCACACCAGCAGGTCACCGGCCCGATACGCGGCGTAAGCCTTATCCACCCCCGTGTACCAGTAGATGATCGTGCCCTTGTACAGCAGCAAGGTCAGCGCGCCGGCCAGCGCACCCTCGGCTTTGACCAACAAGATCTTGAACATCCCGGCCGGGTGCAACACGTCGAAGGCTGCGCGAAACAACGATTCGTCAGCCAACGGCACCTGGATGCGCTGGTAGACATCCTTCAGCAGCGCATAGGCTGGTCCCACCTGAGCAGCCTCAGTGACCTCTTCGATCAGCACGCCCAGCTTTTGGGCCTTGCGGATGTTGCGCTGGGCATTGGACTTGATGTCCGCCCACAGCGCCGCGCTGGGCCGGGCCAGATCGATCAGGTAGTTCAAGTGTTCCTCGTGTGCGAACCCTGCTGCTCTCATCGTCGGGCGCAGCGCACCCAGGTCGTACGGGTTGCGTAGCTCCGTAAAGAGCGCACGATGGCGCACATGACGGGTGTAGACCACCAGCAACCGCCCCAACGCCTCTGTACCCCCGGGTCCTGGCTCGGCGAGCACACTGCCGTAGACCACAGCCCGCGTGGTAAGCCGTCGCAGTGGCCCGCCGAGCACGGCGATTTCTACCGGCAGCAACAGGGCGAGCACGCGGTCCGCGTCGACGGTCGCAGCCCACAGGGTAGGCCGGTACCCATCAGCGCGGGCGAAGACCTGGAACATCTCCGGCGTATGGAAGATATTGCCCTGGGGGTGCGTCTCGACGAAGCTGCGCCAGGCGGCAGCAGGCAGCAGATTGACGATCTCGATGCTCATGCGCCTCCTATGCTCCCACCAGGCGCAAGGCGTAATCCCATACGGTCAACGAGTCGATGTCTCCCGTCACTGCCAGCACGCTCTGCGCGTCGTCCGGCCAGCGCGCAAAGCGTACCAACGGGCCGGAGGACGCCTCGACATGAGCCAGCACCGCCAGGGCGTCTTCAGCCGAAAAGTTGGTCTGAGCCACAAACACAGTACAGTCGCCGGGCCGGTCGGTCATCACAACAGCGTAACCTTCAGTTGCCAGGAATTGCGCCAACGCCGGCGATGCCGCGGGTGACACGCCTACGCAAGGACAGGCATCGGCCCCCAAGACAAAATCCCGCCCCGGAGCAGGCTGATAACGCGCCTGGGACGTATCGTTGGCGCGCACTTGCAGCGAAGCGCGCGCCGGCCCTTCGGCACGAACCAGCCACCGGCCGGCCTCTGTCCGCGCCAGCGCCACACGACATGCCCGTTTCTCCTGCCACCAGGCCGCGATATCGCCCAAAGTAGCCAGCCAAACGGCCGGCCGCGCGGCGTGCGCCCGGGTCAGCACTGCCTCCAACGCCTCGGCGCACAAAAAGAAACGCTCCGGGTGAAGCTGCAACACGAACATCTCGCCGCGCGCGTGACATTGTTCGAACGCGGCCAGCCAAAGCGCTGCCTGCTGCGGCCCCTGGGTTAAGTCCAGGCGCTCCACCAGCATCTCGTCATCGGGGAAGGAGACCGGCAACTCCAATAGGCCGTCGACCCAACTCGGCAGAACCGGGACCGCCTCCGCAGGTTGCGGGCGGCAGAAGTCCAATAAGAGGCGGGCTTTGGCTGCCTGAGCTGGCGCCAGCGTGGCGAGATTCACCACCGGCCACAGGGCGCTCCGGCTGCTGTCGTAAGTGAAGCCAGCTTCGCCCAAGGCGGCGATCAGGCTCTCGTCCCAACGTAGATAGGGCGCGCGAAAGCCGGTAAAGGGCGTTCTTGTGGCCGTGAACAACGCCCGTGCCCGGCGCAACTCGGCAGCTTGCGCGGCCGGAGGCAGCAAGCTCATGTCAACGTGCCGATAACCATGCACAGCCAACTCGAGGCGTGCCGAGCCGGTTGCTAACGCCTGGAGCACCTTCGGGTTGCGACGCAACGTCAGCGCGGGCACCGGAAAAGTTACTGGCGCGTCGTAGCGCGCCAGCAACGCGGTAAAGGCGTGCAGCAACTGCACCATTTGCCCCGGGGTCAGCCCCACCCGTTCCACGATGGCCGGGCCGCGGCGAACGATATTGAGCGGACCTTTGGAGCGCAGCAGATGTCCCAGCAAGTCGATTTGTCCTATCTCACGCCGGTGGATTGTCGTACGTCCGGTTGCAGCCGGTACAAACCAGTCCCACGCCAGTACCGGGGCGCAGCCGGCACCCGCACGCGCACACGTAACCGATCAAGCGCGCCGGGTTGTCGACCACCAGCCCGTGGGCCGGCACATCGCGCGTAACCACTGCGCCCGCGCCTACCATGGCAAACCGGCCAATGGTGACCCCTGGCAGCACAACCGAACGCGCACCGATGGACGAGCCATAGCAGATGCGGATCGGCGCCACCTCCCAGTCGTCGTTGCCCTTCAGCGTGCCATCCGGGTTGATCGCGCGGGGATACAGGTCGTTGGTGAGCACAACGTGCGGCCCCAAAAACACACCCTCTTCAATGATCACGCCATGATACACCGAGCAGTTGTTCTGGATTTTGACCCGATCGCCGATAGATACATCAAAGTCCACGTAGACGTTCTTGCCCAAAATGCACTCACAGCCGATGCGCGCGCCCTCGCGCACCTGGCACTGGTGCCAGATGGCGGTGTGGTCGCCGATTTCGGCCCTGGATGAGACATCGGCGGTGGGATGGATGCGAATCATGGATCAAGCTCCTAACAGATGATCGACCAACCTCAGATAGCCGGCCTTCTCGTGCGCCCAGTTGTGTTCATCGATGAAGCGCCGAGCGTTTGCGGCCAACTGCGCGGCACGCATTGGGTCGCGATAAAGGGCCAAGATCTGGGTGGTCAGATCAGCCACGTTATCCGGCGCGAAGTACTGCACCATGTCATCAGCGAAGTACTCCGTCGTTGTCACCGTGCGCGATACCACTGCCGGGATGCCCAGCGCGACATATTCCAGAAGCTTTGTGGGCAGGCCGCAGTCGGTGAAGATATCCTTGCGCATGGGCACCACGCCCAGGTCAGCCCCTTGGATGGCCGCCGGGATTCGCTCCAAGGGCACGTAACCGTGAAAATGGGTGATGGAGTCCACGCCCAACTCACGGGCGAGCGCCTCCAGGGCCGGCTGCGTGTCGCCGAAGCCGATAATGTCCAGGCGCAGGCCCGGAATTTCGCGCGCCAACTGCGGCAGCGCCCGGATGAGCAAATTGACGCCATAGCGATGGGGCAGCGTCCCGTGATAGACCAGGCGGAGACCATTGGGTTTAGGTTGCAGGGCAACCGCGCCAAAAAATCGGTCGTCGGGGCAATTCATGACGATGGTGAGCTTCTCTGCCGGCACGCCACGGCCGGTAAGCACGTTGAAGGCATGGGTGGTGCAGCAGGTGATCCCGTGTGCATAGCGGCAGGCCCATCGCTCACTGGCATACAAGGTGCGGCCCAGCAGGTGATCCGGCGCGGCGTTGAAACGTGACATGAACAGTTCCGGGGCCAGGTCACGCACATCGTACAGGATACGCGCTCCCAAAATCCGCGGGACCAAGCTGGCGAAAGCCAGTACATCCGGGGGGTTGTGTACCTGCACCATGTCATAACGTCGACGCAAGTGTTCTCTTGCCACGCGCCAGGCCGCCAACAGGAAGAACTGCAGGTACTCACGCAGATAGACCAACGCGCCCGCGCCGGGGTGACGCGCAACAGGCAGCCGACGGATGGCGACGCCGTTGACCACGGCCTGCACCGGCTCATCCCCTTCGCGCAGGCAGAAAACATCCACTGCGTATCCCTGCTCCGCGCAAGCCTCGGCCATGCGCCGGGCGCGCGGCTCGACGGGGTAACGGCTGTGGGTGATGACAGCAATGCGTTTGGTCATATCACTTTCCGATACACCGCCTCGATCTTCTCGGCCACTCCATCTAACGACCACGGCAGGATGCGCGCCCGGCTGGTCGACCGCGCGCGGCGAGTCAATGACTGTGCCAACTTATCGGCCAGGTCTTCCTCGGTCGCTGCGGCGATGTGGCAACCTGCCAGTCCATCCAGCAACTCCGGCACGTCACCCACATCGGTGGAAACCACCGGTAAATCGCACGCCAACGCTTCCCGCACCACCATGGGGGAACCCTCGGCGGTGGAGGCCAGCACCAGCACGTCGCAGGCGCTCATATACAGCGGAATGCGCTCGCGCGGTTCTCCGTGTACCAGCAGCAGCCGAGCAGCCGGTAAGCGCACCTGCAACCGGGCCACGGCGGCCTGGATCAAGGGGATGCGTTTTTCGGGCCGCGGGTCGCCGACGAAGAGCACCAACGGCGTGTCTGCGGGCAAGCCCAGCGCCTGGCGCGCTATATCACGCGGCAGGGGTCGAAACAGGTCGGTATCCACGCCGCAAGGGATCACCTCCTGGCGCACGCCGGGCAACGCCGCGGCGACCCGCGACGATGTTGCGATGGTATACGCCGTCCGTCGACTCGTCCAGCGGCACAGCGGCGCGGTCCAACCCTGCTGCGCCTCGATGCCGTGCTGGGTGACCACGATGGGTAGCTGGCACCGGGCCATGGCCGTGCTGGCGATGGTCAGCATGGCGCTGAACACATAATGCGCGTGGATCAGGCCGTAGGGCGCCGATAGCGCGATCCGTCGCACGTCGGACAGGCCGCTCGCATAATTTATCTTGCTGCCTGGGCCGTCCACGAACAGCACGTCTAGCACCAAGCCGCGGCACCGCAGCGATGCGACCTGTTCGGCAACGAACGAGCCCATCACTGGCCGATCGGCCGTCGGGAACATATTGGTCACCACCAGCACGCGCAGCGGAGCCACCTGGACAGCGATAGGAGTGACATCTGATGGCTGGCGATAAAACGCGCCGCTGGAGAGCCGAGCTACGTTCATGATTCAGGCCGCCTGGTCGCGTCCTCTGCGCTGCACGGCTTCTCGCTGTCCCCTAAGGCCGTTTGCCAATCCACGGTCAGCGGCCTGGGATTGGTCCAAAAGAACGCGTTCAGCAGCGTGCGATGCGCGTCCAGGTATTCGCGCAGAACCCCAGTCACCAGGCATGCGCTGATGACGTCGGGCGGCAGCGTCCCATCGATGCGGCTTGCGCCCAACTCGGCCGCCAGCGCAGGCAGCAGCTCAGCCTGCCTGGCCAGATGTGCAGCCGACTCCTCGCCACCCCCTCGCGCTGCCGCGACCGCAACGGGCACATCCAGCCAAAAGCTGTGGCGCGGGGTCGGCGCCAGGAAACGGAGCCAACGACCCGCTGCGCTGCGAGCGACATTGGGCCGTCCCAACCGTGCGCCCAACTCAGCCAGCGCCGAAAGGAGGTAACGATCGGCCACCACCACTTCCCCGCGCAGCAGCGGCCAGCGGATGCCGCCAAGATAGCGGACGCCCAGCTCCAACGCGATCAGCCACGGCCACAGGCGCTGCACCAGTGGATGTGAGAACAGCACGGCCCGCCCAGCTTCGCGCGGTGCGCCTGATGCCCCTTCGGCTGGCTCTTCGGAGGTCAGCGCCCCGCGAAGATCGCGCCTGGAACGACTCAACACGCGCTTACCCAGGCGCAGGAACGGCTGTAACGCGTCCGAGCTGCCCCCGCGCGACCACACGATGCGGTGCCGTACCGCAGCGCCGGTGAGCGCCCGGTCCAGGAGTTGCGTCTGCAGCGACTTGCCGCATCCGTCCAACCCGTCCAGGGCGATCAACATGGGGCGTTGGCTCCGCAGGCGGAGGCGGAGGCGCGTGCCGGCCAGGGTGTGAAAAACGGTATCTCGCAGCCGCCCTCGCAACAGCAAGGTCGTGTCGGCCAACATCTTCGCGTAAAACAGGCGCTTGCTCTCGACAAACGAGATGCGCAGCGGCGTAGCCCGGAGGTCACCAGAGGATGCTTCCACGTAGGCCCGCAGCCGAGGCGGCAACTCGCGCCAGGCGTGCTCCAGCAGCGCAGCGGGCAACGTTCGGACGCCGTAGAGCGTCTCTTCAAAACGGTCACACAACACCAACCCGAACCACAGGCCATCAGCCCATCCTTTGCGGCGCGCCATCGCGATGGCTCGTTCCCAATCTACTTCCAGCCGGCTGGCCGCGTACAGCACCTTTGCCAGCTCCGACAGCTTCAAACTCTTGTTCTCATAGATGGCGTGGGCCAGCGTGATCAGCACTGCGTCGCCCGCGGCAGGAACGGCTGCCAGCGCCGTATCAGGTGCGAGACGGCTGTGCTGCCAGACCTCTGCCTCGTCCAAGAATGACACGGTCCACTCTAGCCGCCCATGCACATGAATATCAAACGCGCTTTCACCCAGGTGAAAGCGGCGGAACAGGAATTTGTTCGGTTCCTCGATGTGGCGCAGCTCCACGTAACCCAAGTCGCGCACGATCTTGCGCGCCGCGTCCTGTTGGGCCTGCGGTACCAGGACATCTAGATTGCTGCTGGTATAGGCGAAGGTCGGCTGTGGGCCCAAGGCTTTGACAAAGAGCGCCGGGATGCCGGCGGCCTGCCACCGGGCCACGATCTCGCCGAAGGCCACCTCCTGGCAAGCCAGGTCGCGCCGGTCCTCGTCCAGTGCGGCGGCAAAAGCTGGCGTCGCTAACAGGGCCGCCGCGTCCGGACGCGGGTCGCCCGCCAGGGTCAGCAGGGGAACGCTGTTCCGGCGCAACAGTCTTACGACAGCGGCAGCATCGACTTCCTGGGGGCCGGGCGCGGCCGGACCGCCCCACCAGCCGGCCAGCAAGTAGGCAGCCCATGTTAGTTGCGTAAACGAAAAATCACTCACACCATACCTCAAAACAAGCCCAGGGGTTTCAGCTCCTGGAAGCAGGCGGCAAGGCATCCAAGATGCGCTGCCCCGCTGCCTCCCAACTGAACGGCAGCGCCAGGTCACGAGTGGCGGGGTGCGCCGCCTTCAGGCGCATAAGCCCGGCGCGCAGCCCCGGCACATCATCGTAGAATATCACATCCGGCCGGTCGGGCCACAGATCGGGCAAGGCGCCGAAGCGCGTGGCCAGGATCGGCAGGTTGCACGCGGCAGCCTCCAGCACCGACAGCGGCAAATCGATGCTGCCGGGCTCGGTCGGATCGGGCGGCGTCGGGAACAGGTAGGCGTCAGCGAGCTGGTAAGCCTCGCGCACGTCTGGCAGATAGGCAGTGACCAGGTACACGCCCGCAGCCCGTAGCTCATCGGCCAGTGCGGCATCCTGGGGCGTGCTGGTGCTGGCAACCAGCACCGGATAGGCCAGGTCGGCCAGCGCGGCAAGGGCGGCTACGCCGCGGCGCCGGTTGAGGTGCCCCACGTGTACAACCACCCAGGCATCGGCTGGGATGCCGTGT
This sequence comes from Chloroflexi bacterium HGW-Chloroflexi-1, assembly GCA_002842085.1. Taxonomy (GTDB): domain Bacteria; phylum Chloroflexota; class Anaerolineae; order CG2-30-64-16; family CG2-30-64-16; genus CG2-30-64-16. The sequence goes on from PHCA01000002.1 coordinate 25,982, forward strand.
TGGGCACGCAGCACAGCGCGCTGCTGGGGCGAGACTGGGTGAAAAGCATCTGCATCCACGCCCGGCAGCACGCGCACAACCCGCCAACCCAACGCACAGGCCTGCATCTCGGTAGTTAACGACTGGACCACGCACAGGTCGGGGCGGATCAGTCTGCCGACCCACCGGGCAAAGGGGCTATGCCGCCGGCCCTGAGTTGCAATCAGCGCCACAGGCGCGCCGTTTGCGTGATGCTTCAGCACCCGGCTGCGGATGGCGCTGGCGACAGTCAGAGACGCCGTAGGCACGTAGCACACTGCCTGGGGTCGAAACCTGGCGATGCGTTGCGCCAGCGGCCGCGACCAGAGCAGACGGCCCGCCGGCTGGTTGGTCACTTGCTGCTCAGGCCAATCGGCTCCGTCGGTGGTCAGCGCCAACACAGCGTGACCCTTGCGCCGCAACGCGGCCGCCAGGCTCAAAGCTAGATTTTTGATGCCCTCATCGGGTGGCGGCGCCAGGCGCTCGCTGAAGACTAGCACGCGCATGCTGAAGACGCCCCTACGCCAGGGCCGCCCGGTAGGCGGCCAGGTACGCGTCTACAACTTTGTCCAGGCGAAAGCGCGCTTCGGCAGCCGCAACTGCCGCCTCGCTCATGGCCCGGTAGCGTTCCGGTGCGTCCAGCAATTCGCAGATGGCGTCGGCCAGGGCCACGGCATCCCCCACGTCGACCACGCGGCCGGTACACCCGTCTTCCACCACGTAGCCCGCGCCGCCTGCGCGCGTCGTCACCACCGGGATGCCAGCAGCCAGCGCCTCAATGGCCGACATCGGTGAGACCTCCTCACGGGAGGAGAGCACCACAAGCTGCGCCTCGCTGTAACGTTGACGCATCTGCGCCTGGCTCTGCACACCCAGGAACGTAACGTGCTCGGTTACACCCAGGTTTTGACAGGCCGCCTGCACCTGTGCTACGTAGGCTGCTTCATTGGTGCGTCCGGCGATCTGCAGGTGCAACTCGGGTATCCGCTGGCGGGCCAGGGCCAGAGCGCGCACCAGGGTGATCGGATCCTTGCGCGGGATGACCGACGCCGGTAGCAGCAGCCGCCCCGGTACCGGGTGGTGCGGCAACCCAAACAAGTCATCGGGGGCTGGGTTCTCGGTGACGTGCCAGCGCGCACGCGTTCTCGAAGCCAGGCGCTGGCGGATGTACGGGCTGATGGCCGTGATCTCGCGCACCTGGGCCAGCGCCTGGCGCTCGTAATAGCCGCCCAATGTGAAAGCCAGCCTGTTGAACAGACCAGGGTTGTAGCGCGCCTCCTCGCCGGAGATGCCGTGAATCGTCCACACCGGGCTGTAGCCAGCCTTTAGCGCCGCGATGGCGTAGCTGGGGTTGTGAGTGTTCACCACGTCGGGCCGGATAGCGCGTAGCTGGCGGCCGATGCGCCCAATCGCGGTGACCATGTTCGGCGCCAGGCGGCGTCTCGGCTGCGCAAGGTAATGCAGCGTCACCGAGCCGTCGGTGACGCTGCGATCCGCGGAGATGTCGGAATGGCAGTGGACGACGTGAATCTCCAACTCGGTACGGCGGCGAAACCCTGTCACCAACTGGTGGACGACCGCCCGGATGCCGCCCGAGATGCGGTTGACATCGGGCGGATAGAGGCTGACCAGGGCGATGCGTAATGGCTGACTCATGCCTTGCCCTCCAGGGTGTGGCGGTAAACGGCCAGTGTCGCCTCCACGACCGCGTCCAGGCGAAAGCGCGCCTCAGCCGCAGCACGCGCGGCTTGCCCCATGCGCGCCAACCGGACCGGGTCGGCCAACAACGCGCCAGCGGTCGCGGCCAGCGCGACAGGATCGCGCGGGGGGACGACGTGTCCCGTGACGCCGTCCGCCACCATAGCCGCGCAGCCACCCACGTCCGTCGCCACAACCGCGCGACCGATTGCCATCGCCTCAGCGATGCTGACCGGCGCGGTCTCCTGCTCGCTGGACAGCAGCACCAGGTCGGATGCCGCATACTGCGCCAGCACGGCATCGGGCGACAACGCGCCGGTGAATTCCACCCGTTCCGCCACGCCGAGCTCCGCGGCCAAGGCACGGCACTGCGCGGTGTAATCCGGGGCAGTTTCCGTCTCGCCGACCACGACCAAGATCGCGGCCGGCCGAGCCTGCGCGAGCTGCCCGAAAGCGCGCACCAGGGCCAGGATGCCCTTACGCGGGATGAGCCGTGCCACACAGAGCAGCCGCTCGCGGCCGGGCGGCGGCGCTTTCACAGCAAAAAAGCGGTCGTCCACGGGGTTCTCCACCCCGTGGAAGCGCGCGCGCGTGCGGCCATGAAACTCAGCGACTATGTAAGGACTGATGGCGATGATCTCCGGCGCACGGCGTATCACCGCGCGCTCAAACAGAGCATCGCTGAGCCAGCGCAGCCGGGTGGGCCAAGAGCTGGTCGGCCAGGCCTGCTGCATCTCCCGGCAAATGACGCCGTGCAAAGTGATGACGGCCGGCCGGCCACTGACCAGCGCCGCACGGGCATAGATGCCCGCGATGTGCCCATGGACGACATCAGGCGCAAAAGCAGCAATTTGCTGGCGCAGGTTGCGGACCACCTGTCGCTGGCCGGTGAGCCGACCCCCGCGCGGCCGCGGAACGCAGGACAGCAGGAAGCCGCCGCCATCGACCTGAACCGGCGTAGTCAACCCAGAAACAGCCGTGATCACGCGCAGCTCGAGGCCAGGCCAACGCGCCAGCCCGCGGGCGAGGGCCAACACGACCGCATCGACACCACCGGGCAGAGGAGGCTGACCAGCCGGGACGCGCGGGTCCACCGGGTATGGGCCCAGCAATGCGACCTTCACGACACAGCCTCCGACACAAACGCTCTGTCATTCTGCGCCTCGTACGCGCCAAAGACCGCGCCGACGATCATAAAGAAATACATGTTGCCGAGTTGAGCGCGATATGCATCGAACGAGACAGCAAGCACCCCATAACCCATCAGCAGGCCCAAGACTGCAGCCGGCCAATCGCGATCGCGGTTGGTGCGCAGCAACCCCAGCGCACGCCAGCCGATCAGGCCCAAGAGCGCTAAGAGCGGCAACAGCCCAACCAACCCGGCTGAAGTCAGCACATAGATAAACATATTGTGCGGGTGATCCACCGGTTGGAGCACTGCCCCGGAAACGGGGCGCCAACCGGCTGCAAGCGCCGCCTCGCCGTAGTTATCTAACCCTAACCCAAACACCGGCGACTGCACTGCAATCTGCAGCCCGATCTCGATTGCATCGACACGATAGTCGATCGGCTTCTGTGATTGGAGCCGCTCTTCAATCGCGCGCGTGTCCACCCCCCCGTAGGTGACGATCAGTGCCAGGATCAGGAACAGCGGCGCCACGTACAACGCGTAGCGTTGCGCCCGGCGGCTCAGAAGGGCCGGCACAAGCAAACTCGGAAGGGCCGCAGCCCACCCGCCTCGAACGTAGGTCAGCAGCAGCCCAGCAAGAATCGCGACCAGCGCGGCGCTCCACGCGAGACGGCTCCCCAGCTTACGGGCGCGCACGGCGCCCAGAAAAGTAACTGCGACCGTCACGGCGAGCGTCATGGACATGATGGCGGCAGATCCAAAAAGGCTATTAACCTTCACGGAGTATCGCCCGTAGGCCTGATGAAAAAGGTTGGGGGAAAGAACTGTCTGCAGGGTGAGTTGCTCACGCGCGGCAATCAGACCCATGGCTGCCCCGGCGATGGCGATGGCGATGGCCAGGCGAGCCAGCCCCTGTTTGCTGCCGAGCAAATTGCGCGCGAAATAGAACCAGAGCAGCGGCAAGACCACGAAGTCGAAGACGTTCTGAATACCACCAACGATGCCCAGTCGAGAGGCCGGCACCGAGAGCAACATGCCAAGCGCAAACAGTCCGCTAAGAACTTCGATGGCAGTGAAGCGCAAGAGCCGACGCCGATTGGCGGCCCGCTGCGCCATGAGCAGCAAGAGCAGAGACAGCGCCACAATCCGGTGCAAGCCCAGGTTGGGCAACCCGCTCCCCATGTCCAGGTTGAAAAAGCGATGAAACGGCGCCAGCACCACCCATAGCAGGAGGCCCTGGTCAGGTGCCACCACCAACAGGAGCAACAAGGTCGCAAGGCCTAGCACGACCGATGCCAACTGGACTTGATCAGACGTAAACGCGCTTGTCAACGCAGCGGCAACCCCGATCGCGACAGCCGCGCCCACCACATTCACGCCGGCCGAGAGGAGACGGTCGCTCACTGCGGCCAACGCGGATGGTTGCCCGCCCGGTGTGGCCGATCCCCCGTTCACGCCTGCTCCTGTTGGCGACGCGGTGTGCGGCGCAGTATCTGCTCCAGGAACTCCAGCACGAATGCCAAAACAACGCCTGCAACCAGGCTCAAACCGCCGCCGAGGAGCGCGGTTCTCACTGTGCGGGTGGCGACCTGGCTGCGCGGGGTGCTGGGCGAACTGATGATTTGCAAGTAGCCGATGTTACGACTCTGGCTCACCTTCAGCCGTGCCTCACGTGCTTTGGCCGCCAGGAAGTTGCGGGAGTCCTGCTTTTCCTGCACTGCATCCACAAGTTGCCGATATTGGCCGGCGATCGTGATCAATGAAGCCAGGTTGGTTTGATGCTTTGCCACAAGCGCGTACGCGTTGGCGGCGCGCGCACGCTGGCCGGCGGCCTCCACACGGCGGTTGACAGCCGTCACGTTGAGATCCTGGGCCAACTTGGTCATGTATTGCGCCTCGGGACCATCGGCCGCCTGGGCAGAAGCCTGAGCCTGGGCATCTTTGACCTGCTGTTCCAGCGCTTCGACGATTGCACCGAGACGTTGAGCCTCAATATTGGCCTCCTCCTGCGCGGCGATGAGGCTGCGGATGGCGTCCTGTTCGGCAATAATCTCCCGATCCACATATTCTAGCTCGTTGGCCAGTTTGAAGCGTAGCAGCTCTTCCTGCGCAGCGTCGAGCTCCCGGTCAGCAGCCGCAAGCGCGGCATCGAGGAACCGGCCCAAGGTCTCCAAAGGCCGCGCACGGCTCTGACGCAACTCCTCAAGCGCCAGCTCAACTTGTTTAACGAGCAGCGTCTCTGCGTCCTCTGGCTTCTCCGCCGCTACAGACACTGTCAACAGATCAATCCAGGGATCGCGCACGACCGACACACTTGCGGCCAGGTCATCTGCCGTCACATCAATGCCAGTTTCGGCCTGGGTTTGCTGAGCGATCTTCGAGCTGCGCACCAGGTAACTGAACTGGAAGAAGATCTGATTAACGATGTCCGATGCCGTAGCCGTATTCAGCCGCGTGTAAAGGGTGACCTCTTCCGGCTCCAACGGGAGCAACTGAAGCACCAGCGAAGACTGATAGATTGGCGGGCTCAACCAATCGCACCCCAGGATGATCGTCATCGTCGCCGCAAAAAGCAGCAGGATCACCCACAGCCGTTTCTTGAGGATCGCAATATATGTCCAGAAGCTTGTCGTTTCCATGATGCACTCATCTTAAACCGTTTTCAGAGATATCCATTTGACAAAGCCTAACCAAGAACTGACCGGACGCTGCGCGGCCTCACCGCGCAGCGTCCGGTTAAGCGACTTGTTGGGCAGCAGCGGCCGAAATCTATCCGGCGCAATACACGACAATGCCGCGATTACGCCCTGCGCGGGCTGGCTCGCAACTTGCCAGTACAGTTGGGCGTAAGTCCTTTGGCAATTGCAGAACACGCCGCCCAACTGTTTAAAGTACTTTGCGCATACCCTTCAACTGCACAAGGATTTCCGCCGCAAAGTACTAAGCCATTGAGGACGATAGCGCTTCCAGTAGAGATCCCGCAGGATGTGGTACTGGCGAGGGCCGGCCGTGGTCACGATGTCAACGAGGTTAGGGAGCACCACATGGCGCAGGCTTGCATTGTAACGTCGCATGTTGCTGGTAATGTACTGATTGAGCTCAACGCGCTGGGAGTCGGTCAGGTAGTCGTAGATGACGCGGGGGCGCTGGCCAACGCCAAAACGGCCTTTGATGAGTCCCTTCGCCTGCAGTTCCTGTGTGATAGGTGTGCCAGGCAGGGGGATGAACATGCCCCAATTCACATAAGTTGGTTTGCTCCGGAAGATAAAATCGATCGTCTCCTTCGCGGTCTCCATGTCCTCGCCGGGGTACATGAAGAAGATATCGGCGAAGACCTTCAAACCATGCCGCTGCATAATTTCCATGGCTCGGTAGTTGGTGGCGACAGTGGTCTTCTTGCCCATCAAGCTGAGCATCCGATCCGAACCGCTCTCGAAACCCACCGCGACCCCCGTGACACCTTTGGACACGAGGTACGCACAAATATCATCATTGATGGTATCGACGCGGGCTCTCACCTTGAAATGTATGCCCCAGCCTGGATCAATCGGATCCAAGACTGCCTTCACGCGCTTGAGGCTCGATACGAACAAGTCGTCCTGAAACATGATATTCCGGGTGCCGAGGCTCCGGATGTGCTCTATCTCGGCGTGGATAGACGCGCTGGGACGCAAACTGGTCTTCCGCGTGACCTTGAAGCAGAAGCGGCAGGCGAAAGGGCAACCGCGCGAGGAGACAATGATATCGGTCGTGCCGCGTTGGCCGAGACGCCAGTACGTGCCCTGGGTGTAAGCCTCGCCGAGCAGACCGCGATCCGGGTAGGGGACCTGGTCCAGGCCGGTGAATGGGGCAACGCAGTTCATGACCCACGAGGCGCCTTTTTGAAAGCCGAGACCGGGGATATCATCCGTGTCCTGCTGAGCGCGCAAACGCTCGGCCAAAGTACGCAGGGTCCACTCGGACTCGCCGGCTAGAACGTAAGGAACGTCCGGGAAGTCGGCATGGACAGTCTCGGGGTCTGCTGTGACCTCGGGGCCGCCGAGGACGATAGGACAACTCACCTCCGCCTTCCGAAGCTCGCGCAGCGTAGCGGCGGTGTCATCGTAAGTGTTGTAGAAGACGGGAAGACCCAGGAGCGAGGGGTCATACGCGACCACGGCATGCACGAGCGCGGCACGATCGCCCTTGAAGGCATCGATGTCGAAAAGGCGCACTCCGATCCCGGCATCCCGCAAAACTGTAGCCAGGCCCAATAGGGCATAGGGCGGCGAACAACCCCCCGTAGCTTCTTTGATCGTGGGATATATGAGCGCGACCCGGAAACTGGATGCGGGGACAGGGGTCAAGGACATAGGGCCTCCTGGAGGATTTTCGCATGGAGCAAATCTACCATGATCTGTCGTTTTGCCTCATTACGCGGATAGAATCAACATGGATACTGCGTTATCTTCTCTCAAGTCCGTCAGCTCGCAGCGGTGTCTTGGCAAAGGTATCAATCGATATCATTCTAGCTCAGATAGGGGCCTCAGTCAAACCCAAGTGGCGAGCATGGCATCCTGCCTTCAGCATGGGCCGGCATCTCACTGACGTGAACGCAGCACATCCTCGTAAAGAGCCAGGTTATCGACCGCAACGCGCGCCCAATTGAACTCGGCCAGCAGCCGTTGGCGGAGACCGGTTGGCGCTGGGCTTGAGAGTGCTGCCTGTACCCCGGCCCGGATCGAGGCTCGATCATAGGGATCGCAATACCAGGCCTGATCACCCAGCAGTTCGGGCAGCGGCGAAATCCTGGTAGAGACGATGCGCGTGCCGCTAGCGCCGGCTTCCAGGCTGGACAAGCCCGGCAGTTCCACCCAACTGGCCATGATATGCGCGGCCGCGCCGGCGTAGAGCAGCGGTAGTTCAGCTTCGGGCAGCCAGCCCAGGAAATGTACCCGGCCGCGTCGCCGGCCCAGCTCGTAGCAGCGGTCGGCGTAGTCCGGCGCAAAGTATGGCGAAACCTTGCCCACAAAGACCAGTGGCACGGGATCATCGTAGAGCGCCTCGATGACGGCGAGCTGGTTCTTCTTTTCCTCGATGCGCGCGACCTGGGCCAGGTAACCTTCCTCCAACCCGTAACGTGCGCGGAACTCGGCCAGCTCGACCGCGCTGAAGGTCTGTCCGTAAAGATCGGCATCGATGCCCAGTGGGCTCAGGCGCATACGCGCACGGACACTGGGTGGCAGCCGAAAGTGCTCGGCGATCCAGGCGTTCTCCCAGCGGCTGCTGGTGGCGACGGTGTCAGCACCCAGCAAGACCGAGCGTATCGTGCGCCAGCTATGCTGGAACGGCAGGCGCGCCGTCTGCCATGTCCGGTAGACCTGCCACGCCCGCGCCTTGCCCAGCCAGCGCACCAGCAGCCGCCAACGCGGGGCCGAATGCATCGCCCGCTCGAACCAGTCGCGAAAATCGTTGTAATACAGCGGCGAGACGACGATGGCGTTGCCACCTGCTCTGGCCCAGGCGACCATCCGCTCAACATGAGGCACCGGAGCCGCGGTAAAAATGTGCAACAGGTCAAACTCGCGCGCGGGAGGCATCTCCTCCATCTGCCCGATGACCACCTCTGAGCCGAGCCTCACCATGGCCGCGCTCATCTTCTGCATGACGACAGTGTCACCCCCGAAGACGCTGTCGGCGTCGGGGCGCAGGATCATGGCAATCTTCATGGTCGAGTGTTTCCCGCCAACGCTTCGGTCAAATAGTCGGACAGCGTCTCCACCCGCGCCTCCCAGGTGTGCGCCACAATCGCTCTACGGCGAGCAGTGCTCATCTCCGGTGTGTGCTGTGCCAGGCCAGCGGCGATGGCAGCCTCCCACTCGGGGAGCGCTGAGGCCATCGCCAACACATCCACGAACTGTCGTGCGCCCGGCACATCGGCAGCGACCACGGGCAGCCCGGCCGCCAGGTACTCATAGACCTTGAGCGGGCTGGCGTGGATCGTCTCGCGCGTGACGCGATAGGGTACCAGCCCCATGTCGAACGCCCGCACGTAGTCGGGCACCTCGTTGGCCGGCACAGGCGGCAGCAGATGCACGTTGGGCCGCGTCCCCAGCCGATCGAGCAGCTCGCCGCACCCGCTCCGAGCAATGGCGCCCACGAGCACCAGTGTCCATTCGGGATGGGCAACAGCCAGGGCATCGAGCAGGGCCAGGTCGAGCCGCACGCTGATCAGCCCAATGTAGCCCAAGATCGGTCGCGGCAACTCAGCGAGCACAGGTGCCTCTCGCACAGGACGCTCACGGTAGGCCGCGGCATCTACTGCGTTGGGCAGCAGCCTAAACTTACGATTGCCCGCGCCTTTGCTCGCCATCAACTCAGGCGAGACGGCGATCACCAGGTCCGCCCAGTCGATGAGGTCGTGCTCCTTCCTTGCCCAGGCGACCTGCTGCGCATCGGACAGGTCGTGGTAGGCCAGGTAGTCATCCACGATGTGATAGACGCGCAGGAGTGCCGGCAGGTCAAACCGGGCGTCGAGCTGGGTGGGCGTGGACAGCCAGACGATGGGCCGCACCGCGCCGATATGCGCCAACGCGCGCCGCAGGTGGCCCCGCCGCAGCGCATGGGTTACGGCGCGCATCGGCGGAGGACCGCCCAATGCGGCGTAACGCGGTACCCGGTAAATCCACAGATTCTCTGCTTCCGGCAGCAACCCGCCCGCGGCCAGCTCTGCCCAGCCGAACTCCCGGCGACGCAGGCGGTTGATCACCTCATCCACATAGGGCCGGGGCTCAACGTACACGGCCCGATTCGTGCGCGCAAGCCGGCTGAGGAGCTGGTGGCGGTTACGCCACATGCTCTGCCAGGGCTCGGGGCCGTAGTAGACGAAGGTTTCGCCGCGAATCATCCCGCAACACCACCCACTTTGCGTTGCAACGCCTGGACCAACAAGCCCTCGATCTGTGCCACGCGCATGTCCCAGGTGTTGGCGGCTGCAGCGGCACGGCGCGTGTCCACTAATGCTGGCGAGTGTTCGGCCAATGCCATTTCAATAGCTGCCACAAATCCGCCACCTCCTTCAACGATATGCACCAACCGCTCGAACACACGCGCCGCCGGCACATCGGTTGCTACAACGGGCTTGCCGCACGCCAGGTATTCATACAGTTTCAGTGAATCGATGTTGGCCGTCCAGGTATCGCGCTGATAAGGCAGCAGACAAACATCCATAGCGGCGATCACCGCGGGCACCTGTTCGACGGGCAAGCGTCCCAACCAATACACATTAGGCAAAGGCTGCACGGCCTCGATGAGTCCGGGACGCCCAGTCTGGTCCAACGCGCCGACCATCACGAACTGCCAATCGGGTCGCGCGCGAGCGATCTCGGCGATCAGTTCAAAATCGACCTTCTTGTTTAGCGCGCCCACATAACCGATGCGGGGTCGCCCCTTCGCGGTCGGGAGCGCGTCCAGCGCAGGCAGACGATGGCCCGCGGCCAACGCGGCCTGAAACCCCGCATAATCCACCGCATTCGGCACTAGATAGGTGTGTGGGTTAAAGCACCCCTTGCTAGTTAACAGACCGGGCGATGTCACCAGCACCAGGTCAGCCCGCCGAATCAGCGCCTCCTCCTGGCGGGCAAAAGCGACTACATCCGTGACCGCAGGAAAACAACTGTACTCGTCGGTGACATGATAGACCACTAGCTTCTCGCTGTAATGCCCGATTTGGTCGGCATGGAACGGCCGGAGCAGCCACAAGATCGGCGCAGCGCTACCCAGCTTCTTCAGTGCCCGACGCATGGCGCTCCGGCGCACCCACGCGGTCAGCGCCCCGCCGCTCAATCGATCCGCATACGGCGCATAGATCGGGTCGCGATAAAGCCACAGCCCGTCTTGCTGATGCACCAGGGTCGGCCGGCGCAGGTCAGCCAAGCCGATCTGGCCCGCACGCAACCGCCGAGACAATTCGCGCAGGTAGATGCGCTGCTCGATGTACAGGACCGTGTTGCGCTGCGCCAGCCGGGTCATGATCTGGTGCCGGTTGCGCCACAGCCCCGCCCACGGATCGGGCGCGTAGCACAGGATGGTTTCGCCGGTGATCATCGGACCCTCCATCGCTCACTCGCCATTGCCCACCTGGGGTGTTTCCATGATGGCCGCGCTGGCAACCGGCCGCTGGCTCAGCAAGCGACGGGCCTGCTGGATGCCTTTCTGGATGGTCACCCGTAGCTCGCGGTCGGTCAGCCAGAGCAGCCCGGCATAGACGAACCAGGGAGCGGTCACCAGGCGCCCCACTAGGCTGGCCGAAATCACGAAATCCACGACCGCGACGACCAGCGACAGCGCGCTGACGCCAGCGATGCCCCAGCGCATCGTGACGGGGTATAGGAAGACCAACATGGTGGTCAGCCGCCAGGCCGCGATGTAGGTCAGCCATTGCGGCTTGCCCATCGCGCGAAAGATGCTGCCCATGTTGGCCGCGATCGAGCGGATCAACCCGTAGCCGGCCAGCAGTTGCAGCGGCAGGATCACCGGGGCCCATGTCTCGCCGTAAAGGGCCATGACGAACTCCGGCGCAAACAGGATCGTCGCGGCGGCGATGGGCAGCGTGATCCAGCTCACGTAACGGACGACGGTCAGGTAATAGCGCGCCCGGGCCTGCCCTGCTTTCTCACCTGCCAGCCTGGAAAACG
>PHCA01000182.1 GCA_002842085.1 Chloroflexi bacterium HGW-Chloroflexi-1
GGGCCGGGCGTGGGTCAACAACCTGGAGGTCGGCCAGGCCGATCTGAAGATCCGGGCGCAGGTCGGCATCCTGACGGAATCACCGGGGCTGTACGAGCGGCTGAGCGCCCGGCGCAACCTGGAGATCTTCGCCAACCTGTACGATGTGAAAGACGTGGCGGGGCAGGTCGAGAAGTATCTGCGCCTGTTGGGGCTGTGGGAGCGGCGGGACGCGGGGGCCGGCGCCTTCAGCAAGGGGATGAAGCAGAAGCTGGCTGTCGCCCGGGCGTTGTTGCATGAGCCGCCGGTGCTCTTTCTGGACGAACCGACCAGTGCGCTGGACCCCGAGGCGGCCAAGACGGTGCGCGATTTCATCGAGACGCTGCGCGGGCAGGGCCGCACGATCTTCCTCTGCACGCACAACCTGGATGAGGCGGAGCGGCTGTGCGACCGGATCGCCGTCTTCCGCCAGAAGCTGATCGCCGTGGACACCCCCGAGGCGTTGCGCCGGCAGCTCTTTGGCCGGCAGACCGTGGTGCACCTGGCCCGGCTCGATGAGCGGTTCGCGGCCGCGGTACGTGGGCTGCCGGAGGTGCAACACGTGGATGTGGTGGCCGGTGGCGACGGGGGTGGCAAGCTGATCGTTAGCCTGCACGACCCGGCGGCCCAGAACCCGGTCATCGTGCAGACGTTGGTGGGCCAGGGCGCGCAGGTACAGTTCGTCAACGAACTCCGCCACTCGCTGGAGGACGTCTACCTGAGCCTGATGCAGAACGACGCCGCGCAGGCAGGAGACGCCCGATGAAAAAGATTCGCACGATCGTCGGCAAAGAGTGGGCCGACATGCTGCGCAACAAGCTGGTCTTCTACGTCGTGGTTTTCGTGCCGCTGTTGATGACGGCCATCCCGGTGGTGATGCTGGCGATCATGGGCCGCGTGGGGGTCAGCCAAAACGATATGGCCGAACTCGGGCGGATGTTGAACAACCCCCTGTTCGCCGGCATGAGCCCGGCCGAGGCGATGCAGTCGGTCATGGCCAGCAACATGCTGGTGCTGTTCCTGATCATGCCGCTGATGGTGCCCGTGACGATCGCGTCGTACAGCATCGTCGGCGAGAAGATCTCGCGTTCGTTGGAGCCGCTGTTGGCGACGCCGGTCACCACCACGCAGTTGCTGTTGGGCAAGGCGTTCGCCGCGGCTGCGCCCGGTGTGGTTATGACATGGCTAAGCTATGCCGTGTTCCTGGTCTTCGCCTACTTCTTCTCGGTGAGCGCCCGGGTCTTCAGCATCTTCATCGATCCGATGTGGTTGATCGCGATGTTCGTGCTCGTGCCCCTGCTGACGGTGATGGCCGTGGCGGTGGGCATCATCGTCAGCAGCCGGACCAGCGACCCGCGGGCGGCCGAGCAGTTGGGCTCGCTGATCATCCTGCCGTTGATGATCCTCTTCATCGGCATGATGGCCGGCTTCATCATGCTCAACAGCACCACCTTCTGGCTCAGCTCGCTGGTCACGCTGTTGCTGGACCTGGGGCTGGGCTACTTCGGCGTCGTGCTCTTCCAGCGCGAGACGATTTTGACGCGGTGGAAGTGAGACGCGAAGCGTGATGCGTGGTGCGTGGTGCGCGGTGCGCAAAACGAAAAACGCAATCCGCAATCCGCAATCCGCAATCCGCAATCCGCAATACTTGACCGGAATCCACCCGGGGAGGCCGCCATGTCCCCCATCCGTCGTCTGTATCTTTATCTGGTCGCCCTGCTGAGCCTGCTTGCCGTGCTGGCGGGGGTATCGGTCGTGGGCCAGGAGCTGGTGCGGTTATGGGTCAACGGCGAGTCGCTGGCCGGGCTGACGCACGGGCCGGCCGCGCCCTGGCTGAGCCTGGCCCTGGTGGCCCTGCTGCTGTGGGCCGGCCACTGGTTTCTGATCAGTCGCCTGAGCCGGCCGCTGACGATCGCGGGCGCGGCCGAGCGCGGGGCGGCGACCCGCAAGGCCTATCTGTACATCGGGCAGGCCGTCACCCTGACCGTCGCGGTGATCCAGGCCGGGTTGCTGGTCAAAGACCTCCTGGCCCGGGCGATCGGCGTGGCTCCCACCAGCCTCAGGCCGTGGCCCGTGGGGGCGGCCGCGCTCGCGACCGGAGCGTTGATCGCCCTGGCCTTCTGGGGCTGCCTGCGTTGGGTGGCAGTGCGCGATGGCGACCTGGGCGTGGAGGTCGGCGCGGCGGCGAGTTGGCGCCGCGCTTACTTTTACGGGGCAGCCTTCGCCGGCCTTGCGATGGTGACGATCGGCGGCGCGGAATTCATCCGGGCCGTGCTGCGCATGGCCGGCGAGGCGTCGATGGCGCCCCCCGGGCTGGCCGGCGGATGGCGCGGACCATTGATCGCGTCGCTCACGGCCTTGCTGGTCGGCGCGCCGTTGGCCGCGTTCGCCTGGCGTGGGGCCAACCGTCTAACCTGGGACGCGCCCGAGGTCGAGCTCAACGCGCTGAGCCGGGTGGGTGTGCTGCGTGTTGGCGCCTTGTTTGGCGCCGCGGCCACGCTGGTCAGCCTGGCGTACTTGCTGGAGCAGGGCCTGCTGATCGCGCTTGGCCAGCCGGTGGGCGTCCTGGCCACGTTCTGGCCGGGAGTCCTGATCACGCCATTGGCGTACCTGCCGGTCGGGTTGGTCACCTGGGTGGGGTTTGCGCGCGCGGTGCAGCATGACGCGGCGCGCGGCGGCGAACGGCCCCAAACCGCCACCGTGCGCCGGGTTTCCGGCTACCTGGTTTCGGCGGTGGCCCTGGGCGCGTTCTGGTTCGGCCTGATGGAGCTGCTCCGCCTGGTCGTCGTGGCGGCGTTGGGCTTGCAGCCGGCGGGAGAAGTCCCGCTGCTCTGGGCGCGGGCGCGCTTCAGCCAGGCTGCAGCGCTGGCGCTGATGGGCGCGCCGACGTGGTGGGCGTTCTGGTGGCCGGCGCAGGTGCGGGCCAGGGCCGAGGGGCCGGATGGCCGTGCGGAGCGGGCCTCCCCCGCACGGCAGATCTATCTTTCCGGCGTGGCGCTGGCCGCCGCGGTGGTCGCACTGTTCACCCTGGCGACCGCGGTCTACCGGCTGTTCGGTGGCGCAGCGCCCGGCCCCGAGGACCTGCTGGGGGTGCTGGCCGAAGCCGCGGTGGCCGCGGCGGTGGCGTTCTTCTGGTGGATCGCACACGTTTTCGTTATCCGCGGGGACATGCGCTGGCAGGCGGCCGATGGCGGGGGCGGGGTGCAACCGGTCGAGCCGGGCGATGCCGGCCCGGGCGAGGAGGAACTGGGCGGTGTCGAGGTGAGCGCGCCCGGCGGACCGCGGCAGTTCCGACGCGAGGCGCTGCCGCCGGCCGATACCGTGTTGCAGGCATCCGTGCCGGCCGTCCTTGCGGTGGTGGACGGAGGGGACGGCGCGCTGGGCGCGGCGTTGCTGACCGCGTTGCGCGCCGCGTTGCCTGGCGCGACGCTGTGGCCGGTGGGGCTCAACGCCGCTGCGCACGTGGCGATGCTGGCCGCGCTGGGCGCCCGGACGCCGCCGGCAGTGCCATCTGATGCGTTGGCCCGTGTGACACTGATCCTCGGCCCGAGCGACATCCTGGTCCCGGGCGGTCTGGACGGCGAGGTACCGCCGGAGCTCGCGGCCGCGGTGGCAGTCAGCCCGGCCCGGGTGCTGCTCCTGCCCCCACGGGATGCCCGGCTGCGCTGGGTCGCCGCGCCCGATTGGCCCGTCGAGCACTGGATCGGGTACGCCGTCGAAGAGGCGGTCGCGGATTGCGGATTGCGGATTGCGGATTGCTGATGGCTGATGGCTGATGGCTGATGGCTGATGGCTCCTTGTTACCCTGTCACGTATCTTCTCAATTTTTCGGGGAATCGCTCGCTGTGGCCGGTCTCCTGACCGAGCCACGGTGGCTCGGTCAGGAGACCGGCCACAGCCACCACCCCGGATTACTGAGAGGATACCATGTCACCGTGTCACCATGTCACCATGTCACCATGTCACCATGTCACCTTGTCACCATGTCACCGTGTCACCATGTCACCGTGTCACCATGTCACCATGTCACGCGGAGGTGTAACACATGCGATCAGTAGTTGTATCTCGAAACGGATCATTCCACACGGGCCTGGACCCGGCGGCATTGGCCGCGACCCTGGCCGATCCGGCAAGCGTGCTCTGGCTGGACGTCCAGGATCCAACGGAGGAAGATACCGCGCTGCTGCGCGACAAATTCAACTTTCATCCGTTGGCCATCGAGGACGCCACGCGTTCCCACGAGCGCCCCAAGGTGGATGCCTACGACAGCTACTACTTCGTCGTGTTCTACGCGGCTCACTACAACCCCGAAGAAAATCACATCGAGACGCAGGTCGTCAACCTGTTCATCGGCGCCAACTACCTGGTGACCGTGCACACGGGCGCCATCCGGCACATCGACGAGACGCTGGCGCGCTGGCAGGCGCCTGACAGCCCATTGGGCAACAAAATCAGCGCCCTGGTGCATGCGCTGCTCGACGCGCTGGTGGACGACTACTTCCCGCTGATGGATCAGGTGGCCGATCGGGTGGAGGACCTGGAGGATACGATCTTCGTTCATTTCGACGAGAGCGCCATCCAGATCATGTTCGGCTTGAAGAAGGACCTGTTGGTCTATTTCCAGGACGTCTACGACCACATCGTGCGCGTGACCGACAGCATCGACACCTATCGCGATCTGCTCTCCAGCGCGCTGGACAGCTATTTGTCGCTCCAGTCGAACAACCTGAACCAGGTGATGAAGGTGCTGACCATGGCCTCGATCATCCTGATGTCGGGCGCGCTGATCGCGGGCGTCTACGGCATGAATTTCAAGTACATGCCGGAGCTGAGTTGGCCGTGGGGCTACTCCTTCGCGGTGGGGCTGATCATCGCCATCGGCGCGCTGCTGATCGTCTACTTCCGAAGGAAAAAATGGTGGTAGGGGTGGCGGCTATCGCTTGGCAGATGGCAGATGGCTGATGGCAGATGGCTGATGGCTGATAGTGGTGGCTGACGAGGTTTCACCTACGTCGCATCGACGACAACCTGATCAAGCGCTTCCCTGTCGGTGGCGCATCTATGGAGGTAATCATGACCGAATCTGACCGCCGGATGGTGCAGGCATACCTCGACCGGCCCCTGGACGACTTGATGGCCGAGTTGAACCTGCACACGGCCGAGACGCGCGGCATCGGCGAGTTCTGGCAGCAGATCGTCGAGCCGTTGCGCCAGCGGATCTGTGTGGAATGGGATTGGTGCCGCGTGCGGAAGCAGGCGCATTTTAAGAACGACATGGATCTGGCGGTGGCCGTGATCGGCGCGCTGTCGGCGCAGGTGTTACGTCTGCCGATACAGGTGGATCTGGCCCTGATCGCGGCGATCCTGGTGAAAGGGGGGTTGAACGTGTTCTGCGCGTGTGAGTGAGGGTTAGAGAGGGATTCAATATGACCGATAACGTTATCCGGACTGAGCGCCTCACCAAGTCCTACGGCAAATCTCGCGGGGTCGTAGACCTGGACATCACCGTCAACTGCGGTGAAATCTACGGCTACCTGGGGCCGAACGGCGCCGGCAAGACGACCACTATTCGCACACTGCTCGACTTCATCCGGCCGACGCGCGGCCGGGTGACCGTCTTCGGCCTGGACGCGCACGCCGACAGCCTGGCGATCCGCCGGCGCGTCGGTTACCTGCCCGGCGAGCTGAGCTTGTACAAAGACATGACCGGCCATGGCTTCCTGCGCTATATGGCCGGCCTGCGCGGCGGTGTGGAATGGAAGTACGTCGAGACGCTGGCGGGGCATTTGGCCTGCAACCTGGCGCAGCCGATCCGCACGCTCTCCCACGGCAACAAGCAGAAGCTCGGGCTGGTTCAGGCGTTCATGCACAAGCCAGAGCTGCTGATCCTCGATGAGCCGACCCAGGGCCTCGACCCGCTGGTGCAGCAGAGGTTCTACCATCTGCTCGCCGAGGCCAGGGCCGCAGGCCGCACGGTTTTCCTCTCGTCACACGTCCTCCCCGAAGTGGCGAAGACCTGTGACCGGGTGGGGATCATCCGTGAGGGCCGGCTGGTGGCCGTAGAGCAGGTGGCCGCGCTGAAGGCCAAAGCGCTGCGTCGGCTGGAGATCCGTTTCGCCGCGGCCGTGCCGCCCGCCGTCTTCGCAGGTCTGCCGGGCGTGCGCGACGTCCGGGTAGAGAACGGCGCGCTGCACTGCACTGTCGTCGGCCCATTGGACCTGGTGGTCAAAACCGCCGCGCAGTTCGAGGTCGTGGATCTCGTCAGCCACGAGCCGAGCCTGGAAGAGGTCTTCCTGGCGCACTACTCCTCAGAAGAAGCCGGAGGCCGGACATGATGCTCCGTAACATCTTTCTGAAAACCTTCCACGATCAGCGCCGGTCCTTGCTGTGGTGGGCGCTCGGCATCCTGTCCTATGCCCTGACCATCGCCGCGTTCTACCCGGCCATCCGAAACATGCCGGCGTTCAATGAGCTCTTGAGCGCGGCGCCCAAAGAGTTGATGGCCGCGTTCGTCGGCAACTTCACCGACCTGACGTCGCCAGCGGGTTACCTCAACAGCCAGATCTTCTTCATGATCGGACCGTTGCTGTTCGTGATCTACACGATCGGCCAGGGGAGCCGGGCGATCGCCGGCGAGGAGGAGAACGGTACGCTGGATCTGCTGCTGGCGAATCCGATGCCGCGCTGGCGCGCCGTGGCGGAAAAGTTCGGCGCCCTGGTGCTCGGGACGTTGGGGCTGGCTGTGGTGCTCTGGGTAGGGCTGGCGGCCGGCGCTGTGGTCGTGAAGATGGACATCAACCCGGTCCGGCTGGCCGAGGCGACGTTCAGCGCGGCGCTGTTGGGGCTGGCGTTCGGTGCGCTGGCGTTGGCGTTGGGCTGCGCGGCCGGCAACCGTGGACTAAGCATCGGCGTTGCCAGCGGGCTGGCCCTGGCGACCTACCTGCTGAACGCGTTGGGCGCCAGCGTGGAGCAGGCAGATCCGTACCGCAAGCTATCGCCCTTCTACTACGCCACCGCCGCGGATCCGCTGACCAACGGGCTGAACTGGGGACACGTGGCCGTGCTGATGGGACTGATCGCGGTCTTCTTTGCCACGGCGTTGTTCCTGTTCCAGCGCCGCGATCTGGCCGTGTGACCTATCCGGCGCGCCGGGTCGGGGCAAGTTGGTCCGCGCGGGGTCCCGTACAACCGGTCAGTGGGTCATGCCGCGCTCGGCGCCACCACGAATGAAAAACGGGACGTGGATGACGCGGATAATCAGGACTTGAGATTTAGCAGTTTCTAGTGTATGATAGTCGCTGTATTCCAAAGTTCCGTATCCCAAGGAGATAACGTACGATGCAAGTCTTGCTATTGAAAGACGTCGAAGGGCTGGGGCACGCCGGTGACATCAAGCGTGTCGCGGGTGGCTACGCCCAGAACTATCTGATCCCGAACAAACTGGCCGTGGTTGCCACCGACGGGGCCTTGAAACAGGCCAGGTCGATCCAGGATGCCACCAGGCGCCGCACTGACCGCAAACTGACCGAAGCCAAAGCACTGGCCGGCCGGATCGAGGGCCAGACGCTGACCTTCAAGATGCGCTCTGGCGAGGGCGATCGGCTGTACGGCTCGATTACCAACGCGGACATCTCCGCGAGGCTGGCCCAGGTCGCCGGGGCGGAGATCGACCGCCGCTACGTGGACATAGAACACCCGATCAAGACGCTGGGCAGGCATGTGGTCACTGTCAAGTTGGGCTCAGGGATGAACGCCCAGGTTGCCGTGCTGGTCGAGCGGGCGGCCGAAGAGGCGTAGAGCGAGGGATCGCAGACAGAGCTGGAGCAACAGACGCCCCGCCTGGGCCACAAGCCGGCGGGGCGTTTTGTATCACGTGGTCATCTCATGCGCTTCTCATGTTCGGCGGGTATCTTCAGTTGGGGTATTGGGTATTGGGTATTGGGTATTGGGTATCGGGTATTGGGTATTGGGTATTGGGTATTGGGTATTGGGTATTGGGTATTGGGTATTGGGTATTGGGGTATTGGGGTATTGGGGTATTGGGGTATTGGGGTATTGGGGTATTGGGTATTGGGTATTGGGTATTGGGGAGTTTGAGGGAACCTTCATCATGCGGATTCTGCTCGTCGAAGATGAACCGGCCCTGGCCGAAACCGTCGACTACGCGCTGGCCGCGGCGTACGACGTCATCATCCTGGACGTGATGCTGCCCGGGCTGGACGGCTTCACGGTTTGCCGGCGCCTGCGCGACGAGGGGGTGACCAGCCACATCCTGATGTTGACGGCCCTCACCGCCGTCGACGATCGCGTCTACGGGCTGGACAGTGGCGCCGACGACTATCTGACCAAACCGTTCGCCTTCCGGGAGATGTTGGCGCGGCTGCGCGCCTTGGGCCGCCGGACGCGCGAGATCCAGATCGGCCCGCTGCAAGTCGCGGACCTGACCCTGGACGAGGCGACCCACGAAGTCCGACGCGGCGCCCGGCAGATCGACCTGAGCCCCCTGGAGTTCCGCCTGCTGCACTGCCTGCTACGCCACACCGGTCAGGTCCTCACGCGGGACGTGATCCTGGATCGGGTGTGGAACTTCGACTATGCCGGCGGCTCCAACGTGGTGGACGTGTACATCCGCTACCTGCGCCGCAAAATCGAAGCGCCGGACGAACCCAAGTTGCTGCACACCGTGCGCGGTGTGGGGTACAAGCTGGCGGAAGACAGTGATGCGTAGAGCCAGCATAGAACCCTTGCGAAGGTTTGTGAGCAGATTTCAGGCCGGAAGTGCCCTCGTCAGCCAAGAATCGCTCTATCGGTAAGGCTATTCGCAACCTTCGCCCTGGTTTCTGAGTCCCAGTGTCAGGTCATGCATGCGGCGAAGGAGTCCCGATGTTGTCGATTCGCCAACGATTGACCCTGTGGTACACGCTGGTGCTGATGGTCATGTTCGTGGCCTTTGCCGGTGTGATCTACGTTGGCGGTACCTGGCAACTGCGGCAGGCCGCCGATCGAGAGCTATTGCTCACCGCGCGGCAGTTGACCGAGACGCTGCTGCGCGGTGAAGACCCGGTGGCCGTGGACGTCGCCTACCGGTTTCTGGCGTTGGATGGCCGGGTGGTGCGGTCGTCGGGGTTGCCGGCGCGGCGCGTGCCGATCGCCCCGGCCGCAATGGAATCCGCGCAGCAAGGCAAGACCTGGTCCGAGACGGTGAATATGCCCGCCATGCCGGTGGTATCTGGTGACGGCGAGCTCCGTCGCACCATGTCCCTCCAGGTGCGCATGCTCACCGTGCCGCTGGGCAACCCCACCCGCTACATCCTGCAAGTCGGCAAGGTCACGACCGATCAGCAGCGGCTGCGCACACTGTTGTTCACCGCGCTGCTGGTCGCCCTGACCCTGGGGCTGCCGGCCGCGGCCGCCGGAGGCTGGTGGCTGGCTGGCCGGGCGCTGCGGCCGGTAAAGGCCATCACCGACACCGCCCGGCGCATCGAGGCCCGGAATCTGTCCGAGCGCCTGCCGCAACCACCCCAGGACGACGAGTTGGGGCAGCTCGCGGCCACCTTGAACGGCCTCCTCGACCGCTTGCAGGCGGCCTTCCAGCGCGAACGCCGCTTCACCGCGGACGTCTCCCACGATCTGCGCACGCCGCTGGCGCTGATCAAGAGCAACATCGGCGTCACGCTCAACCGCCCCCGCACCGTCGAAGAGCTTCAGGCCACCCTGACGGAAGTCGAAGGCCAGATCGACCGGATGACCGGCCTGGTGGAGGCTACGCTGTTCCTGGCCCGTTCCGACGCCGAGCAACTGGCGCAGAACTTCGCGGCGCTGGACCTGAGTGAGCTGCTGGCCGATATGTACGAGACGACCGCCCCCTATGCCAGTGAGGAATTGGGCCAGACGTTGCGCAACGAGATCGCGCCCGGCCTGTGGGTGGAGGGGGAGCGCGACCAGCTCACCCGTCTGTTCCTCAACCTGCTGGACAACGCCATGCGCTACACCCCAACCGGCGGCACGATCCGCCTGGCCGCCCGGCTGCAAGGCAATCAGACCATCGTGGACATGGAAGACAACGGCCCCGGCATCGCCCCGGCCGACCTGCCCCGCGTATTCGACCGCTTCTATCGTGCGGACAAGGCCCGCACCGGGGGCGACCGCAATCATCATGGGCTGGGTCTCAGCATCGCTCAGGCCATCGCCCAGGCGCACGGCGGCGAAATCACCGTCAAAAGCGCGCCAGGCCGCGGGAGCTGCTTTACAGTGACCCTGCCGATATACTTGACAAGGTGACGAGGTGACGGGGGGCAGGGGTCAGGGGTCAGGGGTCAGGGGTCAGGGGGCAGGGTGACAAGGTGACAAGGTGATGGGGCGACTCTGATTTTGTAACTACTCAGGGGGGCGCTGGATAGAACGCTGATCCCGCAGATGCGCGCTGATCAACGCTGATTTATCAAATAATTTTATCTTCTGATCTGCGTGAATCTGCGCGCATCTGCGTCCTGGTAACAATCGACAATCTTCATCCGTTGGGATGATGTGCTTGATCACGATAGCGTCCTTCTCGAC
>PHCA01000183.1 GCA_002842085.1 Chloroflexi bacterium HGW-Chloroflexi-1
CCGTGTACCAGCTCGATTCTTGGATCAATTGTCAATGATCAAACCCTTGTTTGCCTTGCCAGATAAAGTCCATCAAGGAGAATGAGGGACAATACCCAATTTACCAACTTACCAATTTACCAACTTACCAATTTACCAACTTACCAAGTTACCAACTTACCAATTTACCAACTTACCATCACCCCTGCACAATATGCGTCCCCGTCTCACCACGCAGCGCGCGGCCGATGTTCTCCGGGTTGGTGATGATGGCGTGCTTGCCGCCGTTCTCCAGGTACCAGATGATGGCCTGGATCTTGGGCGCCATGGAGCCCTTGGCAAAGTGCTTCCCTTCAGCCAGGTACTGCCTGGCCTCGGACAGCGTCATGCGGTCCAACCATTTTTGGTCCGGCTTGCCGAAGTTCAGCGCCACCTTCTCGACCGCGGTGGAGATCAGGAGCAGGTCGGCCTTGATGCTTTGGGCGAGCAAGCTGGAGGCGTAGTCCTTGTCGATGACGGCGGCCGTGCCCACGTAATGGCCGTCACCCGGGTCGATCACTGGGATGCCGCCGCCGCCCACCGTGATGACGACGACGCCGGCATCGATGAGCGCCTTGACGGTGTCCAACTCCACAACTTCCTTGGGCAGAGGCGAAGCCACGACGCGGCGCCAACCACGGCCAGCGTCCTCGACCACCGACCAGCCCATCTCCGCCTCGCGGCGCCTGGCTTCGGTTTCGCCCATGAAGCCGCCAATGGGCTTGGAGGGGTTCTTGAAAGCCGCGTCGTTGCGATCCACCAGGACCTGGGTGATGACTGTGGCGACGTTCTTGTGGATCTTGCGCTGGAAGAGCCAGTTCTGGAGGGTCTGCTGCAGCGCATAGCCGATGGCGCCCTGGCTGTCTGCCCCGCAGACATCCAGCGGCACCTCGTGCATCCCCTCGACTTTCGCCGCGATCTCGGAGCGGCGCAGGATGAAGCCGACCTGCGGCCCGTTGCCGTGTCCGATCGCCACGTCCCAGCCGGCCTCGATCATATCGGCGATGTGGCAGGTGGTCTCCCTGGCCGCCTGGTACTGGTCCTCGACGGTCTGGTGCTGGGCGTCTTTGATCAGTGAATTGCCGCCGATGGCAACGACGGCGACTTTTTTGGGTTGTGTGGTCATGGGTATTCTCCTGGGGTGGGGTAGATTGGTAGAGTGGTAGAGTGGCAGAGTGGTACATTGATAGAGTGGACGTTAGCTCATGTTCCGTCTGGGTCGAGCGGGATGGGCGTGATGTCGTAGATGGGGCCTTCTGCGTGCAGGACAGCACGGTCGCCGTATTCCTGACGGCCTTGCTGCTGGTTGCGAACGAAGCGGATGTAGCCGTTGAGCGAGCGCAAGGCGCTGTGACAGAGTTGACGTTGGCTGGGAAGTTCCCCCTTGGTGTAGCTGAGCACATCACAGGTGATGAACCCACTCAGTGTTTCATCAAGGGAGCCACGGGCGATGTAGTAGAAGCGCAGGCTGTCCAGGTAGTGATAGCGTCCGTAGCCTTCGGCAATGTTGAGCCCTACGCTGACCGACGCCTTCCGCATCTGCAGCCCCAGGTTGTACTTCTCCTCGGGTGGCAGCCGCTGGATCACCCTGTACGCTTCGCGCATCACTGGAGCGCCAACTGATAGCATTCCAGATCCTCGAAACCGCGCTGCTCCTTCTCTTCCATCGGTCCCCCAGTGTCCCAATCTACCAATCTACCAATCTACCAATCTACCAATTGCGGGCCGTCCATGACGCCGCCGGTGACCTCGATGTTGCGGTCGGCGGGCAGGGGGTGCATGTAGATGGCGTCCGGCCTGGCCAGCGCCATCTTGCGCTCGTCGGTGATCCAGTGCTCGTACTTCTTGATGATCGCCGCGCCCTCAGCCGGGTCGGGGGTGTGGACCATGGCGCCCCACGACTTGGCGTAGATGATGTCGGCGTCTTCGAAGGCGGCTTCCATGTCATCGGTGACCTCGAAGCCGGCGCCGAACTTACGCGCCTGCTCGCGAGCCTGGTCCATGATCTCGGGCATCAGCTTGAATTCGGGCGGATGCGCCAGCACGACATCCATGCCGAAGCGCGGCATCTGAAGCACGAGGGATTGCGGGACCGACATCGGCTTCTGGTAGGACGCGGCGTAGGCCCACGAGACGACCATCTTCTTGCGGCGCAGGTCGCGGCCCTTCTTCTCGACGATGGTCATCAGGTCGGCCAGGATCTGAAACGGATGGTAGACATCGCACTGCATATTGAGGATGGGCACGCGGGAAGCCTTGGCGACGGCGTTCAAGTAACCGTTGCCCACGCCCCAATCCACGTGGCGGATGGCGATACCGTCGAAGTAGCGGCCGAAGATCTCGCCGATCTCCTTCGGGGTGTCGCCATGGGCAATCTGGGTGGTGCGGGACTCGATGAACGCCGCGTGGCCGCCCAGTTGGGCCATGCCGGCCTCGAACGAGCCGCGCGTGCGCGTGCTGCTGAAGAAGAACAGCATCGCCAGCACCTTGTCGCGCAGGTACGCGTGCGGTTCGCCGAGCGCGCGCTTGCGCTTCAGGTCGAACGCGACGTCCAGGACGGTTTCGACCTCTTCCTTCGAGAAGTCGAGGTCACCGATCAAATCTCGGCCATGCAGGTAAGTTTGCATAATTGTCTCCTTAGCTCAAGTCGTTCTCGGAGAGTTGAACACCCATCTGCCGGGCCAATCTCTCCATCTTCTCATGGTAGTCAACCCAGTTGAGGGCTTCCAACACTGGGTAGGCTTCGACTTCGGCAGGGAGCGTTGGCGTGGAGTTGTGAATCATGCTGAACAGGTTAGCACCCTCTACTGTGTCAAGCCCATCCAGCCAAGACCGCCGTTGCTCGGTCTCCCAGGATAGACAAGCCTTGTACTCGGCAAGCAGTTGCTCAATTGCTCTGCCCATCTTGGTCAACCTCCTCGTTCCTTCCGCTGCCGCGGCCGCCAGAGTGGATGGCATCAAGACTGACTTTCCAGGCGGTCGGCCCCGTGCGGTGGTCGCAGCGAAAATCCTATTCATTCATGGCGTTCATAACACGCTCCGGACTGGCCGAAAGAGTCTCTGCGGCGCATCAAGGAGATTCTTCGCTGGTGTAGCGCCGCAACGGGAAATTCGGGGCAAACCCGCTCAGAATGACACTTTGCCTACTTGTCTACTTGTTTCCTTGTCTACCCCATCACTCGACCGCGCCCAACACCAGCGCCAGCAACGCCATCCGCATCACCACGCCGTTGAACGCCTCCTGCCAGTAGCGCGACCAGCGGGTGATGTCCACGTCAGGCGGGATCTCGTCCATGCGGGGCAGCGAGTGCAGCAGGATGGCGTCGGACTTCGCCTTGGTGCTCAGCAGCTCGCGGGTGATCTTGTAGTTAGCAGGAGTAATGCCGTGCTCGCCGGCTTCCTGGCGCGACTGGGTGTAGTCGGGCTGAACCACCGGCTCGACCAGGATCACGTCCGCGTCGCCGATGCACTGCTCGACGTGGTCGGCTTCGCTGAAGTTCACGCTGTACTGGCGCAGCTCTTCCTTGAACTCCGGCTTCAGACCCATGTCGGGCGGGGCCACGAAGGTGATCGGGCAGTCGAACTGCGATAGGGCGTAGCCCAGGGAATGCATGGTGCGCATGCGCATGTCGCCGACGGCCACCCACTTGAGGCCGTCGATGCGGCCCTTCTCGCGGAGGACAGTGTAGAGGTCGGTGAGGATCTGGGTGGGGTGCTCGCCCCAGCCGTCGCCGCCGTTGATGATCGGCACCGAGGCCCACCTGGCGGCCTCGGCCGGCGCGCCCTGCTGGAAGTGGCGCATCACGATCACATCGCCGTAGAACTCCAACATCTTGACGGTATCCTTGATCGACTCCTGATAGAAGTCGCCGGCGCGGGTCATCTTGGCGTCAGAGAAGCCGGTGACGTGGCCGCCCAGGCGGTGCATCGCCGCCTCGTGCGCCAGGCGGGTGCGGGTGGACGGCTGGTAGAACGCCGTCACCATGGTCTTGTCGGCCAGCATGTCGCTGTTGCGGCGATTGCGGGCGATCGGTTCGAGCTGCTCGGCGATCTCGAATACCCGGAAGAACTCGTTGCGTTCGAAGTCCTTGAGCGACAGGATGTCGCGGCCCATGAAACTGCGCATTGGTATACTCTCCTTTGATGTGAATTGGCGTGTGCCGCAGGGTGACTGCGGGAATGGGATGAAAGCTGTAAACGAAACGAGTAATGAGTCACGAGTAAAGTCCATATACTTTTACTCGTTACTCGTTACTCGTCAGCCGATACGTCTCACAACATGAAACCTGAAATGCCCTGGCGCGAAATGGCTGATGGAGTAATCCACCACACTGCCATCTTGGGCGAACAACTGCGCGTCGAGCCGGAGCAGCGGGGCGCCGCGCTGGACGTGCAGGGCGCGGGCCAGGTCGGTGGCGGCGGCTTCGGCAGCCAGCCCGGTGCGCGAGTGCGAGAGGACCGGCCAGCCGCGGGTCAGCAGCAGATCGAGCACCGAGCCGTGGAAGTTCTCGCCCAGGTCAGAGGAACGCAGGTACTTCTGCGGCACGACGTCAGTCAGGTGGGCCACCCGCTCGCCGGCGCCAGAGGCCCCCTGGCGGTCGGCTATGATCACGCGTGTGACCACCGTCACCGGCGTCTCGACCTTCAGACCCAGCCCGTCCAGCTCGCGGGCGGCCGCGAGCCGCTCTTCAACCCGGGCTTCGCCCATGCGCGTACTCAGCCCGCGCCGCTCAGCTATCCGGTCGATGCTCTCCAGGATTTCCAGGCCAGCCTCGATCACCGGCGGCTGGGCGGCGACGAACGTCCCCACGCCGTGCCGGCGCACGATAGCGCCCTCTTCCTCGAGCAGTTGCAGCGCTTCGCGTAACGTCGGGCGGGAGATGCCCAGGCGCTGCGAGAGCTCGACCTCCGAGGGCAGCCGGGCGCCGGGCACGTAATCGCCGCGCTGCACCAGGTTTCTCAGCGCCTCGCTGGCTTGCGCGTAGAGCGGGCGCTGGTCGGCCCGTAGGCGAGTATGCGTGGCTGGCATCGAGGATCTGGTCTCCGTATCGCGCTCTGAACGAAATCAGGGAACACCTCAGACTGGACGAGTTGTAAGAGGTCTGACAACCAGGATTATACATGATACTGCGTAGATAGCAAGTTTTGGGTATGTGCTGATGCGAGGGGAAAAAGTATAAAGACATCCAGAGCCTGCAAGGGGCTTTGAATGTCTACAGATAAACAACCAGGTTATTTTTGAACGCGACCTTGGCCCGTTTTTGTCAATGTGTGGGGCGCCGCACCCAACCAACACAATTTAGAACCGATTTGGGACTTGACAAAGTGCCAAGTCTGTTGTATACTGTTGCATGTGGAAATGATTTCTATAATGCGGAAAGGCCCACAATCATGGCTCAAGTTATTCGTTCCATTCAGAAAGCTCTTGAAACGATCGAGCTCCTGGCCCAGGCAGAGAACGGCTTGTCGTTGTCTGACTTGGCTGCGCGGACTGGCTATCCGATAAGTACAGTCCATCGCTTGCTGGCCAGTATGTTTGAGCATGGCTACGTGGAACAGGATCCTCAGACAAAACGCTACTATCTCGGCCTCAAGATCCTCGCACTCCAGGCGCAAGGGATCCGCCGCCGTCATTTTGGCCGTTTTGCTTTCCCCCATCTTAACCGTCTCAGGCAGCATGTGAACGAAACGATCAACCTGGGTGTCCTGAGTGGCCAGGATGTGGTCTATTTGGAAACCTTTGTCCCCAATTCTTCTATGTCCTTCTATGCGCCTCCTGGCACGCGGATGCCTTCATATTGCACGGCGATGGGCAAGGTGTTGCTGGCACATCTTCCTCCAGAGACCCAGGATGCCCTGCTCTCCTCCCTGGAATTGAAACCATTCACCCCACACACCATCACCTCACTCCCAGCCCTGCGGACAGAACTGGCTGAGATCGCGCAACGAGGATACGCTGTGGACAACGAAGAGTATGCGGCGGGTGTGCGCTGCATCAGTGCTCCAGTCCGCGACCATGACAGCACAGTGGTCGCTGGAGTAAGTGTGACCGTTCTGGCTGAACAGTTGCCCACTGAGCGCATCAAACCAACGGCGGCCTTACTAACCCAGGCATGCCTGGATATCTCTCAGGCGCTGGGCTACCAGGGCGACAGTTGAGAGACACCCGGTTTTTGAACATCACTGTAGGATAATCAATGAGGAGCGAACATGATTGCTGTAGAGGAATTAAGAA
>PHCA01000184.1 GCA_002842085.1 Chloroflexi bacterium HGW-Chloroflexi-1
GCCTTTCGGCATCAGGTTAGTTGGATGGCCTAGCGCCTTCTCCCTGGCTCTCCTGACTCTGTCAGGTAGACTCAACTACGCCGCACGGCGCACTCGCATCTCAGGATCCCGGCCGAGATGCCCGACCACAACTGTTTTCTGATACATGTGCGTGTTCTCCGATCTTTATGGGCTCGAATTTCGAGTTGGGGCTGAGACCTCCCTCCGAGGCCTGTGCCCAAAAGCATACTTCAAGATGCCCGTTTTGTCAATACCGAGCCGAACAAAGGTTCTCCATCAACCGGGCAAGAGCGTGACGGCGTCGGGGTCCAGATGCAGCGTAAGGGGCGCGCCGGACGGGGGCAGGTCGGTGTCGGACACCGATACCTCGCACGTCAGCACGGCGCCGCCGGCGTGTTCGGAGCGGATCAGATGATAGCTGCCCCGGAAGGAGCGCTCCAGCAGTCGGCCGGGCACGACGTTGGAGCCGGTCTCCCCGGCCGGACGCACCTCCGCCGCCTCCGGCCGGATCAGCACCGTAACCCGGTCGCCGGCAGCATAAGCGGCGATCGCGTCCTCGGCAACCAACCGCCCCAGCGGCGTCTCGACCACGAGCAAGCGTGCCTGGGTGGCAAGCTGCCCAGGTAATGCCAATTCACCCCCGCTCCCCCGCTCCCCCGCTCCTCCGCTCCCCCGCGCCTCCGCGCCGATAACCACCCCCTCCAGCAGGTTGCGGAAGCCGAGGAACTGCGCCACGTACGGCGTCGCCGGATGCCGGTAGACGGCCTGGGGTGTGCCGGCCTGTTCGATGTGCCCACCCTCGCCCATCTCCAGCCGCGCCCGCATGATCAGCACCCGGTCGGCGATGGCGAACGCCTCCTCCTGGTCGTGCGTCACGTACAGCGCGGTGACGCCGACCCGCTTCAGGATGATGCGCAGCTCGTTCATCAACTGCTCGCTCAGCGCCCGATCCAGCGCGCCCAGCGGCTCGTCCAGCATCAGCAGCCGCGGGCCGGGCGCCAGGCTGCGGGCCAGGGCCACCCGTTGCTGCTCGCCGCCGGAGAGGTCGGTGACGCGCCGCGTCTCATACCCGGCCAGCGCCACCAGCGCCAGCATCTCGCGCACCCGCCCGGCGATCTCGCCCGCGGGCCGGCCCTGCATCCGCAGTCCGAAGGCCACGTTGGCCGTCACGTCCCGGTGGGGAAAGAGCGCGTAGTCCTGAAACATCAGCCCGAAGTTGCGGCGATGCGCGGGTACGCCGGCCAGGTCCTCACCGGCAAAGACCACGCGGCCGGCATCGGGGCTCTCCAGGCCGGCCACAATGCACAGCAGAGTCGTCTTGCCGCAACCGCTCGGCCCCAGCAGGCAGACGATCTCCCCCTCATCCGCCGTGAAGCTGACGTCGTGCAACACGGGGAGACCAGGATACGATTTGGAGATATGAGTGACTTGTAGCAGCATGGCGCCTGACTCGATTGGTTGGTAGATTGGTAGATTGGTAGGTTGGTACAAGTTACCAATATACCAAGTTACCAATATACCAACCCGCTAAAACTCCCCCACGCCACCCCCGCGGAAGCGCTCGATCAGCAGAAAACCGGCGGTGCACACCAGCATCAGCAACGTGCTCATGGCCAGCGCCTGGCCGTAGTTCAGCGCGCCGGGCTGGCCCAACAGTCGGAAGATGACGATCGGCATGGTGGGGAACTCGGGCCGGGCGATCAGCAGCGTCGCGCCGAACTCCCCCATGCTGACGGTGAAGGCAAACACCGCGCCTACCAACACCGCCCGGCCCGTGATGGGCAGTTCGACCTCTCGCCACACTCGCCACGGGGACGCGCCCAACAGCGCGGCTGCCTCCCGCCAATCGGGATTGAGCCCGCGCAGCGCCGGCAGCATGGTCCGCACGACAAAGGGGAACGCGACGAGGGTGTGGGCGATGGGGACCAGGACCGGCGACGCGCGCAGGTCCAACGGCGGATGGCCCAACGCCAGGATGTAGCCGAACCCCAGCGTCACGGCCGACGTGCCGAGGGGCAGCAGCACGATCGGGTCCAGCAGCCGGCCGAACCAGCCGCGCTCGCGCGCCAGCAGATAGGCCGTCACCACCCCGATGCTCAGCGCGATGACCGTGGTCGATGACGCGAAGAGCAGGCTGTTGCGGATCGCCAGCCCGGGCGGCACGTAGAAGATCGAGCTGGTGCGATTGATGAACAGCTCGCGATAGTACTTGAGCGGATCCCCTGGGGCCAGCGACCGGCCGGCCAACGCGACCAATGGCGCGATCAGGAAAATCAACAACCCGGTCACGACCAACGCGACGCCCGCGACCCGTCCCCGGGTGACGGGCGGTTGCGCGGTCTCCTCGGCCGGGCGCAGGTTCAGCGGCACGGCCGTCCGGGCCTGCGCCGTCGTGTAGACCGCCATCACCAGGAAGGTCAGGACGATCTGGGCCAGGCTGATGGCCGCGGCCTCTGGCAGCCGGAAAAGGGTCACCGCCTGGCGGTAGATCTCCACCTCCAGCGTGGCGAAACGTGGCCCGCCCAGGATCAGGATCACGCCGAAGCTGGTGAAGCAGAACAGGAACACCAGCAACGCCGCCGCGGCGATGGCCGGCACGAGCAGCGGCAGCGTGATCTCCCGGAACACCCGCAAGCGATTGCCCCCCAACACCCGCGCGGCCTCCGACAGCTTTGGGTCCAGATGGCCCCAGAACGCGCCGACCACCCGCACGATCACCGTGGTGTTGTAAAACGCGTGGGCCAGCAGGATCAGCCAGATGGTGTGTTGCAGCCGGATCGGCCCGCGGCTCAGGTCCAGCCAATCCGCCAGCAAGCCATTGAGCCAGCCGCGCGGGCCGAGCAGTGCCGTGAACGCGGCTGCGACGACCATGGCCGGCATCACGAACGGGATGGTGGTCAACGCCTGGAGCAACCTTTTGCCCGGGAAGCGGTAGCGCGCAAACACGAAGGCCGCGGGCAGCCCAATGACCAGGGTCAAGGTTGTAGAAAGCACCGCCTGCCAGGTCGTGAACCAGAGCGCCCGGCCGAAATACGGCTCGCGCCAGAGCAACATGACCGGGGTCAGGTCCAGCCGGCCAGCGGGCGCGAAGCTCCGCCAGGCCACCGCGGCCAGCGGGTAAAAGAAGAAAAGTCCCAGGAACGCGAGTGGCAGGAGGTAGAGCGCGCGACCAAGAATACGTGGACGATTCACGTTGGCGTTCCTTAAAAAACGAGTTACTCGTTACTCGTTACTCGTTACTCGTTACTCGTTACCGCAGCACCGCGTCCGTCCACGCCTGCAGCCACCCTTCCCGGCCGGATTCGATCTGCGCGGGCGCCAGGGATGCGGCCTCGGCGGGCGCCTGAGCGAATTTCGTGAATACTTCGGGCAAGGGCGTGCCGGCCCGCACCGGGTAGACCCACATCTGCAGCGGGATGTCGGCCTGGAAGGTCTCGCCGAGCATGAAGTCGATCCACTGCCGCGCCAGGTCGGAGTTGGCTGCCCCGCGCAAAACGCCGACGAGCTCCACCTGCCGGAAGCTCTCGCCGGGCGGCAGGATGTTGCCGGTGGGCGATTGTTTGGGTTGCGGGTCCGTGAAGAAGACCTCGGCGGCCGGGCTGGTGGCATAGCTCACCACCAGCGGCCGATCCCCCTCGCCGCTGCCACCGCTGAACTGGCCGTAATACGCGTCCTTCCAGCCATCGACCACCAGGACGTCGTTGGCCCGCAGGTCGCGCCAGAAGTCCAGGTAGGTGTAGTTACCGGTTTCGTCGAACACCGCGATCGTGGTCAGCAGGAAGACCAGGCCGGGGGACGAAGTGGCCGGGTTCTCCACGACCAGGAGACCCTTGTAGGCCGGATCGGTCAGGTCACGCAACGTCTTGGGCAAAGGGATGCCCTTGTCGGCGAAGTACGCTTTGTCGTAGTTCAGTGTCACGTAGCCGAAGTCCACCGGCAGCAGCCGGTTCTCGGGGTCCAGCTTGAGATCGTCGGGGATGCCGGCCAACGCGGGGGACGTGTACGGCTCGAAGATCTCGGCCGCCAGCGCCCGGCTGAGGAAACTGTTGTCCACCCCGTAGAACACATCGGCCAACGGGTTGTCCTTGCTCAAGATGGCCTTGTTCAACGCCAGCCCGGTGTCGCCGGACTTCAGGAAGCGCACCTGGCAAGCGCACCCCGCCTGGAATGCCGCGACCACGTCCTCGCTGACGCTGAAGCTGTCGTGTGTCATGACCGTGAGCGTGCGACCCGCGGTCGCGGGCGGCGCGGCGGTTGGGCCTGGCGTCGGTACCGGCCCCAGGCAGCCAGCCAGGAGCACCGTCAGGACCACCATCACCACCAGAATAGCATGTTTGTTCATCTTTCACCTCCCATTGACGATTTCAGATTTGCGATTTGCGATTGCCCCTTGCCCTTTGCCCCTTGCCCTTTGCCACTTGCCCTTTGCCACTTGCCCCTTGCCCTTTGCCCCTTGCCCTTTGCCCCTTGCCCTTTGCCCCTTGCCCTTTGCCCTTTGCCCCTTGCCCTTTGCCCTTTGCCCCTTGCCCCTTGCCATTTGCCGTTTGCCATTTGCTATATGCCATTTGCTATTCGCCATCCGCCATTCGCCATTCGCTATCCGCCCGCCCGCGTGTGAATCACCACCAACAATCCCGCGCGCAGCGCTACGTGCGCCGTCACCCCCTCGAACACGTTGCTGACCCCGCGCGTCTGGCCCAGGTAGAGCGTCTCATCCCACAGCGGATAGACCAGCCCTCTGGTGGTCACGCCCACTGCGTCACCCCCGATCGGCAGCAGCGAGAGCAGATCACCCGGCGCACCCTCCAAAACCAGGCAGGCCATCCCGCCGGCTGCGCCCACGCCGCGCAGGAGGTGCAACGTTTGTCCGCCATCGGCGATGACCACATCCCGGCCCGCCAGCTCCGGCCGCGCCAGCATCAACACATTCGCCAGCATGTGATCTGCCCGGCCACCCAACGCTGCGCAGATCACTATCGCGCGCGCGTCTTCAGCCACGGCGTGCGCCAGCGCCAGCTCCAGGTCAGTCTCGTCCTTGGCCGCCGGCGCGGTGATGGCCGGGATGCCGGCTGCGGCCAACGCCCGCGCGTCCGGCCCGGATAGCGAGTCCAGGTCGCCGATCAGCAGGTGGATCGGCCAGCCCCACGCCAGGGCGTGATGCGCCCCGTAGTCGGCGGCGATCACGCTGTCATCGGGCCCGGGTCGCCGATCAGTCGGGGGCTGACCGGCCGGGCTGCCTGCTACGATGTAGGTACCCACGAGGTGTCCTCCAACGCGCGGCGGTCCCGCTCCACCAACGAAAAAGGCGACCCCGTCGGGTCGCCTGTCGCTTGTTTCCGAGATGCATCCCTACGCCGGCATTACCCGTCAGGTTCACGGGGTCGTTGGCATTGCGCCGCCGGCGTTCCAACGCCGCAACAGGCTCGGGCCAACCTCTCAGCCAGGCTCACCTGGCTCCCCCTGCAACGCATCCCATCGGGCGGCCGAACCGACCGCAGCATGATGTGGACGCGCGTACTTCACTTGTACAGCCCGAGTCTATCATGGATGGAACGACGCGTCAAATGGCAGGTGACATATTCATGATCCTGTCATTTGCAGGCCATTGGTATGAAAAAAATGTCACAACGAATCGGGCCCAGCACTGTTGACAAACTTGCGGTGGGGTGTTATAATGATTCTGGTTTTTCGTCTGTCTGCAGAGCACGCAGAAGTGTTTACGCGACCAGAGGCTGCCACTTGTCCCTTTTCGACGCGCTAGCTAAGAACCGGAGACTGCTTACCTGGCATAGATGCCCCGCCGCGCAGCGGAGTCAGTGTGCAGGTTATTCGGTCCTTAGCCCAAAGCAGTTATCGGTTTCTTTCGCAGTAGTTCGGGACTATCACCGCCCGGCCAAAGCGTTCAGGGCGGAGGTTCCTCGCGTCCTCCAGGAGCGCGCGCAAACGCTCCTGCGGCGCACGCTTTGTCGGATCCTATCCCACCCACATCGCTGGATCGATTTCCACCCTGGCCTCGGTACCCCGGAGGCGCCGCGTTCTCAGTGAAGGCATTATCGTCATCCAAACTGATACACTTCAGGAGGAGGTCTCATGTT
>PHCA01000185.1 GCA_002842085.1 Chloroflexi bacterium HGW-Chloroflexi-1
ATCCAAGCGCCACCAATTGCTGTGCAATGCGAGTTGCCTGGCGTCGCGAGACGTCCAGTGTTGCACGGATATCTTGATTCTGGATGTAGCCTTTTGCTTTGAGCATAGGTTCCAATGCAACAAGCTCCTCTGGCTTCTCTGCTGCCTCAAACGCCGATGCAAGTGTCAACTCATAGAGCCGACCGCCCTTCTTCTGTAACCGAACAACACCCAAACGGATCAGGTCTTTGGTGTCTCGCGAGGCGGTATAAATATCGATGTCCACTAATTTCTGGTACGCTCTGCTGGTGCAGGGATTGCTATGCTCATGAGCGTAGACTAACAGGCGTTTCTGATTGCCGTTCAGGTTCAGCGTCTCGAACTGCGCCAGCCAACGCAGCGTCTCAGGACCGTACACTGGCGTATTGCGCAGTGTGACTGTAAAGATGACGTCCGCTTCGAGACGTAGCTCCGGCGGATACAGCCCTTGCCGTTACATCGTCTCGAACATGCGAGGAATGCCCTCACCTTGCTCACGCATATAGCCGAAGTCCGTGAGCACCCGGACGATGCGCGGATTGCGCGAGGCATGAACCCGTTCCAGTCGTTTCAGGCGCTCCAGCGTCACCGGCTCTACCAATTCGCCTGGACTCCGGATATCCACATGGTCGTCAAACATCCAGACTTCAATGCCAAGGCCCTCATAACGATAGTCTCGATGGGCTCCGGCGTTGATGATCGCTTCCTGCCATGCGAATGTCGGATACTCAAGGTGTTCCTCGAAGAAAAGATCCACCAGTTGTTGTCGTTCACGCACATGGGGCCGTATCGTGTCATAGGCCAACTCGATCAGGCGCACAAGCGGCGCTTCGAGTTGCTCTCGTTTGACGATGTTCAGCGCCGTCCCGGTCAGTCTTTCCTTGCCTTCGTACTTCACAAAGTCGATGCCACAGCGGGCATGCCACTTGCCAGGGTCTTTTCCGAACAGAAGCAACGCTGCCAGGGTGAGCAGGTAGCGTCCATTGCGGCGTTCCACCAGGCGGTAGCGCTCGAGAATCTGTTCAGAACTCATTTGCAGGCCGACGCTCTCCGTTAGAGCAGCGACCAGATCCAGGTCGAGGTCAGCCAATGATGCTTCGGCCACAAATTGGGTTTCGGTTACTCGCCGCCGTTTGCCCTCTTTCAGCGCCTCGATGTCTTGGGCCGGAAAGGGCATGTTTTGATCGCCGATGCGGAACAGGTAGCGACCATCGGTCAACTGGTGGATCTCCGCGCTCCAGTCCACGTCAAAAAGCATAATTCGCCGTCCTGCCAGCTCGCCAACGTTGACGCGGGCGTGCAGTGGCGGCTTCACATGGGTTTGTGGCGTCCTCTGCAACACGTCCAACCGGTCAGCAGGATAGTCTACACCGGTCACTGTGCCATCATCTTCCACGCCGACCACCAGGGCGCCGCCGTCGGCATTGGCCATGGCGACCAAAGTTTCGGCCACGTCTCGGGCTACGTCACGAATAGGCCGGCGGGTTCTGCGTGTCTGAGAACGGTCAATGCAACTCTTACGCTCGAAAAACTGGCCTTCAGA
This sequence comes from Chloroflexi bacterium HGW-Chloroflexi-1, assembly GCA_002842085.1. Taxonomy (GTDB): domain Bacteria; phylum Chloroflexota; class Anaerolineae; order CG2-30-64-16; family CG2-30-64-16; genus CG2-30-64-16. The sequence goes on from PHCA01000185.1 coordinate 1,562, forward strand.
TTGGCGACGAATCCAATCCAAATCGCTCATCGCTTGATCCTCATCGTAAATCACAACCACTGCAATACCCCTAATGCCCAGGCCCGCGCGGCCTGGGCGTCGGCCCGGCTCAGGCTCTCGTCGTGGGCCGCGGCGTTGCGCAGCTTGATGCTGGTCTCGTCGATCAGGGCGTGAACCTGGCGCCAGGTCCGGACCTCGCGGGTCGCTTGCTCCAGACGAACATACAAATCCTCGGGCAGCGGCAGCACAACATCTTTTACGGTCATGGTTGCGTTCCTGGTGCGGGATTCCGATTCGGCAGGTGTCTCTCGTACGACCCGGCGCTATTCTACCCCAATCGGGCGCGCCTGGCAAGCATTCTTGCCGCTCTCCCTGGCCGAAGATTGCTGGCATCGCTGCGCCAGCGCACAGGTTGCGGAGGTGGGACAACCGGCGCTCGCGCGCCACGCCACAGGTGACCATGACGCGCGCATGGCAACAAAAAAACCGGGGAATCTCCCCGGTTTCCTGTGTGTGAGCCCGGAAGGAATCGAACCTTCAACCCACGGCTTAAAAGGCCGTTGCTCTGCCAATTGAGCTACGGGCCCAACGATCCGGACAGCCAGAGTATAGCACAATGGCCCGCCAAGAGCCAAACTGGCGGTTGGTGATTGGAAACCAACCAACTAACCACCCACCCAACGAACTACCCTGCTATACTCGTCACGGTCACGAAGTGAGGGTGTTCGATGCGGCGCATCGAACACCCGATGCGGCGCATCGGCATCACCTTGTCACTGGGTCACCATGTGACCCCTTCACCTTTTGTCACCTTGTCAAGTATATTCCCCGCCAAAGTACCTGCTGACCGACGCCGGCGCGACCTGTTCCAGCAGTTCGCACGGCACACCGTTGGCCTGCGCGATGCGGCCGTACACCGCTGAACTGGCCTTGGGCGTCCGCACGCCGGTCTCCCGATCCAGCTCGAACAGCCCGAACGGCAGATCCCACCCCGCGGCCCACTCGAAGTTGTCCACCAGGGTCCAATGGTAGTAGCCGCGCAGGTCGACCCCTTCCTGGATCGCGCGCCACGCCTCTGCAAGATGGGTGGCGATGAAGCGCGGCCGCACGTCGTCGTCGTGGTCCGGCACGCCGTTCTCGGTGATGTAGATCGGTTTGCCGTAAGTCGCCAGTCGCTTCAGGGCCAGGTAGAGGCCGCCCGGGTTGATCTCACCGTACGCTTCGGTGTCCCCCGGGACGGTGTCGCTGAGCTCCGCGCTGGGATCGAAGAACATGCGCGTAAAGAACAGGCCGGGCCGAGTCGGGTCGAACGCGACGTGGATCGTGGTGTAGTAGTTGAGCCCGATGTAGTCGCAGCTATCCATCAGATAGGTGACGGTTTCACCGAAGCCTACGGGTGGCGCCAGCCGGCCGGCCGTGATGGCGTCCAGCGTGGTGCGGTTGCTGATGCGATCCAAGAGAGCCGCCGCGCGCCGATCCACGGCGCTGGCGGGATTGGCGGGCAGGAACACGCGCATGCTGTGCGCTAACCCCACCTGGGCGTCGCTCTGCATGCGATGGATCGTCCGATAGGCCCGGCCGTGGGCCAGCAACATCCGGCGCAGCACCTTGATCGTCCTGGGCAGGCTCCTGGCGCCGGGCGGGAAGACCCCCTCCAGGAAGCCGTTGTAGGCGTAGACGATCGGCTCGTTGATGGTGCACCAGAGGATGACCTGATCCCCCAGCGCATCGACGACCCGTTCGACAAAGCGGGAGAAATAGTCCTCGGTCAGCGGGTTTTCCCACGCGCCCTTTTCGGTCAGCCAGAGCGGATCGGTGAAGTGGTGCAGGGTGACCATTGGCTCCAGGCCGCGGGCGCACAGCAAGCCGATCATCTCGGCGTATTTATGCAGCGCGGAGTAGTCGAAGACCCCCTCCGCCGGCTCGATGCGGCTCCACTCCACCGAAAGGCGCAGGCTGTTCAGCCCCAGCTCGGCGGCCCGGTCGAAGTCGGCCGCGGCGGTCTCCAGGCTGACATCGAGCTCTGGCGAAATGTCCCACCAGGCAGTGGCCGCGCCAGCCCGCTGGCCACGGTAGATGCGGTTGGGTTTTGCCTCCCAGGCGGCCCACTGGTTGTTGCGATTACGCCCTTCGTTCTGATGGGCGGCCGTTGCCACACCCCACAAGAACCCAGCGGGCATTTTCAGGACGGATGGAGATGTGTTGGTCATGGTGTGCTCCAATGGAGTCAATCTCCGGCTGTGCCCCTCATTCGTCGTCGACGGATTGGCGTGCGTTCGCCGGGGGAACGTCCAGGTGTTGCAGCGCCACCCCGGCCTCTTGCAAAAACGCGACTGCGTTCGGATCGGGATAGTGACCGGCATACACCACGCGGCGGATGCCCGCGTTGATGATCATCTTGGCGCACGTCAAACAGGGTTGATGCGTGACGTAGATGGTGCTATCCGCCACGCTGACGCCGTGCAGCGCGGCCTGGATGATGGCGTTCTGCTCCGCGTGCAGGGTGCGCACGCAGTGGTCGCCGACCATCAGATGGCCGATCTCGTCGCAGTGCGGCAACCCGGCCGGCGCGCCGTTGTAGCCGGTGGTCAGGATGCGGCGATCTTTGACGATGATCGCGCCCACCCGCGCCCGGTCGCACGTGCTGCGCCTGGCCACCTGCCAGGTGATGCCCATGAAGTAGTCGTCCCACGGGGGACGGTGGTGCGCTGGGTCCGACATGATCTACTCCGAGAGGTAGGAGGCAAATGGCAAAACGGCAAAACGGCAAGCAAATGGCAAATGGCAAATGGCAAATAGCAAATGGCACATGGCAAATGGCAAATGGCAAATGGCAAATGGCAAATGGCAAATGGCACATGGCAAATGGCAAATGGCACATGGCAAATGGCACATGGCAAATGGCAAACGGCAAAACGGCAAAACGGCAAATGGCAAATGGCAAAACGCAATCCGCAATCCGCAATCCGCTTTACTCGTTACTCATCCCGTCCCGAACTGCCGGTCCCCCGCGTCCCCCAGGCCGGGGACGATGTAGCCGATTTCGTTCAGCCGTTCGTCCACCACGGCCAGGTGAATGGGCACATCCGGGTGCGCGGCGTGGAGCCGGGTGACCCCCTCGGGCGCACCGATGATGCCCACGTACTTGATGCGTTGCGCGCCCCACTGCTTCAAGATGTCCACCGTCGCGACGGCCGAGCCACCGGTCGCCAGCATCGGGTCGAGGATCAGGCACACCTGCACGGTGGGCGCGATCGGCAGCTTGTTGTAATACTGCACGGGGCGCAGCGTGCGCTCGTCCCGGAACAGCCCGATGTGCCACACCTCGGCGCCCGGCATCATCTCCCAGATGCCCTCGACCATGCCCAGGCCCGCGCGCAGGATCGGTACCAGCCCGATGGTTTCGGTCAGGTGGTAGCATTGGGCGGTGGCCAGTGGGGTCTCGATGGCCACGGGCTTCAGCCCCAGATCGGCGGTGGCCTCGTAGGCCAGCAGGATCGCGATCTCTCGGATCAGCTCCCGGAACTTCTTGGGCTCGACGCGCTTGTCGCGCAGGATCGAAAGCTTGTGCTGGATCAGCGGATGTCCGGAGACGAAGACGTTGGCGGGTAGCATAGGACAGGTTACCTCCTGGTTGCTTGGATATCCTCTCCAATGTCATTAAGGCCTAACCAGTTAAATCCTTGCACGACAGACAAGAATTTTCTGATGGCATTTGCCTGGTTGGCTCTGGCTTGTAAGCGCAGCGGCCTTGTCCAGGTTAGCGTCCACCACGTCTCTGACCAGTACAGTTTCAAGCCGGATTCGGTCTCATCAGGTGGATGTATGCTGAAAAGTGACCTCGAAAACCTGTCAGGTCTGGGCTAGTTCCCCCACCGTGGCTCGGTCACAGACCGGCCACAGCCCCTGGAGCTTGAGAGGATACTTGCCTGGGATCTGGCCGATACGGCTGGCGCACCCGAGAGTGGGTTCACCTGGCGCCGCCGGTCTGGCAGGTTCGGGTCTCTCCTGCCAGGCGCACAAGAAACGGGTCATGTGGCGCCCGAAATAGCCAACCCAACCCGTATCGCGGGGCGCATTTTTCTGCCGTGACCGGCGCCGCACAGACACATCATTTTTCAGCTCGGCCTCGTTTCAAAAACGCTCTTGCTGTGAGCGCGGCAAGATACCGCGCTTGATCAACTTCTCGACTTCCACCTGGCAACGCACGCACAGGGTGGCATCCGGACGAACTTCCAGCCGTTCGGGGTTGATCTCCTGGTCGCATCGTTCGCAGATGCCGTACTTACCCTTTTCGATGGCGCGCAGAGCCGTCTGGATCGCTTCACGCTTGCGCTCGAGCTGGTTGACCAGGGCCACGTTCTTCTCGCGTTCGACCAGATCCGGGTCGCCCTCTTCCGCGTCGACGTCTACCTCGACCTTCAGCGCTTCACGCAGACGCTCCAGTGCGCCGGCGATCCGCTCGCGTTCATCGATCAGCTTCTGTTGCTCGCGGGCGACGATTTGCTCCCGTGAAAGCATGGCGTGACTCCTAACCTGGACAAGGCCGCTGCGCTTACAAGCCAGAATCAAACAGGCGAATGGCGCCAGGAAATCCTTATCTCCGATAAATTAGTTCCAGAAAAATACTCATCCCATCCCCTCCCCGAGATCCCCAGGGAAACCGGCGATTACGGGGCTAACCAGCCCGACATCTATTTTTCCGGAACGGCCTGAGCGACCTCAAAACTGGCCCGTTATACCACGAAACGGCCGGCAAGTCAACAAGAATCATGCAGGCTCTGGTCTGGTCCAATTGACGGCCCTCTGGTATAATGCCGGGCGTTATACTAACTTGACATTGTTACATTCGTCATTGCGAGCGCTGTTTGCGAAGCAATCGAGATTGCCGCAATCTCTTGCGACAAAGGCGGAGATTGCTTCGTTGCACACACCGCTCCTCGCAATGACAAGGGAAATCTAACAATGTCAAGCTAACGTCTTGGTGTAATTCGAGGCCGGACCGCGGTCCTGGTCCCTCAGCGTGGTTTGTCGTCGAAAGGTGATTATGGCCGAACGCACGATCTCGCCGCACAACCGCCCGGAAGAGGTGGTCGTGGATGCCGCGCTGCGGCCGCGCACCCTGGCCGAGATGGTCGGGCAGGATCGGTTACGCGAGAACCTCACGATCCTGATCCAGGCCGCGCTCAGCCGGGGCGAGGCGCTCGATCACGTGCTGCTCTATGGTCCCCCGGGTCTGGGCAAGACGACGCTCGCCCACGTCATCAGCAACGAAATGGGCGCCGGCTTGAAGATCAGCGCGGGGCCGGCCATCGAGCGCGCTGGCGATTTGGCCGCTATCCTGACCAACCTGCGTCAGGGCGATATCCTGTTCATCGACGAGGTGCACCGGTTGGGGCGCGCCGTGGAAGAGGTGCTCTACCCGGCTATGGAGGACTACGCGCTGGACATCGTGGTCGGCAAGGGGCCGAGCGCACGCAGCATCCGGCTGAAGCTGCCGCGCTTCACCCTGGTCGGCGCGACGACCCGGCTGGCGTTGATGACCGCGCCGCTGCGCACCCGGTTCGGCGCGGTCTACCGCTTTGACTTTTATGAGCCGGAAGCAATGGAGCAGATCGTAAAGCGGGCCGCCAGCTTGCTGCACGTGCCGGCAACCCCGGACGGCGTGGCCGAGATCGCCCGGCGCGGGCGCGGAACCCCCCGAGTGGGGTTGCGCCTGTTGCGCCGTGTGCGGGACTATGCGCAGGTCAAGGCGGACGGCGCCATCACGGCCGAGATCGCGCGGGACGCGCTGGCGCTGTTGGAGGTGGACGAGCTGGGGCTAGACACGCTGGACCGGCAAGTGCTGGGCCGGCTGATCCGCGACTTCCGCGGCGGGCCGGTGGGGCTGGAGACCATCGCCGCGGCCGTCGCCGAGGAATCGGACACGATCATGGATGTGGTGGAGCCGTACCTGTTGCAGTTGGGCTTCCTCGACCGCACCCCGCGTGGCCGGGTTGCCACCCGCCGCGCCTACGAGCATCTGGGCGAGCCGTATCCCGAGACCGCCGAGCAGCCTCCGCTTTTCAACCAGGGCAACCAGGTCGCGGGATCGTAACGACCCCCCATTGTCTCCGCCCGCGCAGCTTCACGGTCAGCTCGTCCGACATGTGGAGGTCAACCCAAAGGAGCTGAATGTGACCCCTGAAGAACTCGATGAGATCCTCCATGTCTTGCGCGAGGTCGGCGAGGACATCGCCAACGTCGAGGTCAAGCGGGCTGAGGGCGGCTTACCCAAGCGGCTGTGGGAAACCCTCTCCGCCTTCGCCAACACGCCGGGCGGCGGCACGATCATCTTGGGGCTGGACGAGGAGATCGGCTTTCGCGTCGTGGACGTGCGCGATCCCGCCCGCCTGCAAAGCGATCTGGCCTCGTTGTGTGACCTGATGGAGCCGCCGCTCCGACCCTTGATCCAGGTCCACACGGTGGAAGGGCGCCCCGTCGTGGTGGCAGAAATCCCCGAGACGCCGCACACGCAAAAGCCGTGCCACTATCGCGGCGCGGGGTTGATGACCGGCGCGTTCATCCGCGTGGCCGACGGCGATCGCCAGTTGACCCAATACGAGATCCAGGTGTACCTGGACGGTCGCGGCCAGCCGACCTACGACCTGGCGCCTGTGCCCGACAAGTCACTGTCCGACCTGGACGCGGCGTTGCTGGATTCCTTCATTGCGCGCTTGCGGGCACGGCCCGATGCCCCCTATCGTGACTGGGATCGCCAACGGCTGCTCCAGGTCTTTCGGATTTTGGTCGAACACGAGGGACGCCTGGCGCCTTCGCTGGCCGGCTACCTCTGCTTCGGCATCTATCCGCAAGACACTTTCGCCAGCCTGCACCTGTCGGTCGTGCGCTATCCGACGGAACGACCTGGCGAGGTCTCGACCCGCGGCGAGCGGCTGCTGGACAACGTCAAAGCCGAAGGCCCCCTGGTGGCTCTGCTCCGCCAGGGCATGAACGCCATTCTGCGCAACCTGCAGCGGCGGGCCATCGTGCAGGGACTCTTCCGCCGCGATGTGTGGGAGTACCCGATCGAGGCGCTGCGTGAAGCGCTCGTCAACGCCCTCGCGCATCGCGACTACTCGCCGCTGGCGCGCGGCACGCCCGTGCAGGTCCGCATCTTCCCCGACCGCCTGGAGGTCGAGAATCCTGGCGGGCTTTTCGGCCCGGTGACGGTGGAACGTCTGGGCGAGCCGGGCCTGCTGGCTACCCGCAACACCCACCTGATGCGCCTGCTGGAAGACCTGCCCGACGAAGACGGCCACGTGGTCTGCGAGAACCGCGGCACGGGCATCACCGCGATGCTGGAGGCGCTGCGGGCCGCCGGGATGGAGCCGCCGCGCTTCGACGACCGCCGCACGACGTTCCGCCTGACCTTCTCGAATGCCGGCCTGCTGGACGACACGACCCTGGCCTGGCTCAACCGCTTCGCAGCCTACGATCTCAACGACGCTCAACGTCTGGCGCTGGCCTATCTCCGGCGCGAGGGACGGTTGACCAACGCTGATTATCGCCGCCTGAACCCCGGCCTCGACTCGGCGGAGGTCACCCGCCAACTGGCGGACCTGGTGCGCCGGGGGCTGCTGGCTCAACACGGGACGCGCCGCTGGACGCGCTACACGCTGGCGGGCCAGGCAACATCTGCGGCGCCTCCCAACGGAAGCGCCACTTCCGAGAATTTAGCTCCGCTACCTGTAGACCGGTCTTCGCAATCTGTAGAGCTTGCCGGAGAGTCTGTAGAGCTTGCCAGGGAACCTGTAGAGCTTGTCGAGGAATCTGTAGAGCTTGTCGGTGAATCTGTAGAGCTTGTGCCGAAATCTATAGAGCATCCTCTGTCATCTATAGAGCTTGCGCGACATGTGTCGCCGGAGAGGATGCGGGCGACGATCCTGGCGCAATGCAGCATCGCAGCCCTGACATCGCAAGAGTTGGCGGCACGTCTCCGGCGGGATCAGACGTACCTGCTCAACCGCTACTTGTCGTCGCTGGTTGCCGAAGGGTTGCTGGAGCGGGTCGGCACAGCGACCACCGATCCGCACGTGGCCTATCGCACTACTGAGGCCGGTCGAGCATGGCTGTCTGAGGTAGAGGCAAGACTATGAAAACCAGCGAATTCGACTACCATCTTCCCCCCGA
>PHCA01000186.1:0-8112 GCA_002842085.1 Chloroflexi bacterium HGW-Chloroflexi-1
CACGCCCCCCTCTCCTGGCAGGAGAGGGGCAGGGGGAGAGGTCCGTTCAGTTCGACCGATTGATCAGGTTGACAATCACCTTGACCATCACGTCCTTTTCGACCGGCTGGCTCTCGGCGACGAGCAGCGTCAACGCCACCAGCGCATTGTCGGCCAGGCGCGATTCAAGGTGTTGCGTCTGCACCTCAGCCAATGGACAGCGGAGGGCAATACGGCAGCCTAAACGCCGCCGCTTATAAAAGAGGGCGCCCGTCAAGCCACGTCGTTTAGGACGTGGTGCTCCAATAGCAACTACCCTGTCACCATCGTCCAGGGCAACGCCACAATCCTCTCACCCATGCGTCGAATCTCGCGCCCGCCGTGGAGCAGCACGCCGCCGGCCGCCTGGGGGTTTTCATCCAGGAAGCGCACCAAACCGGCGCAGTCATCGTAGCGCGGCCGTTCGGTACGCTTGACCTCGATCGCCAGGCAGCGCCGACCGTGTTCCAGGACGAAATCCACCTCGGCGCTGGCCTGTGTGCGCCAATAATAGAGGCGCGCGGGCGGGGTCATCAGGCCAGCCAACACCCGCAGATGGTGATAGATCAACGTCTCGAAGAACGCTCCGTATTCGCGCGCGCCGGCCACCGCCTCGGCCGTGAAATAGCCGGACAGAAACACGGCCAGCCCGGGATCGGCCCAGAATGCCTTGGGGGCCTTGACCAGCCGGCTGGTCCGGTTGCCGGCATAGACCGGCAGCCGCTCGAAGAGACACGTGGTCTCCAGCAGGTTGAGATAGCGGTGCAGGGTCGGCTGCGATAACCCGGCGTCGCGCGCCACGTCGGACTGGTTGAGCAGTTGCCCGGTGCGCAGAGCCAGCGCCATCATCGCCCGGCGGAAGTCAATCAGGCTGCTGACCTGGGACAACTGCCGCAAATCCCGCTCCAAATAGGTCGCCACGTAACCATCCCACCAGCGCGGCCAGGATTGGGGCGAGGGAAACCGGAGCAACGTCGGCAGCAGGCCCCGGAGCAGAACTGCTGTGGGATCGAGCGGCTCCCCCGGAAGCACACTTTCCGAGGGCCATTCGCCGGCCAAAGCCCTTTGCAAGACTTCCGGCGGGGGTGTTTGCTGCAGTTCGCCGAGCGTCATCGGCGAGAGGGTCAGATAGACGGCGCGGCCGGCAAGACTCTCGCTGACCTGGTGCATCAACATCAGGTTGGCCGAACCGGAGAGGATGAAGCGCCGCCGGCCCGGTTCCTGATCCACGGACGTCTTGACAGCCGGCAGGAGTTGGGGTGCCCTCTGCACCTCGTCGAGGATCACCCGCTCGGCGCCAGCCCAGAGCGCGGCCGGATCGCGGGCGGCCTGGCTGGCCGTATCGAAGTCGTCCAGGGTGTGGTAACGCCAGTCGCAAAAAGGGGTCGCGCGGTGCAGCAGCGTGCTCTTGCCCACCTGGCGCGCGCCAGTCAGCACGACAACCGGATAGGCGGCGCTGGCCTCCCGCAAAAGGGGCGTCAACCAGCGGGGATAGTACATTTCATCGTCTGAATGAAAATTATTCATGGCTTGAATAATACATCAAGACGATGAACCTGTCAACCGCGCCAACACCAGGAAATGGCTCAACCCGAATGCCGGCAGCGGCGTGTGCTCCAGCGCGTATACCGGCTCGCCACCACATTGTCGAATGTCTGGCTCACCGCTGCTACCTGATGGCGCCTACCTCCCGCAAGTGGCGCTCCAGGCGCACCAGAAAGCGTTCGGCATCTGCAACGATAATATTCGCTTCTTCTGCGGTGAGCGGAGCAGCCTCCAGATCATAATCCTGCTCTTCACGGGCCCTCCGAGCGCGGCTATAAATCGCGTATTCCGGTTCGAGGACGCCCGGCTTCACAAAGAACTCGTTGAACGCCGAGTGACGTCGTCCATAGCTCAATACCATCCCGTTCGATGTTGCGCGCAAGCAGCAGCCGATGCTCGCGCATCCTGGCGTAATCCGCCTGATCCTTGACAATCAAAGAGGTCACGATACCATAGGCCAGCTCGACCTGCCACGCGATGTCGGCGATTTCGCTCCAGTATTGCCGGTAGCAACCATCCGCCACCCGAACGACGACCAACAGATCCAGGTCTGACTCGGCGTCGAAATCGCCACGCGCTTTCGAGCCGAACAGCACCACGCGCAGCAGATCGTTGCCGTACCGCTGGCGTAGCCGTTCGACGAAGGTCGTCAGCCCGGCGCGCTCGTTCGGCCGCAAATCCGGCTGGCGTTTGCGCGGTAGGGCTGCCCGCTTGAACTCACGGGGGGCTGTCATCTTCTCGCTTCCAATGTCAACTCGGCGGAAAAGGAGGCTGTGCGGCGGGGGCGGCCACGACTCAGATTTGGAGATCATCCACAGCCGAGTAGCATTCGATGCCTTCCTGGGCCGCGCGCGCCTGGGCCGGCTCCTCGATCACCGGCGCGATGACGATGCGCCGCGTGGCAGATCGACCGGTTTGCGTCTGATAGAAGCGCGTCTTGCGCATGAAAGCGAACAGGTCGTTACCCGAGACGCGACCTTTGATCTCCACGAGCCATAACTCGCCGTTACGCACCACAAGGTCTATTTCCACCGGCCCCGGAGCGCCGTGGACCTCACCTGCGGCATCGAACACTTCATAATTCTCGACGACATAGCCGAGACTCGCCAGCCGCCCACGCAGCGCATTGCGCACGGCCGTTTCATTCTGAACGCCCCACCGATTGCCCAACACCAGCAAACGGTTATCCACCCTGTCCAGGCCAGATTGCAGTGCGTTTTGACCCTGGCGCAAATCGGCCACGTCCCCGCGCATAACGACCATATCCCCGCGCATAACGGCCACATCCCCGCGCATAACGACCACATCCCCGCGCAGTTCGGTCACGTCCTGCCGCAGTTCAGTTACATCCCCGCGCAGTTCCACCTGGCCCTGCCGCAGTTCGGTCACATCCTGCCGCAGTTCGGTCACGTCCTGCCGCAGTTCCACCTGGCCCTGCCGCAGTTCGGTCACGTCCTGCCGCAGTTCCACCTGGCCCTGCCGCAGTTCGGTCACATCCTGCCGCAGTTCGGTCACGTCCTGCCGCAGTTCCGTCTGACCCTGCTGCAGTTCCGTCTGACCCTGCTGCAGTTCCGTCTGACCCTGCCGCAGTTCCGTCTGGCCCTGCCGCAGTTCCGTCTGGCCCTGTTGCAGTTCGGTCACGTCCTGCCGCAGCGCATCCTGGCCAACCTGGAAGGTTTCCTGCCTTTCCTCCAGGCGCTCCATACTTTGACGTATCTCCGCCAGTCTGTCGAGAAAGCGCGCGACATCTTCACGGTGCGGAAACTTCTCAGTCACGATCGCTTCGATGACCGCCACAAAACGCGGATCGTTCTCCAGCACCCATGGCAAGGAGTAAAAGATGTGATTCTGAATTTCATATAGCTCATCCGGCTGGAACCGCATCGCAGCACCTCCTACCGACCCTCACGCTATCAGTGTAGCACAGCGGCGATGGATCGGCAAATCGCCTGTCGGACATCGAGTCAAAGCTCAAGGGCTCGGGCAAATCCGGCGTTGATCGTCTTATTCCTAACCTTTTCCAACACCAGAAAATGGCTCAGCCCGAACGCCTGCAGCGGCGTGTGCTCCAGCGCGTACAGCACGCGGCGCAGGAGGCGGCCCAGTGCTGGCCGGCTCGCCACCACATTGTCGAATGTCTGGCTCACCGCTGCTACCTGATGGCGCCTACCTCCCGCAAGTAGCGTTCCAGGCGTGTCAAAAAACGTTGACCGCGACGGTAGATCTCCCCGTACTCCGGCTCAATGTGACCTGGCTTGATGAAAAACTCGCTGAACGCGGATTCGACGCCGGAATGCTTGGCCCGCTCGACCTCTATCGTGAGCAGGGCTGCGCCAGTGATGTGAAACATCGCGTAGTACGACCGCGCTACAGCCGCACGAAACCGGCCGCGCTCGAAATCCTCGCGGGCGGTAGCCATGTCTTCTCGGCATTTGCTTACGCGTACTGCAACGATGGCTCGTTGTGCTTCGTCCATAATTCGACTCCGTCGCGCTGAATGCTGTTATAGATCGGCGCACGATGAGCGGCCCACCACTGATAGCGTGCGCCGTCGCACACCAACGCGGAGATGTTCACGCCAGACTCCAGGAGTAACTGGCTCGTGAGGTCGGTGATCTCATGCAATAATTTCCAATGATCTCGCTCACGAAGAACCACCAGCACATCCACGTCCGATTCAGCGTCGAAGTCGCCGCGTGCTTTGGAGCCAAAAAGCACCACGCGCAGCAGCTCGTCACCATACCGCTGGCGTAGCCGTTCGACGAAGGTCGTCAGCCCGGCGCGCTCGTTCGGCCGCAAATCCGGCCGCTGTTTGCGCTGTATGTGTGCCTGCTTGAACTCTCGGACAGATGTCATCTGCTCGACTCCAAGTCCACTTACCGATGCCCAGCAATTCGAAGGAGGCATCCATTACGCCATCATCATAACAAAAGTATTGGGATTGGTCAAGGGCCAGATTATCCCAAAAGGCGGCAGGCACTTTCGGAAGTGCCTGCCGCCTGGCGCCATTGCGACTTCCCGCTGTTCAGATCCGCTCCAACACCAAAAAGTGGCTCAATCCGAACGCCTGGAGCGGCGTGTGCTCCAGCGCGTACAACACGCGGCGCAGGACGCGGCCCAGCCTGGGGCGGCTCGCCACCACGTCGTCGAAGCCGGGGTAGATCACGCTGTGATGGACGATGCGCACCGGCAGATCAGAGAACAGGACGCGCAGCCCGGCGCCGATATACGCGCGCACGTGCGGCGCGAGCCGGTTGCGCAGCGGATCCGGCAGCCAGTTGATCAGCGGCGTGTTGCCGAAATGGTAGCGCCCGCTCCAGTAGTGACCGTGCGTTTCGAAGGGGTAGAGCCGGTTGGGGCAGAAGAGCACGATCCGGCCGCCGGACGCCAGAACGCGGACCATCTCGGACGCGGCCGCGCGGTCGTCGGCCACGTGCTCGATCACCTCGTGCGAGAAGACTACGTCGAAGCTGCCGTCGGCGAAGGGCAGCGCTTCGGCCGGGGCCAGCACGACACCGGGGGCCCGGGCGCGCGCTTGCGCCGCGACGGCCAGGTCGATCTCCACGCCGGTGACGTGCGGGCTGAAGCGGCGGAACTGCCCGGTGTACATCCCCACGCCACAGCCGGCGTCCAGGATGCGCGCGCCGTCCAGCCTGGCCCACTGCCGCACCAGCGCCAGCCGGCGCTCCTGCCCCGCGCGCCAGACGTAAGATGGGTGGCCGAGTTGGGCCGCGTCATCAGAGATGCGGCGAAAACCAGCGTTGTACGCACTCACTTCCCCTTAGCTCCTTCATGCCTACCATGATCCCTTGTTTCAAATTCGGCTCTTGACCGCACAGGTGCACAGAGGGTATAATGCAAACATGTACGTCGCCGACATCATTTGGCTTCCACAGGTTATCGACAAGCTCGAATGGAAGCATCGAGTTTCCCAAGCCGAAGTCGAGAACATTCTTTTCGGACGCGCGACTTTTCGAAAGGTCCAAAAGGGACATGTGCCCGGCGAGAACGTTTACGCCGGCTTGGGACAAACGGATGCTGGGCGCTACCTGATAGTGTTTTTCATATACAAGCGCTCACGAGAAGCGCTGATCCTCAGTGCCCGTGATATGGACAACCATGAAAGACGATACTTTGACCGAAAATAGGATGCTGCCTCCCACCGACAGTTTGGAGGCAATCGCCGAATTCTGGAACACGCACAGCCTGGCCGACTACTGGGATCTGACCGAACCGGCCGAATTCGAATTCGATCCCCAGGCGCGCCGGCATTATCTGGTTGCAGTGGACCCGGAACTACTGACGCGCATTCGGGCGGTTGCCCAAGGCAAGGGCTTGCAGACGGAAAGTCTGATCAATCTCTGGCTTGAACAACGCCTGCAGGAGGCGGCTGCTTGATAGACCTCCGCGGGTCTATGAGAACGCCTGCCCCAACCGCCGCGCACCTTCGGCCAGCTCATCCGGCTGCAACAGGCTGAACGCCAGCCGCACATGGCGCGCCCCGCCCCCATCATCAGCATGAAACCGTGCGCCGGGCACGTACGACACGCCGGCCGCCTCGGCAGCGGGCAGCAGCGCCACACCCTCGCACCCCTCCGGCAACCGCACCCAAACGAAGAAGCCGCCGCCAGGAACTCGCCAGCATACGCCTGCGGGCATGAAACGCTCCAGCGCCGCCAGCAGCGCGTCCCGGCGCGCGCGGTAGACGCCGCGCAACTGCTCGATGTGCGGATCGAACAAGCCCAGCGCCATGAACGCCGCGACCACGTGCGCGGTGAAATGGTTGACCCCACCGCCGCTATCCAGCATCCCGCTGCGGACGCAACGCTGCACGATCTCGGGCGCGGCCAGCAGCCAGCCGAGCCGCAGACCCGGCGCCAGGATCTTCGAGAAAGACCCCAGTCGGATCACGCCGCCGTTAAGAGCCAGCCCCCGCTGCCGCGCGGAGGCCAGGCTATGTAGCGGGGGCGGTGCGGGCGCGTCGTACCACAATTCCCGGTACACGTCGTCTTCCAGCACCGTCAGCCCGTTGGCCTGGGCCAGGGCCACCAGCACCTGACGCCGCGCAAGCGGCATAGTGGCCCCAGTCGGGTTGCCGAAAGTGGGCACGGTGTAGAGGAAACGCGGACGCCGGCCCTGTCGGCGCAGCGCGTCCAGCGCGTCCGCCAGCGCATCGACGCACAGGCCATCCGCATCGCCCGTGACGGGCGCCAGTTCGAGCCCGTGATCCCGGAAGATGCGCAACGCCAGATGATAGACCGGCGACTCGACCAGGACCACGTCGCCCGGCCGCGTCAGCAGCGTGCACAGCAGGTCGAGCGCCTGCGACACGCCGCCGGTGATGAAAACCTGCTCTGGCCGCGGGGCCACCCCTTCGCGGCGGGCGAGCCAGGCCCCCAACTGCTCGATCAGGCAACCCGGTCCCTGCTCCGCGCCGTAGGACAAGGCCCGCGCGCCATCGCGCGTCGACGCCAGCTCAGCGGCCTCGGCCATGCCCGCTACGGGCAACAGCGTCAGGTCGGGATGTCCCCAGCCGAACTCGATCACGCCGCCGCGGCGGGCTAACTGGATATCAGGCAACATGCCCTGCGCCTTGACCCAACAACGCCAATAGCTCCTCCGGCACCAGCCGCGCCTGCCCGGTCACGAAGGCCGCCAGCGGCTGCCACAAACAGCGAAATCGGCTGCCATCGTCCTCGCGTCCGTCAAACTCCGGCCGTTCGTAGAACGCCTGCGCCACAAAAGACGCCGCGTAGACCCGCACGATCTCGTGGCCCGGCCTGCCGTTGAGGGTAAAGATGTTTTCGAGGGTACCCAGGTAGCACACACCGTCGATCTCGGCGCCGATCTCCTCGCGAATCTCCCGCGCCAGCGCCTGGTGGCCATACTCGCCGAACTCGATGCCGCCGCCCGGCGGCCGATAGAAGGTCTGCTGCGTCACGGGGTCACAGCCTTCAAACACCAGTATCCGGCTATCATGCCGGAAAACGCCGATCGCCAGGGGCCTGATCCTATTCGGCTGCATCACGCTCTCCCATGGTCAACGTTTCCTTGAAGCCGAACCGCACCGTGTTGTCGATCAACCGGAACCAGGCCGGCCGCAGAACCCAGAACCGCGCCTGGGCCAGCGGGCCGGGCAACACCCCCGGGCCGCTCGCGCCGACCAGCAGCGCGGCCACGAACGCATATTTGCGGCCGTAGACCGCGGCCGCGTGGGCCAGTTCGCCAACCCGCGCCGGCTCAGCGCGGCCACGCACCTGCAAACCCCGGATCGCCCGCCAATCCTGCCCGTCCGCCTGGATCGTCCCCGCGACCTGCCCATTCGCCAGCAAGTTCTGCCCATGCTGCGTCCGCTCCTCCGAAAGAAAGTAGAGGTTCAGATCCGCGTCGTGGGCGTAGAACACAGCCGCGGCCGCGGGAGCGCCATCCACCCCGACCGTCGCCAGGGCAAGCGTGGTGTGAACCGCCAAAAACTGATCGAGGCGGTCTCGGAGACCGGATGACGGGTATTGGATATTGGGCATTAACGTTCTGCTGTCTACCATTCGC
>PHCA01000186.1:8225-9439 GCA_002842085.1 Chloroflexi bacterium HGW-Chloroflexi-1
CTTGTCACCCTGTCACCCTGTCACCTTGTCACCAATTTGCCAAATTACCCCGTTACCAATTTACCCCGTCACCCCGTCACCCTATCAAGTATATGCCGGGAGTGGAGTGGGCCACGCCCACTCCACCAGGAGCGGCCGATGATCCGACACCTGTGGCATCATACCCCCTTCGATCGTGCGGGCAGAACGCAACCCGCGGGCCCAACGCCCGGGGAAGAACAAGAAATCGATGCGCACCAGCGGCGAAACTGAAGGGAAGGTCCGCCCGTGGCCCTCTCCCACCACCCGGAACGCGTCCTGGTACCCGGCGCTGTGCAGCAGGCGCAATACCGGCGGCAGCAGACGCCGCGTGTATCGGCCCAAGAAACCCGGCGTGTTGAAGTCCCCACCCACGAAATGCGGGCCGTCCTGGACGATCCGCTGCAGCACCCCCCGGATTTGCCACAGCCGGGTGCCCTCGAATGCGTGATCCAGATGCGTGACAAAAGCGCTCAATCCCTGCGCAGGGCCCGCGGCCAACGTAGCGCCCAGCAGCGAGCGCAGCCTGGTGCTCGGCAGCCGGGGCAAGGCCATGTTCGAGATCTCGGTCAACGGATAGCGGCTCAGCAGTGCGTTCCCGACCGGCCCGAACCAGCCTGGCCCGTAATCGATCCAACCACTCGGGCCGAACGCGTAGTACATGTCCAGCCGATCCGCCAGTTCCGCCAACGGCTCAACCGTGCGGCACCCGAGTGTCACCGGATGCAACACCTCATTCAACCCCACAATGTCAGCGTCAGCAACGCGTATGACGGTCGCCAGTCTAGCCAGATCCAATCGCCGGTCGCCGCCTGCCCAACGATGGATGTTGTAGGTCATCATCCGAACTGACCTGGGTTCGTTTCGATTTGACAACAGCCTCGACTCCTACACTTCGTTTCTCGTGCCACCCGGGTCAGCGCCGAGCGCACAGCCAAGCAGTATAACACGTGGGCGCCCTCCGCCCAAACCTGCGCGCTCTTGTCCACTGCTTCCCGTGGACAACCCTGTGAACAAGTCGACCCTCATCCACAACGGCCCAGTACCGGCACCGCGCGGCTGGCTGGACGTCCCGTTCAACCCGCCGCAGGACCCCACACTACATCCAGGGGCGTCTGCGTAGAGCAGCCTACCTGTTGGGGCGCCTCCCGTGTAAAACCGCCACAAGGCTGCCTTCGCCGGCTCGATGAAAAGGC
>PHCA01000187.1:0-12987 GCA_002842085.1 Chloroflexi bacterium HGW-Chloroflexi-1
CTGACAGCAGACTATGGTGCAGTTTCAGTCAGCCAGACAGTCGCCGAGCGAGCCGTTCAGAAGACCGGGTTGTTTGTCTTCGCCGTGCAGAAGAGGATAATATGAATCAAAAGCTTAAGGCGCTTACCGATGTTCTCGTGCGTGACGTGCAAGCGCGTTTTCCCGATTTTGTGTTGGAGGTTGAACCGCGCGGTCGGAAGTCGGCTTACATCTACATGATCGCGCCTGACGTCAGAATCTGGGATGACGCGGATGTTTGGGATGACGTGGACAAGATAGCCTGGAACCAATTGAGCCGGGTCATCAAGGACGGATACTCCATCATGCTGTTGCCCCATCAACCGTTGAGCGCCCCGACAAGAAGCGCGCCGGCCATGCTGCGAGAGAAGCCAGCGGAGTGGCATGAGGAGCCGGCAGGAGAATCGCCGCCTGTTACCGGTGGTGCGTAAGGAAACTGGTGCAAACAAAAGGCGCCGGCCGCCCTCTCGGACGATCCGGCGCCTTTCGTTTTATATTTTGCGATCCGCCACCCGTCACCCGCCATCAGCCACCCGCCATCAGCCACCCGCCACCCGCCATTCGCTGACTCGCTGACTCGCCGGCTCGCCGATTTCTACCACCGGCAATTCCATCGTGATCGGCTCCGGAGGGCGGACGGAGAAGGCGAGCGCCTGTTTGCCATCCTCGGCCTCGGCTCCGGCCTCAGCTTTGGCCTCAGCTTTGGCCTCAGCTTTGGCCTCAGCTCGAGGGTCCGGCGGATCGGCCGGGCGCCGAACTGGGGATCGTACCCCTTTTCGGCGAGCCAACCCCGCGCCGCGGCGGTCAGCTCGATCTTGAGGCCATGCTCCGCCAGCCGCCCGGCGACCTCCATCATCTGCAGGTCCACGATTCTCTGGACGTGTTCCTGCGTCAGGCCGTGGAAGATGATGATCTCGTCGATGCGGTTGAGGAACTCGGGGCGGAACGTGCGCTTGAGGTCGCTCTCGATGTTCTCGCGCAGTTGCCGCTCCTGCGCGCTCAGCCCGTTTTCGCGCAGGAAGCCCAACGTGCCGCCCGACTTGACGAACGTCGTGCCGATGTTCGACGTCATGATCAACACGGTGTTGCGGAAGTCCACCACGTGGCCCTGGCCGTCGGTCAGCCGGCCGTCCTCCAGGATCTGTAAGAGCGAGTTCCACACTTCGGGATGGGCCTTCTCGATCTCGTCGAACAGGATCACCCGGTAGGGTCGGCGCCGCACCGCCTCGGTGAGCTGGCCGCCTTCCTCGTAGCCGATGTAGCCGGGCGGCGCGCCGAACATCCGGCTGACGGTGTGCCGCTCCTGGTATTCGCTCATGTCGATGCGCACCAGCGCGTCCTCGTCGTCGAACAGGAACTCGGCCAGCGCCTTGGCCAGCTCGGTCTTGCCGACGCCGCTGGAGCCCAGGAAGATGAAGCTGCCGATGGGTCGCCGGGGATTCTTGAGCCCGCTGCGCGCCCGGCGCAAGGCATCGGCCACGGCCGCGATCGCCTCATTCTGGCCGATGATCCGCTTGTGCAGCTCCTCCTCCATGCGCAACAGTTTGGCCGTTTCCCCTTCCAGCATGGTGTTGACCGGGATGCCGGTCCAGCGGGCCACCACGGCCGCGATGTCCTCTGCCTCGACCATCTCGTCCAGCCCGGCCGTCTGGCGCCAGGCCGTGTGACCGATCTCGTACTCCCCGGCCAGCTTGAGCCGCTCGCTCTTGAGCTCGGCCGAGCGCGCATAGTCGTTGGCCGCGAAGGTCGTGTCCTCGTCGGCCTTGAGCGTCACCAGCCGTTTCTTGACCTGCTTGAGCGGCGCCGGTATGGTGTACAGCGCCACGCGCAGGCCGGCTCCGGCTTCGTCCATCAGGTCGATGGCTTTGTCAGGCAGCCGCCGGTCGGTGACATAGCGGTGCGAGAGTCGGGCCGCGGACACCAGCGCCTCGTCGGTGAAGGTGACCTGGTGGTGCTGTTCGTAGCGGTCGCGCACGCCGCGCAGGATCTCGATGGTGTCATCCACCGAGGGCTCATCCACGTAGATCGGCGCAAACCGGCGTTCCAGCGCGCTATCCTTCTCGATGTGTTGCCGGTATTCATCCAGTGTGGAGGCGCCGATGCAACGCAATTCCCCGCGAGCCAACGCCGGTTTGAGCATGTTGCTGGCGTCCATCGCGCCCTGGGCCGCGCCCGCGCCCACCACGGTGTGCAGCTCATCGATGAAAAGGATGACCTCGCCCTCGGCTTTTTGCACCTCTTCGATGGTGGTTTTGAGGCGCTCCTCGAACTCGCCGCGGAACCGAGTACCGGCGATCATCGCGCCCAGGTCCAGGCTCATCAGCCGCTTGCCAACCAGGCTCTCGGGCACGTCCTCCTGGACGATCTTCTGCGCCAGGCCCTCGACGATGGCGGTCTTGCCCACGCCCGCTTCACCGATCAGCACCGGATTATTCTTGGTGCGCCGGCTGAGCACCTGGATCACGCGCAGGATCTCGGCGTCGCGGCCGATGACCGGGTCCAGTTTGCCGGCGCGGGCGGACTGGGTCAGGTCGCGGGCGAACCGCTCCAAGGTCCGGTAACGCCCTTCGGCCGCGGGGCTGCTGGCCTTCTGGCCGCCGCGGCCCTGTTCGATGGCTTTCAGGAGCATCTCCCGGGTGATGCGGGCCTCGCGCAGCAGGTTGGCGGAGAAGCTGTTCCGCTCGCCCGTGATGCCCAGCAGCAGATGTTCGGTGGAGACGTATTCGTCTTTCAGTTGCCGCGCCTCTTCAGTGGCCTGGTCGATCACGCGCTTCAGCCGCGGGGTGATGAACACCTGGGCGACGTTCTGCTGCGGATAGAGGCTGGGGCCCATGGTGCGCGGGGTGCGCTTCAGGTTGTCCTCCAGCCGCTCCTTTATGGTCTCGATTTGCGCGCCCAGGCGGCCCAGGATCTCCGGCGTCAGACCCTCGGGCTGCTCCAACAGCGCCAGGAACAGGTGCTCGACGTCCACCTGGGTGTGGCCATAGCGCTGCATGATCTCATAAGCACGCATGGCTGAATCCTGTGCGTGCTGCGTAAACCGGTCAAACCGCATCATGTTCTTCTCTATCCTCCAACGGGGTGGCTGTGGCCGGTCTCCTGACCGAGCCACGGTGGCTCGGTCAGGAGACCGGCCACAGCGAGCGATTTCCCGAAAAATTGAGAAGATACCCAAATGGTATCGTTGAAAACCTGTCAGGTCTTTCCAACTCAATTGGTAACTGCTCAGCCACCCTTGCGAAGGTTGCGAATAGCCTTACCGATAGAGCGATTCTTGGCTGACGAGGGCACTTCCGGCCTGAAATCTGCTCACAAAGCGCAACACCGCCGCGATGCCGCCCACCTGGGTCAGCAATGGGCTGCGGTCGAGCGCCGAGACCTTCACCCCGGCGTCGATGGCTCGATGCACGGCCAGATTGACCGCGTCGGACGTGGTGACCAGCGCGCCGCCGCAGTAGGGGCAGATAGTCAGATCCTCGATGACGACCGCCGGGCAGTTGGCGCACTGATGGCCCGGGGTATGGAAGTTTGTGTCGACAAGCAGGTGGTGAACCCGGCCGGCTTGCAGGACGACGAGGATATCGGCCAGGCCGGTGGCGCCGGCGCCGCCTTTGTGGGCCAGCGTGACGACCTGTTCCAGTAATTCCGATTCCGCCTGGCGTTGCGCTTCGCGGGCGATCTGGAAGGCGTGCTCCCAGACCACGGCCGGCGAGGCGTTCATGTCCAGGTTGATCTGACCGACGACGTTGTCCTGCAACGGGCGGGGCAGCAACTCGCGGAACTGCGCCAGATTGCCATCGGAGCCCGAAAGGACCACGCGCGTCACCTTGTGCTTGCGCAGATAGTCGTCGGCCCACGCTGCGGCATCCTTTAGATTATGTTTGGCCTCTTGATCCTCGTAACGTTGGAGCTTTTGAGCGGCCCAGCCGCCCTGTTTGTGTCGTTTGACCTCGCTGCCCAGGGTGCCGGCGGAATCCTCCAGCGCGCCTAGATGGTAGATGAACACGCGCGCCCCTTCGCGGTCGACCATGATGACGCCGAAGCGGTCGTAGTCGTCCCAGAGGTCGCTCAGCGGTTTGATGTAAGGCCGCAGCCCGACGAAAACGAAGTCCTCGACGGGCATCAGGAGCGTGTATCCCCGCCAGAAATCGGTCGCCTGTGCGCTGAAACAGGCGACGCCACGCCCCTGCCGATTATACTCGTGATCGAAGAACCGTTCGATCCGCTCGATGTCCGCGGATGCTGCGCCCTGTTCGGACGCTTGCGTCAACAGCCGGCGCAGCGAGAGCTTGTGCTCTTCGGTGGAGCAACGATGTGGGTCCACGTTCAGATACAGGCTCAAGATGGGAGCGTCATCGCTCACCAATTCGGCCAGTTCCTGTAGGTCTCGCTCTTGCATCATTGTGACACGCTCCTGTTCTAAAGTGTGGGGCGAGTAGATCGGGCCCCGGACTGACGCCGGCGCCGGCGCACCGGCGTGTTTGCAATGGGTTTGACAGAAAAATACTCATCCCAGAACCTCCTGAGATGCCCAGAGAAACCGGTGACATTGGGACATCTGTTTTTGTATCCTCTTAAGCGACAGCCATAATCCGGGGTGGCTGTGGCCGGTCTCCTGACCGAGCCACGGTGGCTCGGTCAGGAGACCGGCCACAGCGAGCGATTCCCCGAAAAAGCGAGCGATTCCCCGAAAAATTGAGAAGATACCTATTTTTCTGGAACGACCCTATCGTGAAACGCCGCGAATCTCTGCCCACTCGCGAATCAGTTTCCGTTCTTTGTCGCTCAGCTCTTCCGGCAACATCACCCGGATCTTGGCGTAGAGGTCACCGTGTTCCTGGGGCGCCCGCAACTTGGGCATACCTTGCCCGGCCAGGCGGAAGGTGCGGCCGGATTGCGTGCCGGCCGGGATGCGCAGCGCCACGGCGCCGGAGAGCGTGGGCACGCGCACCTCACCGCCCAGCAACGCCGTGAACAGGTCTGTCGGGATCTCGCACTGCAGGTTATCGCCTTGCCGTTCGAAAGTGGCATGAGGCAGCACGCTGGTGCGCAGGTAGATGTCGCCGCGGGGGCCGGTTTTGCCCCCGGGTAGCCCTTCGCCGGCCATGCGCACCCGCGAGCCGGTCTTGACCCCGGCGGGGATCTTGACCTCCAGCCGGTGACCGTCAACTTCCATCAGGCGCTGCGCGCCGCGGAACGCCTCCTCGAGGGTGACCTCGACTTCGTGTTCCATGTCACGGAGTCGCGGGGGGGCCTGACCTCGGTCTCTGGCGCCGGCCCCCATCCCACCGAAGATAGCCTCGAAGAAATCGGAGAACCCGGAACCGCCGAACAGGTCGTTCAGGTCGCCGTACCCGACCCGTACCCCGCCCGGCTGCCCCCTCGCCGCCCATTGGCCCCAGTCGAAGCCGCCGGGTTGACCGCCTGTCTGCTGCCAGCGTTGGTAGTTGTGTCCCAATTCATCGTACTTGCGCCGTTTTTCGGGGTCGCTCAAGACCTGGTTGGCCTCGTTGATTTCCTTGAAACGCGCTTCGGCGGCTTTGTCGCCAGGATTCACATCAGGGTGAAATTGGCGCGCCAGCCGCCGATAAGCTTTCTTGATCTCTTTTTCGTCGGCGTTCTTCTCGACGCCGATGGTCTTGTAGTAATCCTTATACTCCATGGCCAGTTCCTATCAGGGGTGGTTATCAATCTTCCCCCTGTAGAGTATAAGACGTTCGCCACCTCTTGTCAAGGGGCAAGATGAAAGCGACGCTGGCTCGGTCGGGAGACCGGCCAGAGCCGTCATTTTCAGGTAGATGAAAGCAACGCTGCCGTTCGTTACACATGGCAATCGTTTAAAGTGCCTGGCGCCTGGAGAATGAATCAAGGGGTAGGAGTTGGCGGGGGCGCCGAGAACAGCTCGCCAGGCAGGATGTAGTTGCTGCCTCCGCCCAACACCAACGGATAGTTGCCACCCCACCGCTGCACCGCCTGCCAACTGATCACATTCTGGTCCAGGCTGGCCGAGATCAGCTTGTTGGCCTCGGCCTGGGCCTGCGCCTTGATCCGGATCGCCTCGGCGTCGGCGATGGCCTTCACGCGGATCGATTCGGCCTCACCCTCGGCGACGCCGATGCGCTCGAGCTTCTGGCGCTCGGCCTCGGCCTGGGCCTGGGTGATAGTCCGCTGCTTCTCGTACTCGGCCTGCTTGGCCAGGTTCTCCTTGGTGGTGATGGTTTCCTTCTCGATCTGCTTCTGCTCCACCGCCTTGCGGTAGTCCTCCTCGAACTGGATCGAGCGCAGGCCGAAGAAGACCAGTTGGAGCCCTTCTTTGGCGAACTCGGTATCGAGCCGCGCGCGGATGTCCTCTTGAGCCTTCTCGACGTTGCCGGAGTACAGGTCCGAGGCGATGTGCTGCTTCAAGATGTTGCGCACGTGTACCCGGCTGCTGGCCTTGACCACCTTCTCTACCACCTCGGCCTCGGTACCCAGGTTATTGACGATGGCAGTCGCCTGGGCCGGCTCGATGCGAAAGCGGATGGTGTAGCGCGCCCGGATTTGCTGCCCGTCGGCGGTCGCGGTGTCTACTTCGATGTCCTTGTAATCGGCCAGGCTGCTATTCGGGTCCTCACTGGTTTCGTAGAGGATCTCCTGGGTGCGGTAGGTGATCGTTTGCTGGATGAACGGTGCTTTCCAATTCAGGCCGGGATTGAATACCCCGACGACCCGGCCGAACTGCTTGACCACGGCCACTGAACCCGCTTCTACCTGGGTGAAGGAGTCCATCGCGGCCGCGCCGATGAGGATCACCAGCGCCACCACCAACCCGGCGATGGTGGCCGAACGATAGTTGGACTTGCCGCGGCGGCTCGTTGCCGCGGCGATCAGGATCGTGACCAGTGCGCCCATCCCCAGGGCGGCCATGAATGCTCCCGTTAGTGCTGCCATTTCTGCTGATGACGGCTTACTTGGGGGTAGGGGCGCTCCCCTGCAATTCAGATCCAAGACCTGCCCCTACCAGGGATCTTGGTGTGGTTGAGTGTAGTGCTTTGCCGGGCGGGATGCCGGAAGTCCGTTTGACGGTTGCCCCCCGCAAACCTGACCCAGGAAACGGACGCCGGCAACGCCCGCTATTCGGGTGATATACTGGTCGGAAATCAAACGAGTGCATTCGAAGCCAGAACTGCAAGCTGTCATTGCGAGCGTTTTTTGCGAAGCAATCTCGGATTGCCGCAATCGGGATTGCCGCAATCCCCCTATCGCAACGAGGAGATTGCGTATCTTCTCAATTTGTAGGGGCGCACCCTTGCGGTCGCCCTGGCGGGCAGGCGCAAGGCCGTGCCCCTACCCCGGATTATTGAGAAGATACGAGATTGCTTTGCTTCGTACCTCGCAACCGCAAAGTGGGCGCATGTCAGTTTTCGGCTTCGGTCAGTCACACTCGCGCACGCTCGTGGCTTCCCGCTGTCGCGGGAATGCCGGGGTCGGAGTTGCCAAGGGTGGTTCTCATGCAACACGGCGTCACTCCTGGGGCCAGAAGTGACGTCATGCCTCCAAAGAAGAGCTGAGGCCGGTCTCCGACTGAGCCGGGCACGGTCAGGAGATCGGCCCGAGCGAGTTATTCGGAGTCTCATCGTTCGGCCGCGCCTTATGGGATCTTCAACTCCTGGCCGACGTAGATCTGGTTCTCATTAGGGATGTTGTTGGCCACCTGCAACGCCCACGTGGTCACCCCGAACCGCAGTGGCCGGGATCTTCAGCTCCTGGCTGACGTAGATTTGGTTTTCGTCCGCGATGTTGTTGAGATCCTGCAGCTCGACCAGGGTCACGCCGAAGCGCAGCGCGATGGAGTAAAGGGTGTCGCCTGTGCGCACGGTGTAAGTGCTCGGGCCGCCGAGCTCCGGGGGCGCCTGGCCAGGGATCTTCAGCTCCTGGCCGACCATCAGCACGTCGGGATCGGCCAGCGAGTTCAGGTTCAGGATCTGCTCGGAGGTCACGCCGAATTTCTCGGCCACCTCGCCCAGGGTGTCGCCCAGCGCGACCTGGTAGGTGAAGAAGTTGCTCGCGCCGGCCGCAGGTTGATTCCCTGAGCCCGGGGTGCCCGCAGTCGGTAGGGGCGCCGGGGGCGGCGGCGTGGGGCTGGCTTGTGGCGCGATCGGCGGCGGCGTGGCGAGGGCAGTCTGGGCGCTGGTCGGCGCGCTGGGCTGCGTGGGCAACGCCAACTGGGTCACGGCCGCGGCCGGCACGGCCGGGGTCGGCGCGACGGTTTTGACCGGCAGGGCGGTGGCACTGACCGGGGTGGGCGCGGGGCGCTCCTTGTTGCAGCCGGCCGTGGCCAGCGACGACAGCGCGAGCGCGGCGATCAAGATCAACAGCCCCATGCGATTTTTCATGAGCGGCCTCCGGGTAGGTACCTGACGACGGATTCGGGAGATCAGGGTTTCACGCTCCGAGCGGGTTCGTAACCCGCTCGATCACGGATCACGCGGGTGCAAAGCGTGATCTGCCGAGTTTGTTTGGCGTGCGGACATTTGCTGGGCCTTTTGCCACACCCATCATACCACGCACGCCGTACAGCGTCAAGGAAACCTGCGCGCTTTGGGCACGGGTATTTATACTTGGCAAGGTGACAAGGTGACAAGGTGACAAGGTGACACAATCCACCAATCCACCAATCCACCAATCTACCAATCTACCAATCTACCAATCCACCAATCTATTTGGGACGTGCCGGCGCTATCCAATCACGCCCAGCTTCCGACCCACCTGCTCGAACGCGGCCAGCCCCTGGTCCAGGTCGTCTCGGCCGTGCGCGGCGGTGTTCATCACGCGGATGCGGGCCAGCCCGTGCGGCACGGTGGGGAAACCGATGGCCATGGCGAACACGCCGGCCTCGAACAGCTCCCGGCTGAACTGCCTGGCCAGCCCGGCGTCCCCCAACATCACCGGCACGATCGGCGTCTGGGAATGGCCGGTGTCGAAGCCGAGTCGCTTCATTTCCGCGCTGAAGTAGCGCGTGTTGTCCCACAGCCGTTCGACCAGCGCCTCCGACTCCTCCAGCAGGTCCACCGCGGCCAGGCACGCGGCCGTGTCGGCCGGGGTCACCGCGCTGGAGAAGAGGAACGGCCGCGCCCGCTGGCGGATGTAGTCCACGATCGCCCGCTTGCCGGCGATCACACCGCCGACCACGCCGAACGCCTTGCTCAGCGTGCCGATCTCCACGTCGAACACGCCGTGCAAGCCAAAATGATCCACGATGCCGCGGCCGCCGTGGCCCAGCACCCCCTCGCCGTGCGCGTCATCCACCATCGTCAGCACGCCGTGCCGCTCCGCGACCTCCGTCAGCCGGTCCAGCGGCGCGATGTCGCCGTCCATGCTGAAGACGCCATCGGTGATCAGCAGCCCGCGGCGATATTGCGGCAAGTGTTCCCGGATCTTGGCCTCGGCGTCGGCCGGGTCGCAGTGCTCGTAGACGATGATCCTGGCCCGGCTCAGCCGCGCGCCATCGATGATGCTGGCGTGGTTCAGCCGGTCGGAGAAGATCACGTCCTCCTTGCCGACCAGCGGCGCGATGGCGGCCTGGTTGGCGCAGAAGCCGCTCTGGATGTACAGTGCGTCCTCGACTTTTTTGAATGCGGCCAGCCGGCGCTCCAGCTCCAGGTGCAGTGTTTGCGTGCCGGCGATCGTGCGCACGGCGGCCGGTCCGACCCCCCAGCGGTCAATCGCGGCCTTGGCGGCCGCCTTCAGCCGGGGATGGTTGGCCAGCCCCAGGTAGTTGTTGGTGCAGAAGTTCAGCACCCGCCGGCCGTCCACTTCCATCCACGCGTCGGCCGGCGAGCCCATGGTGCGGATGTTGATGAGCAGGTTGCTCTCGCGCAGGCTGTCCATGTCTGCGCGGATGAAGTTGAGTTTGTCGTGGGTCATGGTTTCTCTCCTGTTCCGCTGATCGGTTCGATGTCATGGTCTGCCAGCCACTCGCAAACGCGCTTCGCCATCCGCGCATCGCGGAACGCGAACCAACGCTCGCGCTCGCGCGGGTAGCTCAGCAGCACGTCCTTGAAGCGACGGAACGCCCCGCGGCCCATGATCGCCACATCCAACACCTCCCGGATGTGGTCATTTCGGACGGTCGCGATGAAGTCTTCCATATCCCTATAGGCCTCGTGGGAGTCCATCTGCGGCACAGCGATAAACCGTGTGCCGTAGCCGCGCTCGACCGCATCGGCTTCCAACACCGCCTGCTTCTGCCAATCGGGCAAGTCCTGCTGTTCCAGGAGGCTGCCCAGCACAGGCAGCTCCCCAGCCTCGTCCTCTTCGATGTCCAGCTCGTCATAGAGCGCTTCCAGCTCGCACAGCGCCTCGTCCATGACGGCCACGACCTTGCCGGTTTGGAGGTCGAGGTAGTTGTGCGTCTCATCGAAGCTGGACTCGAACGCGAAGGCCAGGTCGTCGAGGTTTACGTTGAGTTGGCGCATGGGTAGCTCCTCTGCATGACGTGCCAGATTTTGTTAACCACCACCGAGCCGACGCGATGGACCGCCTCGTGCCGGGAAAGGCCGTGCTGCACCAGCGCCTCGACCGTGTGCGCCGTCTCCGGCGGGTCCCCGATGGCGATCTGGTTCTCGACCGTCCCGTGAATCATGACGTGCATGATCGGATTCGTGCCGTCCCGCTCGATCTCCGCGACGGAGAGCTGGTCGAGCCGGTCCCACAGGTCGACGTACTCCGGGTGCGCAGCCATGACCTCGACCATGCCGCGGTCCTCGTCGCTGAGCGGCCCGTCCATGATCAGGAAGCCAGGACGTAACAGATGCTTCTGCCCTCGTTTGCCGGGCAAGCATCCACCGGCTATCCACGATCATCCACGCATCGGCCGGCGCGCCCTTGGTACGGAGGGTCATGCGGGAATCTCATCACTAATCTAATCAAATCTAGCCCAATCTCATCACGTTGCGACGTAGCGGGTGTTACGTCCCTGGCCTATGCGCATCGCCTGTCCTGCAGTAACCAACTTGCTCAGGTCTCGAGTAGCTGTCGGAATGGTAACATCAAACCGCTGACAGTACTCTCTATTTGTGAACGATTGCCCTTCATTCACCATTAATGCCAAGGCCTCGATTTGCCGCTCGTTCAAGCCCAAAGCGCGCAAATCGGTGACGCCTTCCTCCGGGATGAGATCCAGAATATGCTCCCCAGGCCCCGGAAAGACCACGCGGAACCACCCCGGCCCGCCCTCGAAACGCGGCTCCGGCAGACCGTGAGCGCGCATGTCGCGACGCATCCGCTCAATGCCGGTCCCAAACTGCTCGATGTACCCCATGCGGTAGAGCAAAGCGGTCAGGTCGGGGTTGCGCCAGACCGGCGGCGTCTGACCCAGGGTATTCACGGTGATCGGCGGCAACAGCTCGCCGGGGCTTTCGACCTCGATCCGGTCTGAATAAACCGCGACCTGTGCCCGGCTGCCGGATTGCCAGTAATCGCGGTGGATGACGGCGTTGGCGATGGCCTCGCGGATGGCGGGATACGGGTACTCGGTGATCTCCATGCGCTGGGCGTGGTAGATCTTCGAGGCGATGCGCGTGTTGCGGCGCACGAACGCCTCGGCCCGATCAATGATCTCCGCCAGATCCCCCGTCACGTCCGCCCGATCCACGATCTGGGTTGTGCCTTTGGTCGTGCCCGGAAAACGGGCCAGCCCGACGACGCTCTGGGGCGCGAACTGCTGCGGGTCGCGGGCGAACAGGAGCACGGCCGCCATCGTCGGAGCCAGGCGGTCGTCCACCACGCGCAGCGCGTTCAATCGGCGCAACGCCTCGACCACGGGCAGGTCGGCTGAGTCGGTGGGCAGGCGACCGCGGCGAACCGCGATCTCCAGGAAACGGCGCACGCGGCCGGCGTCTATATCGTCCAGAGTAGCAGCAGCCGGCTGATCGTCGAAGCGGGGTCGGTTCTCCAGCAGCATTCGGCGTTGCTCATCGCGCGAAAGCTGGGCCTTGACCGCGCCCACCCGCCGGTACGCGCGGCCGTAGGCCAGGTGGGGCCGATCGGGGCCGGCCGCGATGGACACGGCGATGACGGTCCGGCCGTCCACCTCCAGGTACTCGACGCGCGGGTAGAGCGGCGGGTCGGTGTTGTCCACGATGGCATTGACCACCTGCTCGCGGGTGTTGGCGCCCACCGTCACGCCGATCACCGTGCTATCCGGCCGCACGCCGAAAAGTAGTATGCCGCCGTCCGCGTTGGCGAACGCGGCGATCGTACGCACCCCGTCCTCCAGCTCGGCCAGGGAACGCTTGAATTCGAGGCAGGGGCCTTCGCCCTGGGCGACCAGGCGCAGAAGCTCGTCGCGGATCATTCTGACCCTCTCAGTAGTGTCCTTCCATCAACACGTTCAACACGTTCAACATGTTCCGGCGAATTTGACACCGTGTCAAGTCAAATGATAATGTTACTGGAGTGCCCCTCCTTTCCAAGTTGTCACAGGGTTCGTTCGGTGCGGCCTGCCGCCCCGTGAAGTCGGGGGGCTGGCTGGGCGGGTTTTTTGGATCCGGCTCGAAGCGTGAACGCGCCTTTGTCGAACGCGAAGCTCGTGTCACCCGCCTCGTCGCCTGCGAAAGTCAGACATGCCTGGGTGGTTAAGCCTTTGTTCTCCTGTTGTTGACCAGCGTGTCAGGCAGTTTCAAAATCGCCCCATACGTCACCGCCTCCAGCCGGCCGCTCAGCCACAGCCGGGCGCCGGGCGGGAGCAGGCGCGCCAGGGCCAGGATGAAGTCGCGGTGGTGGCGGAAACGGGCTCAGTTCAATCCCACCACAGCGTCACCAGGCGCAGGTCCTCGTCACAGCCGCCCAGGTGACGATTTGTTTCATCCCGGTCATGGATATCAACGGTGTCCGCCAGCCACGGCTCGGCCCAGGCGGCCAGCCTTTGGGCGGCCGCTTCGTCTACAGCCAGAATGTAGAGGGTGTCTACGTTGTAGATGTTCTCGG
>PHCA01000187.1:13019-14356 GCA_002842085.1 Chloroflexi bacterium HGW-Chloroflexi-1
GGGCTGTAGAACTCGATGCGATCAGCTTCCCGCGGCTGAAACAAACGGGCGCATGCCTCTGCGTTCATCCGGATGCCTTCAAAACGGCGCCATCATCGCTCCATACGTCACCGCCTCCAGCCAGCCGCTCAGCCACAGCCGGGCGCCGGCCGGGATCAGGCGCGCCAGGGTCAGGATGAAGTCGCGGTGGTGGCGGAAGCGGGCCAGTTCGGCCTCGTCACCGGGAGCGACCTGGTCCAGCGCCTGACAGATGAACGCGACGTTGCCCTCCGGGTCGCTCAGCCAGTCCAGGGCGATGTTCCGGTAGGGCCAGGCGTCCACTTGCGCCATCAACGCCTGGACGTCCACGTTCTGCTTGTGCAGGCCGGTGATCAGGGACAAGGCCTCGTCGCGGGTGATCCGGCGATAAGGCGCTTGTCCTGAGCCGGCCGAACGGGCGCGGCCGGGCCCGGGTGGTTGCGGCACGTCGCAATGCTCGGCCAGCTCCTGGGCGGCGCGGTGCAGCTCGGGGTCGAGCCACGGCCGGCGCAGCACCGAGAGGAACTCGTCCGGGGTCAGTTGGGGGGGCGGGGTTGGCGGCGGCGTGTATTCGGGTGCTAACCGGGCCTGCTCCTGCTCAGCTTCTCCCTCGTCCATCTGCGCGACCTCTTCGCTCCAACGTTCGTCGCTGCCCTCCGGATCGTAGCTGTCCAGCAGGCAGGAGTCGGGACAATACGTCCAATGATGGCCGTGATCGACGCCGTCCTCGGCTGTCTCGATCTCCCGGCGCATCTCCTGGCAGATAGGGCAATCGTCGTCGAAGGCTTCCGCGGCGTACTCTCTGGGTATCACGTTGGGTTCACCCACCTGTTCGCGCCAGATCACCTCGCGCGGGGCCGAGTCGTAGAGCTTTTTCTGGGGCGTGAAGAACCAGGTGCGGATGAAGTC
The DNA here is from genome assembly GCA_002842085.1 of Chloroflexi bacterium HGW-Chloroflexi-1. Classification (GTDB taxonomy): domain Bacteria; phylum Chloroflexota; class Anaerolineae; order CG2-30-64-16; family CG2-30-64-16; genus CG2-30-64-16. The sequence continues at coordinate 13,947 of PHCA01000187.1, forward strand.
ATCCATTCGGGCGCGGGCGGCGTCCAGGGCGGCTTCGGGGGGCAGGTCCGCGCTGGGTGCAGGCGCAGCGTCCGCCAGTTGGCCGGCGGCATAGTCACGCAGCGCCAGCACCAGGTCGCCGTAAAGGGCAGCTTCTTGGATAGACATAGGAACACCTCTTTCTCCGGTGTGTTGCACATAATCCGGATTGACAATCGAAACTCAATCCCACCACATCGTCACCAGACGCAGGTCCTCGTCGCAGCCGCCCAGGTGAGCGTCCATGTCTTCATCGTTGTAGATCTCGACGCTGTCTGCCAGCCAGGGTTCGGCCAAGGCAGCCAGCCTTTGGGCGGCCGCTTTGTCTACAGCCAGGATGTAGAGGGTGTCTACGTTGTAGATGTTCTCGGCCAGGTCGCGCAGCTTGATCA
>PHCA01000187.1:14445-25014 GCA_002842085.1 Chloroflexi bacterium HGW-Chloroflexi-1
GGGCTGTAGAACTCGATGCGATCAGCTTCCCGCGGCTGAAACAAACGGGCGCATGCCTCTGCGTTCATCCGGATGCCTTCAAAACGGCGCCATCATCGCCCCATACGTCACCGCCTCCAGCCAGCCGCTCAGCTTGTTGCAGGAGACGAGCCAGAGTAGTATAGCACTTTATTCCAAGCCGGGCAATGGCGGGGGCGCGTTTGTTACTGGCGCCACTGACAACACAGCTTGCGACCTATCCCCGCTGATGTTACAATAGTGCGCGATGCAGATGTGGTGGAAATCCTGGCGATGGCCGCTGGTGGCCTCTTTGATCGCGGCGGCGTGGGTGGCTGCGGCCGAGTTGGCCTTGCGCGGCCGCTATCGACGTCGTGTGCTGCCGCGCGGCGCCCGCGCGCCTGGGCAGGTGACGGTCGTCGCGCTGGGCGATTCGATCGTTGCAGGCGCGCCCGGCCCCGCGACGCACGCCTGGCCCACTCTGTTAGCCGAGCGTTTGCAGGCGGCCTATCCCGATATTGCCTGGCGCGTGATCAACGCGGGGGTTTCTGGCGATACCGCGCCTCAGGGTTATACGCGTTTTGACCGGGACGTGGCCGCGGCCGGGCCGCAAATTGTCTTGATCGGGTTTGGACTGAACGATTGCCATCCGGCTCGCCACGGCATGGACCGTTGGTTTGAGGGGGACGTGCCCCGCGGCCTGGCGCGCGGCTACCTCTGGCGGGCGCTGCAGGTGCGGGTTGCGCGTTGGGGGCGGCGCGCCGGCTGGTGGCCCCCGCGGGAACCGGAAGGAGAAAGCGTGGCGCGGCCGCGCACTTCGCCGGCGGGCTTTGCGAACGCGCTGGCGACGCTGGTGGCGCGGACCAGGACGCTGGGCGCGCGGCCGGTCCTGTTGACGATGACGCCGCTGGCTGCGACCCGCACGGCCGGCGTAGATGTTCGGCTCGAGACCTACCCGCGCTACAACACGGCCATCAGGACGTGCACCGCGCACGAGCGGGCGCTGCTGGTCGATCTGTCGGTGGGAGCACCGGCGGCCGAATCATCGGCGGCCGATGATTCGGCGGGGGCGTTCGAGCCCGACGGCTTTCACCTGACAGCGGTCGGTCAGGCGTGGGTGGCCGGCCAGGTATTCGGGCAACTGGATGCTGCGGGCGTGTGGCGCCGGTTGGCGGCGGAGGACCGAAGATGAACCGTTGGACTCCTCCCGGGCATTGGCCCCCGCGTTGGCCCGATGTGACCGATCCGGCGGTCTTACGGGCGGTGGCCGAAGTGCCTCGACACCTTTTTGTCCCCGAGAAGTATCGGGCCGAGGCGTATGAAGATCGGCCGCTGCCCATCGGCCAGGGGCAGACCATCTCGCAGCCCTACATCGTGGCGCTGATGACCCAGGCGTTGCGCCTGACCGCCACGAGCCGCGTGTTGGAGATCGGCACCGGGTCCGGCTATCAGTCCGCCATCCTGGCGCAGATCACGCCGCACGTGTGGAGTGTAGAGACGCTGGCCGAGTTGGCCGCGACGGCCCGGGAACGGTTGCACGGGTTGGGTTATCCCGTGAAAGTCAAGGCGGGGGATGGCCGGTTGGGATGGCCCGAACATGCGCCCTACGATGCCGTCATCGTCACCGCGGCGGCCCCGGACGTCCCGCCGGCGCTGGTGGCGCAATTGGCAGACGACGGCCGGTTGGTGATCCCGGTAGGAGAGGGCTTGTGGGATCAGCGCCTGTGGCTGATCGAGAAATCGGTGGGTCGGTTGCGTGCGCGGGTACTGGCCGAGGTGCGTTTTGTGCCACTGGTGGCCAGCTCATCCCGGCCGGAGCCTGAAGACGAGGCGCTGGCGGAGATTCGCCGCGAGTTGAACGAGCTGCTGAATCGTGGATAGAGACCCGGCGCGCGGGCGTTTTGCCGCCGCGGCACGTGAGTCTGGCATTGGATTGGATCCTTTCAATCCTTCGGGGAGCGTTCGCTGTGGCCGGTCTCCGCGTTCGCTGTGGCCGGTCTCCGCGTTCGCTGTGGCCGGTCTCCGCCGCCCAGGAGGGAGGAATTGGCGTTATGCGTGTAGTGATCACCGGATGCAAGGGTCAACTTGGCCGGCTACTGACGGCCGCTTTCGCCGGGCACGAGCTGTTGGGGTTAGATTTGCCGGAGGACGACATCACCGGCCCGATGATGAGCGCCCGGATCGCCGGCTTCGCGCCGGACCTGGTGCTGCACGCGGCGGCTTACACCGACGTGGATGGCTGCGAGCGGGATCCCGACCTGGCGTTTCGCGTCAACGCGGTGGGAACCCAGTCCGTGGCCCTGGCCGCTCGACGCGCGCGGGCGGCGATGGTCTACGTGAGCACCAACGAGGTGTTCGACGGCACGCGCCGGGATCTCTATCGCGAATGGGATCACCCCAACCCGCTCAGCGTCTACGCCCGCAGCAAGGCGGCCGGCGAGCAGATCGTGCGTGACCTGCTGGATCGCTTCTACATCGTGCGGATCGCGTGGCTCTTCGGCCCGGGCGGCGTCAACTTCGTCACCAAGATCCTGGCCGGGGCCGAGAAGGACGGCGCGCTGCGTGTAGCCGTCGATGAGTTCGGCAACCCCACCTATGCGCCCGACCTGGCGGCCGCGCTGGCCCAACTGGTCCGGACCGGGCAATTCGGCATCTATCACCTGACCAACGCCGGGTTCTGCTCGCGTTACGAGCTCGCCCGAGAGATCATGCGGCTGGCCGGCAAGCCCGACCTGCCGATCACGCCGATCCTCAGCGCCGAATGGCCGCGACCATCCCAACCGCCGCTCCACGCGGTCCTGGCGAACACCAACGCTCTCGCGCTGGGCATCACGCTGCGGCCGTGGGGGGAGGCGTTGGCGGAGTATGCCCGGGTTGAACGTTTGCACGTTGCAGGTTGAACGTTTGTGGACTGCTCGTATCTTCTCAATGTTTCGGGGAATCGCTCGCTGTGGCCGGTCTCCTGACCGAGCCACGGTGGCTCGGTCAGGAGACCGGCCACAGCCACCCCGGATAGGGGTCGGATCGCGGGGTTCATCACCCTGTCACCCTGTCACCCTGTCACCCTGTCACCCTGTCACCCTGTCACCTTGTCACCAAGTCACCAAGTCACCAAGTCACCAAGTCACCAAGTCACCTTGTCACCTGCTGGTAAGTCCGAGACTACCGACATGCGTCAGCCGACAAGCTCACCCGCCAAGCCGACCGCCAGCGTCATCATCCCCAACTACAACGGGCTGCGCTTCCTGCCCACCTGCCTGGACGCGCTGCGCGGCCAGATCTACCCCGCCGACCTGACCGAGGTCATTCTCGTCGATGACGCGTCGACGGACGACTCGGTGGTGTTCGTGCGCGAGCACTATCCCGAGGTGGTGGTGGTCCAACTGGCGCGCAACAGCGGGCTGGCCGTCGGCTGCAACGCCGGCGCGGCCGCGGCGCGCGGCGACCTGCTGGTGCTGCTCAACAACGACACCGAGGCCGAGCCGGGCTGGCTGGCCGCGCTGGTCGAGACCGTACGGGCTCATCCACAGGCCGGCGCGATTGCCAGCAAGATGCTGCTTTTCGACCGCCGCGATCATTTGCACAACGCCGGTGACGTCATGGGCGCGGATGGCATCCCGCGCAACCGCGGCGTTTGGCAGCGTGACCAGGGTCAATTCGACGCGGACCGGACCATTTTTGGCGGCTGTGGGGGCGGCGTGGCGTATCGGCGGGAGGCGTGGGAGCAGGCCGGCGGTTTCGACGAGCGGCTGTTCATGTATTTGGAGGATGTGGATCTGGCGTGGCGGCTGCAACTGCTGGGTTGGGACGCGGTCTTTGCGCCGGACGCGCGGCTGTATCACCACGTCAGCGCAACCGGCGGCGGCGCGCTGGCCAGCTTCTACACCGGCCGCAACACCATCTGGGTGATCGCCAAGGACATGCCCGGCCCGTTGATCCGCCGGCACTTCGGCCGCATCGTGGCCGCGCAGTGGCGGGTGACGCGCGACGCGCTGGCTGCCTGGCGCGGGGAGGCCGCGCGGGCGCGGGTGCGCGGTCAACTGGCCGGGATCGTCGGTCTGCCAAAGGTGTTGCGCTGGCGGCGGGCGGTGCAGGAAAAGCGGGTGATGGGGATCGAGGAGTTGGAGCGGTTGTTGGTGCGAGAGCAAACTGGATGATAACCTCTTGTCTGCCGTCATGTTTTGTGTTACAGTGGCAGTGAATGCCTATCCGGAGAAGCAAAGGGCGCTTACGACTCAGGGGTAGTGATATGGATCACGTCGAGGCTCTGGAACTGATCGAAACCGTCCGTACCGGACAGGCCGAGAGCGCGGCAACCGAAGTCGTGGAAATGCACGGCACGCGTCGCTTAGCACACTACACCCTGGCAGTGAAGACAGACGTTGTCGTACCTGTGGAGTTGGGCGCAGAGGAAGAACGCATAGTGACCTATGCAAGGGAAACCGGTTCAATCAGCCGACGTGAATGTGAGGAGCTTCTAAACGTCAGTCCGCTCCGCGCGCGTTACTTGCTACGGAAATTGCGAGACAAGGGAGTCTTGTATTTGGAAGGTAAACGCCGTTGGACTCGCTATCTGGTACAAAGCGGCTATGGACCATTCTATGGAGAAAAAGTTTCTCCATAGAATGGTCTATAGACCGGCTACGACCAGTCTATGCGCGTTCTATGCGCAGGCCCAGCCTGCGCAATCATTGCTGATCTCGAAAGGAGTCTTGACCCCATGCCACTCATCGAAAAACTCGGCAGTTTCTACCTGGGTAAGGAGTATGACCTGGCGTCCAAACAACTGCTGGACCGCCCGGTCAACTATGACTCCCGCGACCTGACCACCCACGCGGTCTGCGTGGGCATGACCGGCAGCGGCAAGACCGGCCTGTGCATCGATCTGCTGGAAGAGGCGGCCATCGACAACGTGCCCGCCATCCTGATCGATCCCAAGGGCGACATCACCAACCTGCTGCTGACCTTCCCCGAGCTGCGGCCGGAGGATTTCCTGCCCTGGATCAATCCGGATGATGCCCGGCGCAAGGGTCTGACCGCGGACGAGTACGCGGCCAAGACCGCGCAGACCTGGCGCGACGGGCTGGCGACCTGGGACCAGGGTCCCGACCGCATCCGCACGTTGCAGGCCGCGGCCGATTTCACCATCTACACTCCCGGCTCCGACGCGGGATTGCCGGTCAGCATCCTGAGCAGCTTCAAGGCGCCTGGTCTGGACTGGGACACCGAGGCGGAAACCTTGCGTGAGCGGATCCAGGGTACCGTGTCAGCGCTGCTCGGGCTGATCGGCGTCGCGGCGGACCCGGTGCGTAGCCGCGAGCACATCCTGCTCTCCAACATCTTCGAGCATTTCTGGCGGGCCGGCGAGGATTTGGACATCGCCAGGCTGATCATGGCGGTGCAAAAGCCGCCGTTTCGCAAGCTGGGGGTGCTTGATCTGGAGGCCTTCTTCGGGGAAAAGGATCGCTTCGGCCTGGCCATGGCGCTGAACAACATCATCGCCTCGCCCAGCTTCGCAGCCTGGCTGGAGGGCGAGCCGCTGGACATCGCCAGCCTGCTCCACACGCCGGCCGGCAAGCCGCGGCACAGCATCTTCTACATCGCGCATCTCAACGAAGCCGAGCGGATGTTCTTCGTGACGATCTTGCTGGAGCAGATCATCAGTTGGATGCGCAGCCAGTCCGGCACCACCAGCCTGCGCGCGCTGGTCTACATGGACGAGGTGTTCGGCTTCTTCCCGCCGGTGGCCGAGCCACCCAGCAAGCGCCCGATGCTGACGCTGCTCAAACAGGCGCGCGCGTACGGCGTGGGCCTGGTGCTGACCACCCAGAACCCGGTCGATCTAGACTACAAAGGGCTGACCAATGCCGGCGCCTGGTTCATCGGCAAGCTGCAGGCGGAACGGGACAAGGCCCGGGTGATGGAGGGACTGGAGAGCGCGCTGGCCCAGGCCGGCACGCTGACCGACACCAGGGTGCTGGATAAGCTGATCTCGTCCCTGGACAGCCGCGTGTTCCTGCTGCACAACGTCCACGCGGACAGGCCGGTGGTGTTCAACACCCGCTGGGCCATGAGCTACCTGCGCGGCCCGCTGACGCGTCAACAAGTGAAGCGGTTGATGGCCGACCGGAAGGCAACGGCCGCGCAAGTTTTCCTGCCGGCTACTGTGTCAGTTGGGTCCGCCACCCGGACCATCGCCGACCGGATCGGCGGGAGCGTCTCGGCTACCGGGCAGCGGCTGGTGTTCGAGCCGGCGTTGCTGGGCCTGGCCACAGTGCATTTCGTCGATCGCAGGCGCAACGTGGACGAGCGTCGCGACTACTCCTTGTTGTTGCCGTTGTCCGAGCGGGCTGCGTTGCTTTCCTGGAAAGATGCCATCCACGCTGACCTCGGCCCGCGTGATCTCGATGACCGCCCCGCGGCGGATGCGCTTTTTGTCAGCCAACTGCCTGAGGTCATCACCCGCGAGCGTGATCTCCGTAGCGTGACCAAGGATTTCTCCGATCACCTGTATCGCAACGAGTCCTACGCGCTGGCCAGCAACCCGGCTTTGAAGCTGACCGCCGCGCCGGGTGAGTCGGAACGCGATTTCAAGGTGCGTTGTCAGCAGGTTGCGCGCGAGGCGCGCGCAAGCGCCTGGAAGATCGCCGGAGCAAGGAAGAACGGGAGTTGGCCGAGGACAAGGCCGAGTTCCAGGGTCGCGTCGGTGAAGAGGTGTTGTCGGGGTTGTCTTCCGTGGCCGGGGCGTTGGGGCTGTTCGGGCGCAAAAGCCGCAGCTTGAGCGGACTGTCTACCGCCGCGCGCAAACGCCGCATGAGCAGCTCGGCCAAGGCGGACATCGCCGAATCGGAGGCGGAGATCGCCCGGATGCAGGCGGACATCGAGGAACTCAAGGGCCAGATGGAAGAGGACGCCAACGCGCTGACCCAGAAGTGGGCGGAGGTCGTCGACGCCATCGAGGAGGTCAAGATCACCCCGGGGCGCACTGACGTGGACGTCCGGATGGTGGCGCTGGCCTGGGCGCCGAATTGGGAAGTGACCTGCGAGGATGCCCGCGGCCGCCAGCGGACCGACGCCGTGCCGGCGTATCCGGTGCAGCAGGCGTAGGGCGCGGAATCACGCAGGCTGGATCACGAAGAACGCGAAGGTGTATCTGCCCTGAAAATGCACCTGTGGGGCAATCCGCTGGATTGCCGTTCCCTGCGCCGCCCACGCAAGCCGGCGGCTTGCGGTACATTGTCATCGTTGGCCCGTTTGCATGCCTGGTGGTGAACAGAGTTCATGGCGACTTCTCAATAATCTGGGGCGAACGTGCCAGGCACGTGGCGCTTTGGTGCATAACCATCCCACATCACCGCGTCTCGGTGACTTTGCGTAACCCGCGCGGATGGTCGGGGTCGTAACCCCGGATGTGGGTCAGGTGCATGGCCAGGAGCTGCCCCGGCACGATCGCCGTGATCGGGGAGAGCCATTCGGGCGCCCGGCGAGGCAGTGTCAGGGGGATGTCGGCCAGCGCCAGGGTGGCCGGGTCATCGCTGATGGTGACGATCTCAGCCTCTCGCTCGCGCAGGGTGGCCATGAAGTCCTGCATCTCGGGCAACATCCGCCCCGAGGGCGCGATCACGACGGCCGGGAAACCGTGTTCGAGCAGCGCCAGCGGGCCGTGCAGGAAGTCAGCACTGCTGTAGGGCTCGGCGAAGATGTAGTCCAGCTCTTTGAGCTTGAGGGCCAGCTCGAACGCCGTCGCGTAGTTGTACCCCCGGCCGATGATCACGCAATCGCGCATGTAGCGGTAACGTTGGGCCGCGCGCGCGATGTCATCCCCGGTGGAGAGGGCGCCGGCAACCGTGTCCGGAATGGCGGTCAGCTCGACCAGCATCTCCCGGTCGTCAGCCAGCGTGGCGCTTAGCAGGGCGATGGCAGCCAACTCGGCGGTATAGGTCTTGGTGGCGGCAACGGCGTGCTCGATGCCCGCGTTGAGGTTGATCACGCAACTGGCTTCGCGGGCCAGGTCGGAGTCGGGAAAGTTGGTGATGGCCGCGGTGAGCGCGCCCTGGCGCCGCGCCTCGGCCAGCACAGCCACGATGTCGGGACTCACCCCGCTCTGGCTGATGCCCAGCACCAGCGCGTTGCCGAAGCGGGGCGGCCGTTGATAAATCGAGAACAGGCTGGGGGTCGCCAGGGCCACGGGCAGGCGATTGACCGCGCCCAGCAGGTACTTGGCGTAGCGCCCCGCGTTGTCACTGGTGCCGCGGGCGGCGATGACCACGTAGGTGATGTCCCGCTGCGCGATCTCAGCAGCCAGGCGGTGGACGATCCCGGTCTCTTCGGCCAGAAAGTTGCGCAACACCTCCGGCTGCTGATGAATCTCGCGAAAAAGGTACGACTGCTCAAGCATGTTCCCCCCTATCGGCATGTGCGGCGATCTCGAAACAGGCTTATCTCTGATACAGATGCCCGTCAATCTCCCGCAGAACCTGGCCCAGATCAGGCGCAGGAGCAAATATGGCCCGATCTCCCTCATGTTTATGCTCCGGGAAACCAGGTAGTTCCCGGTGGTTGCGAAGGTGCTCCACCTGGATCTCGCGGCGCGAATAACTGGTATCGCGCAACCTCTCCGGATATCGCTTAACTCTCATGCCGGCGCCGCCACCCGTTCGGTCAGGACTATCGTCAGGCTTCGATCAATTTCTTCTTTGAGCTCGCGATACAGACGATACCGACCAACCCAGCGGATGAAGTCCATATCGTCTCCCATCTCGCCGCGCTTGTACCTGGTGTAGAACTCGACCGAGGTCATGCCGTACTGCCGCTCAAAGGCAAGAAGCTCTCGATTCAAGACCAGGAGATCGTCCAGGGGATTAGCATCGCGGCGCGCCTCATCCAGCAACCACGAGAACTCCTCGCCAGTTTGCGGCATTGTCTTCTGTGTAAACTCTAGCACAGGCATTTTCAGCACNNNNCGCACATCTGCGTCATCTGCGTTCTATTCTGTCAAGGCTGAGCAGTTACCAAAAAAACGCAATCTGTGCCCGTGAGCGGTATAACTCAACGCGGGCAAACTGGCGGCAGCGATAGCTTGCCCGACGCGCCGGCTCTTTTCGTCCGGCAGATGGATGTCGATCCGAGCCGTCAGTTCCGGGAACTGCGCCGCCAGCACCTCATTGGCGTCATGCAGAATCAGTGCCCCTCCTTGGCCGGATGTGCAACGCCCCAAAATCAGCACGTGTTTCAGATCATAAAAGTCGGCATAGTGCGCAATGGCGTAGCCCAGATAAACGCCCATGGTCCGCCAGATTCGGACCGCACCTGCGTGGCCCGCCTCCAGTTTTTCCTGAACGAACTTCAACCTGGCCGCGGCGGTGATACCATGCGGCAGTTCGATCCCGGCCCGCGGCGCCAGGCGGAAGACGCATTGCTGTGAAAAATAGAGCGCGCCAACTCCCCGATCCTCCGACCACTCGTCGGCCGGCGCGTCCGGACTGTAATCCACCGGCGCGAAAGCCAATTCATTCAACCACCCCGTGAGATTGCCGTTGAGGTTGACATAGCCGGCCGCCTCGCTGGATCCCATCGCAATGCCGAGGATCCCGTTGTCATCCAGCGACATGGCGCCAGCCAGGGCCGTCACATCGCCGTCGTTCACCACTTCCAGCGGCACGTCGAACTCGTCCCGGATACGCAGGAACATGCCCCGGATCTCGCCGAAACGCTCCTCGGGAATGCCCCGGAAGAGCGACGCGGCCATGGGGCGGTTGTTGACGTAGACCCCCGCCGAGCTGCCCCCGATGGCATCCAACCGGGGCAGCTTGGCCGCCGCCGTTTTCAGCGCAGAGATGATATGGCGGTAATGATACGCCGGGTCTGTCTGCCCGGTCGGTTCCCAGACGATCTCGGTGCTATAGACGGGTTGTCCGTCGACAACCGCCGAGACCTTGAGATCCGAGGCGCCCAGATCGAAGCCCACCCGGCAGCCTGTCAGGTGACGGCCCAACGACCGTTCGTTCTCCCGCTCGGAGGGGACATCCGCGGGGGCGCAGGAAACGACGGTAAACGGCCTCTCGTACAATTTTTCGCCCATGAAATGAAAGTCGAAGGTGCGCGGACCGTCAGGGGCGTAACAGCGTTGGAGATAGTCGCCGATCGGTTTGGGGCCGCCTACGTACAACTTCCAGCCCCCCCGCTGCCAAAGAAGGAACTTGACCACTCGTTCGGCGTAGAACAGATTCGCCGCCGCCCGCGGGTGTCGCTCGGCGAAAACCGTCGTTTCAAAACGCGACAGGGAACCGTCGGCGCGCTCCAAACCCAAAACCAGGAGCACCCCGGCCTTCGACGCGGCCACTTCCTTCCGGAAGGCCTGGTTGGCCAGAACGGCCGGCCGAAAACCCTCGTCAAGGGGAGGCAGGAGGCGCGGTTCGACCAATTGAAACGCTTTCGTGTTCTCCACTGTCAGGACTACCTCCGCTATCTTTGGCGTTGTCCGTCTTTCCCCGAACGATAATGCGAAGTTAATATCTTACGAGTTAAATTCTTATACAAAAGCTGGAAAAACTCTCACGCAAAGCCGCAAAG
>PHCA01000188.1:0-4485 GCA_002842085.1 Chloroflexi bacterium HGW-Chloroflexi-1
GGAAGCTGGAAGCCAGGCTGTTACACCGACTTTTAGCCGCGTTAATGCGTTTCACTCCGCAACGTCACCCTGTGAATCTTCTCAGTTTTTCGGGGTATGCTGTGGCCGGTCTGTGACCGAGCCACGGTGGCTCGGTCACAGACCGGCCACAGCCCCGGATTATCGAGAAGATACCCTCGCCTTGTCTACTTGTTTCCTTATATCCGCGGTGGCTCGGTCACAGACCGGCCACAGCCCCGGAGTTTCACTCCGCAACGTCACCCTGTCACCTTGTCACCTTGTCTACTTGTCTACTTGTCTACTTGTCTACTTGTTTCCTTGTCTACTTGTTTCCTTGTCTACTTGTCTACTTGTATCCTTGTCACCCCGTCACCCGCTCACCCCCTGCTCACCCACCGGTACAGCCAGCCTTCTTGCAGCACGATCGCCGTCTCCGGGCACATTTCGTGGCAGCAGTAGCACCGGATGCACGCGCGCTCGTCGATCACGGCGCTGGCGCCGTTCAGCGTGATCGCACCCACCGGGCACGCGTCCGCGCAGGCGCCACAGCCAACACAGACTGCTTCGATCACGGTGGGCCGCACCGTCACCGCCCTGCGGAGCATCGGCATCAGCTTTTCCTGCCACCGGCTTACCCCCGCGCCGCCGCGGGCTGTGGCCGGCAGCTTGAAGCCGGGCACGCGCAGGTCGTCCAGCGTGGCTCCCACCAGCGTCACGTGTTCGATCCGGCTGGGCTGCAGCCCGCGGTGTTCGGCCGCCATCAGCACCGGGTTCCGCTCTCGCCGCAGGCCGACGATCTCGCTGGCGACCACGTCCACGGCCAGGGCGCTGGTGGATGCCAGCAGCAGACCGATCCCCCGCGGCGTACCCGCGCTCGGCCCCTCCCCTTCCATCCCGATCACCGCGTCCATGATCGTCAGTCGCGGCGCCAGGAAGGCATCCAGATCCAGCAGCATGTTGGCAAAATGCCGCGGGTCGTGCAGCCTGGCGTGATAGCCGGCCTTGGCCAGTCCCGGGATCACGCCGAAGCTGTTCTTGACCGCGCCCGAGAGCCCCATGAAGACGTGGGTCTTCAGCTTGCACAGGTTGAATACCCCATCCGCCGCACGCACCGGCGTGGTGATCTCGAAACGTTTGATCAGATGTCCCGCGGGGAAAGGGACGGTCTGCCACGTGGTGTCCCGGTTGAGCACGATCCCCGCCTCGGCCGCGGCGGCGTGCAGCCCGCTGAGCCGGTAGAGCGCGTCCAGGGCCTGCTCATTGTATGGGTAGCCACCGCCGGGGCTGTCCGCCAAGACCGGGATCGCGCCGGCGGCCCGCACGGCCCGTCCCACCCCGGCCACTACCGCCGGATGGGTGATCACCGCGCTCTCCGGCCGGGCCGGCCGCACCAGATTGGCCTTCAGCACGATCCGCTCGCCCGGTCGAACGAACTGCGTCACCCCACCCAGCATGCCGAACAGCTCGCCCAACCGTGCCGCTGCCTGACCGTAATCCGAACATCTAACGACGTAAACCACGTGGTCCACTATGTTCTCCCCGCGCACCCTAACCCGGGCTGGTCTACTTGACAAGGTGACAAGGTGACGGGGTCACCATGTGACCCAGTGACAAGGTGATGCCGATGCTGCGCATCGGACAACCTCACTTTATGACCGTGGCGAGTATATCTTCTCGGTTTTTCGAGTCGCCCCCGCTGTGGCCGGTCTCCTGACCGAGCCACCGTGATTCGGTCAGGAGATTGCATCATGAGTGATCGGCGCCTGGACAGCCGCGGCTACCGTCTGGGCCAGCGCGACCCCGATCACCACGTCTCCGGCCCGGACGCGCGTCAGATGTCCGCACGCACCGCGCCCCGCGCCTGGGCAGCAGCCAACATGTTGTGGACCAGGCGCCGCAGCACCGTGGCCCCGGGGCGCACCAACTGCTCATCCAGTTATATAAATGATCAGTTCATTTGTCAAGTTGTCGGAGGTCCCATCCCACACAGCTTGACAAATGCGGCGTTATCGGTTACCAGTGAGCAATGTTCGTGATCACGTCGGGCGTAGACCCGGAGGGACGATACTTATGAAAATCACAACGGTGACCCTCAATCCGGCCATCGACCAGACCGTGCGGGTGGACGGCTTCCGGCCCGGCACGGTCAACCGCGGGCAGTCGATGCAGTGGGATGCCGGCGGCAAAGGGGTGAACGTGGCCGCGTTCCTGGCCGATTATGGCCACCAGGTGGTCGTGACCGGTTTTCTCGGACAGGAGAACCCGGAGCTCTTCGAGCAACTCTTTGCCCGCAAGCGGATCGCGGACCGTTTCGTGCGCATCCCCGGTCGGACGCGCACCGGGATCAAGATCGTCGATGAGGCCGCCCGGCAGACGACCGACATCAACCTGCCCGGCCAGGCCCCCACGCCCGAGGCGATCGCGGCGCTGCTGGTGACGGTCGTACAGCTTGCCGACGAATGCGACTGGTTCGCGCTGTCCGGCAACCTGCCGCCCGGCGTGCCCGAGCCGCTCTACGCCGAGATCATCACCCGGCTCAAGGCATATGGACGATCGGTGGTGTTGGATACCAGCCGGGACGCCCTGCGCCTGGGCATCCAGGCCGGCCCCACCGTTGTCAAGCCGAACGTGGACGAGTTGAGCGAGCTGTGCGGGGAGACGCTATCCGACGAAGTCGCCATCGAGCGCGCCGCCTGCCGTCTTCTGGCAAACGACATCGAGCTGGTCGTCGTATCGATGGGGGAACGCGGCGCGCTGTTTGTCGATACAGCGCGCGCCCTGGTGGCCGTGCCGCCGGCCGTGGCCGTCAAGAGCAGTGTGGGGGCCGGCGACGCGCTGGTGGCGGGGCTGATCGCCGGCCGCGCCCGGGGCATGGACCTCGCCGATTGCGCCCGGCTGGCCACCGCGTTTGCGGCCGGCGCCATCACCCGCCTGGGCGCGCACCTTCCCCCACGGCCGGAGCTGGATCCACTCTTCGGCCAGGTCGCTGTGCGCCGGCTCCGGGACACAGCCTGACCGACCGGTGGATCCTTCAGCTCTCCGGTTTCCATTCAAGCGCATCCAGAAGTGACCCACCGGAATCAGATACAGCGGTTGCTGGTCGAACGGCAGCTCGAGGACTTGTCTCACCTGTTCGTCGTAGAACGCGCCGATGGGCACGGCGCCCAGGAAGGATCAACCGATGCTCCTGTGACTCGTAACGATATACCCCCTCCCGCGTCACTGCATACACTTCCAGCGGATACAATTTTCTGCGCTTGATCACTGATTTCCAGGGTCGGGGCACGGCGAGAACAGAGGCGTGATTGCATTACTACGGCGTGATGAAGCGCCTCTACTTGAACTTGGCGATGAAATCGTCAATCGGCATCGCTGCCAGTGTGCGAATTCGTACGCTCCCACGCGCCATCAGCTCCGACGACACACGCATAATCGTCAGGTTATCAGGCGCTTCTACAATGTTCACGAAATCGAATTCGCCCAGCGTTGCATACTGGCCGATGACTTTGACGCCAAGCGCTTCGATTTCCTCGTTCACCTCTTTGATCCGTCCTGGGTTTATAGTGATCGTCTTGGCGCCCTCGTCGGTCAAAGTGCTGAGCATGACATACAGAGCCATTGTGTCCTCTCCTTTCTTTCTTCCAGTCGCCGTGCCCCTGACCCCGGTAACACGATTATACCATAAAGAACTTGTCAGCACGTCAAGTGCAACGCGGCTACCACCCGCCGCTTCTCGCACAGCCGGTGGTACGTTTCGCACGCCCGCGCCGTCGGCTCTGCGATCACCTCGATCCCGGCCTGTCGCAACCTTTGGCGCGTCTCGTCCGGTACCTCCATGCGCCCGGCGCTCCCCTGTCCGATCACCAGAACCTCCGGCGGCGATTGCAGCACCTCCCAGACGTCGGCCGGCGCGACCGAATGCCCCTCCTCCCGCCACCATTTGCCTTCCACCCGGTCGGGGTAGATGATGACGTCACGTAAATAGGGCCGGCCATCGATCACGATCATACCGAAATGGTAGCTATCGATCTTCGGGACCGCCATCAGTCACCTCCCCACACGCCCGCCAGGCGCCGTTCACACCGCGAGCAACGCCCATGACGCACGACGTCCAGCACACCGACCACGCCCGACGCAACACGTGAAATGAAGACACCTTCCAACTGTGCCAACCACCTATGCCAGAAAGCCGCGTACGTGGCGTGGTCGGCGTGCGGTATCTTCTCAATTTTCCGGGGGATCGCTGGCTGTGGCCGGTCTCCGCCACCGTGGCTCGGTCAGGAGACCGGCCACAGCCCCCGGATTATGGCTGTCGCTTGAGATGATACGGCGTGCGCTTGTTCTGCGTTCGTGCGTTTTGGTTTTTCCTTCCCTGTTAGTTCGCGGCTACAAGCCTAAACGCGACCGCGTCACCAAGACTTTATCTGTTCTTGCCTCTTCGCCTTCCAAACTCGGAGAATGAATGACGAAGTGGAAATAGTCTAT
>PHCA01000188.1:4601-6202 GCA_002842085.1 Chloroflexi bacterium HGW-Chloroflexi-1
CGGTGTCGATGGAGCAACTGGTGACCGCGCCGACCACCCGGCCCTTGCGGCTCACGATGACGTCCCCCTGGCCCGGCATCCGCGCGTGCTCTTCGTCCAGGCGGAAGCGGACCAGGCGCGCGCCGCGCGCCAGCTCGTGGGCCATGTAGGCGGCCTTGCCGACGAAGAACGGTTTGTAGAGCTTGACGTAAGAATCAAAGCCGGCGTCGGCCGGGTTCAAGTCCAGCAGCCCGGCCAGCTCGTGGCCGTAGAGCGGCAACCCCGCCTCGATGCGCAGGCTGTCGCGGGCGGCCAGCCCGACCGGTTTCAGCCCGAGCGGCGCGCCGGCCTCCAGCAGCGCGTGCCAGAACGCGGGCGCGGCCGCCGGGTGCACGAAGATCTCGAACGCCATCGGCTCGCCAGTGTAGCCGGTGCGCGAGAGGTACAGATCGTAGCCTGCCAGCCGGCCGTGGATGATCTCCGTGCGCTTCATCTCCAGCAGCGGCTCCCGGAGCGGGTCGTCCTGGTCCAGCATCGCCAGCAGGATGTCGCGCGAGCGCGGCCCCTGGAGCGCCAGTTGCGCCCGCATCTCGCCAGCCTGGGCCGGGTCGCGCATGTCGCGGATGACTACCGTCTCGGTGCCCAGCGCGCGGGACCAGGGCCGCTCCGCGTCGATCATCACGCAGCCCGCGCGCACCGCGTTGACCCACGCCCAATCCTTGTCGTTGTTGGCCGCGTTGACCACCATCCAGTAGCGCTCCCGGTCCAGCCGGTAGATCCAGACGTCGTCGATGACGGGCCCATCGGGCGCCAGCATGAACGAGTACTGCGACTGGCCAGGTTCCAGCGGGGAGATGTCGTTGGCGGTGAGGGTGGTGAGGAAGAGGTGGACGTTGTCGCCGCTGAACTCGAACAGCCCCATGTGGCTGACGTCGAACAGCCCGGCCGCCTGGCGCACCGCCAGATGCTCCTCCTGGACCGAGTTGTATTGGACCGGCATCTCCCAGCCCGCGAAGGGGACGAGCTTGGCGCCGGCCCGGCGGTGGATGTCGTAGAGCACGGACTGGCGCAGGGGCGGATCGGCCGGGGCCGCCCAGGTGAACGCGGGCGCCGCGGCCGTGGCGCCGGGCGCGTCGGCCCGGGCGACCTGCCCGATCCAGTACGGCTTGTGGAACGCCCAGCCGACTTGTTCGGCCTCGAACGTCTCGATGGCGGGCGGCCGCTCGTCCCACGCGTCGGCCAGCTCGTGGCGCAGGCGGCGGACGACCACCGGGCCGGGCGCTTTGACGAACACGTCGTCGCGGTCGATGTCCACGTAGCCATCGGAGAGCGCCCGTAGCCAATGGGCCACGCGGGATTCCTTCGTCTTCGGGATCAAGAGCTGGAAGCGGGTAGTCTCCGGCCCCGGCCGTTTGAGGATGCCGCCGCTCATCGGGCGGCCATCCGGCTCCAGGATCCAGGTCGGCTGGCTGTCGCCCGGCTTCAGCGCGTAGACGTCGTTGGTCATGGCGACGTTGCAGAACCCGCGGGCGTGGGTGCCTTCGATTTCGATCAGGTCCCAGTCGCCGCCGGGGTCTTTGGTCGGCTTGTACATGAAGAAGTGGTGCGGGTAGCCGCTGGGC
>PHCA01000189.1:0-11981 GCA_002842085.1 Chloroflexi bacterium HGW-Chloroflexi-1
TGGTGCGCGGTTTGGCGCTGACTGATGAAGAACAGCAGGCGATCTTGCTCGTTCACCTGGCGCGGGGCAAGGGGTACAGGCTGTTCCTGTCCACTGAGGCGCGCAATCTTCTGTTGGCGCACGGCCGTCAGGTGGCGCCGACTGAGATGCTGATGTTCTTGAAACGCGTTGAGGTACTCTATCCGACGCGTTACTTCAAGCGTTGGGCGCGGCGCGTCAGGGAGCGAACGTTCTCGCGGGAAGATGCGAAGGTGTTGGCGCTGGCTACCTTCGGCACAGATGAGGCGGGTGACCTCTTGGGAGTCCACCGCGTTGTGACGTTCGATCGGCCGATGGTCAGGAAATGGGAGCGGGAGCAGGAAGCGCTCGCTCAGCGGTTGCGCGAGATGACGGAGCACCTGGCGATGCCCTTTGTCTTGGCTACGCTTCCGCGAGTGCAATTGCCCGAGGATATTTGACCAGGAGCTTCAAGGCCGTTTGGTACGAGGCGGGTGCTGCGATAATGATGCCTCGTTTATCGGAGATCAGATACAGGGTGAGCCTGACCTGGACGTTGTGCTCGCCGCAGCGGACTGTGTGGTGGTGGTGGTGACAGACCACTCAAGCTACGATTGGGCGGCCACCCGGCAAAAGGCCAGGTTGGTGGTGGACACAAGGAACGCAATGGATCAAGCTGTGGAGAGGACAGCCTGATGGCTACCTACCTGGTTACCGGCGTCGCCGGCTGCATCGCCTCCAAAGTCGTTGAGTTCCTGCTGGCCGCCGGCCAGCCCACCTACCTGGTCACGTCTCGTCAAGGTGGAGCAGAACCGACTTTCCCACCCTTGGCATAGATCAGCCGACAGGAGGATCATCGCTCGTGCGACACCACATCGAAGTTGATCAGAGCGGCAAGATCGAGCGTACCCAAGTTACCACCGTTCTCGCGTTTTCGGACGGCATAAAGGCCTCGATCCTGATCTTGGGGGTCGAAAAGAGAGAGTGTCTCAGGAGACTCAGACAGAGGGGTGGAAGTGTCAGTACCTTGTATCTCAAGCTGTTCGCCAGCGCTCTATTCTTGCTTCTCAGGGATTATCCGGATCAACTTGAGGTTGTCACCATAGATATGGAATATCCTGGTAAGGCAGCAGAGCTTCGCGCTATGTTGCTCAACCATATCTGGAGAATTGCGCCGGCCTTCTCGAAGGACCAGATCGCGTTCGGTGAGATTGGCAAGAAGTCGCCAGCGCATTACAGCGCCTGGGCGGTGTTTCGGGGCGAGGAAGAGCCGGGCAGAAGAGTGGGGGCAAGTGAACTGCTGCGGCTGTTGAAATAGAAACAACCGGGGGATCCCGACGACTCGTCGCTCACTGCGGGTCATCGCCGTATCGGAACCAATCTCTGGTTCAGTCATCCGGTAAAGGATAGGGGTCACCAGAGCACCCGGTCTTGAATAGAATGATAGCATGATTCGCCTTTCTTGTCAAAAGCGCCTTGCCGGGTGACGGCCTGAATGCGTTGGCGCTACAAATCATCCGGCAAAAAACTCACCTGGCCTGTCCCCCTGGGCCTGCGTTCCAGGTGCAGGCAGGTCAGGTTGCACGAATTGACACGAAAAGAAAAACCTTAGTGCAAATTCGTGTAATTCGTGGCAAAGAGGACGTTGATTTCCGCCACGAATTCTTCGACTGCGCTCCCCACTCCCGATGGTCGGGGACTCCCTTCGGTCGCAGGACAGGCCTGCGCGACCTGGCCGCGATCCGGGGAGATCTTGAAGAGGAGGATCGAAATGAGTGCTAGTTTGGCCGTTGCGATGGAGCCTTTGATTCGACGCAAGATATTCATGACCGAGGAACAAGCTATCCGGGAGTTGCTGCGGGACTACATCCTGCGGCAGATCTCTATTCTGCAGCGGGAAGCGGCGCGTTTTGAGCGCAGGTACGGTATGCATTTTGAGCGATTTGGCGAGTATCTGCACGAGCGCTCGGTCCTGCTAGAAACGAGCCAGCTTCCTCCCCAACAGCGTCAGTCCCTGGGACAGGCCATCATGCAAGAAGAAGATGACTGGTTGGATTGGAAGGCGGCTCGGGAGATGTTGGAGAGTTGGCTGGGCCTGCGGCAAGAGGCGGTGGCGTAACCTCTCTGCCAGCTCTCCTGGGTGCTTTGAGTGCCATCTTGCAGGCACATTCTTTGTGCAAACGGGTGGCTGACGTAGAGACCAAGGAGTTTGCGCCCGACCAATTCCTCTTCAAAATTCGAGCGGAGTTCACGGGCAAGACCAGCCTGCAGGTGCGCGTATACTACAACCGGGGTCACGTAGACTACGCCTATCAGCTTTTCGCCGAGGTTCCCTTGCTCCGCTGGGATAACAAGGAGGAGTTCCGTTCTGTGGCAACCTATCCGCACCATCACCATGACGAATTGGGGAACATCCACGCGTCGCCGCTCGTGGGCGAACCGGTCGCTGACATCAGGATCGTGCTGGAAGTCGTGTCACAGTTCCTTCTCAAGTCGGTTCACGAGTAGGTGCGTGCGACCGAATAGCTTTCTGAATGCGGGTCTGCGCGCGACAACGGGTGTCTGATTCCTGACTGAGGATTTCGAGTTTGTTGAAGCTCAATCCTTCGACTGCGCTCAGGACAGGCTCTGGCATTGACGTGGACGGCGGCAAGGTAGCCGCTTGGCAAGGTAGCCGCTTGGCAAGGTAGCCGCTTGGCAAGGTCAGCCCGCAGGTCGGTTTAGGGTGACGACGAACTCTGAGTGGATTTGCGATAACGGATGCTGCTCGACTTCGATACGGTGTTAGCTGATTGCGTTGCCCCGAAGTATGTTTTTGTGGACTGGGCTGGAGACCCTGGATTCAAGTTTCGACATAGATCATCCTGCCATCTCGTCGTAGTGGCTGTGTTTGCCGAGAGGTATGAGGCAATCCAGCAGGCAGTGCGGCGATTCAGACGAGAGCGACAAGTCAGCGAGAGCTTTTATCTGCACTATACCGACGCCTCGAACAAGCTCCGGTTGGCCTTTTGTAGCGCACTAAGCGGAATGCCTTTTGCGGCCAGGATTGTGATCGTGAACAAGGCGGCGCTATCCGATACCTGGCGTCGAATGGGCGGTCAAGGGCTGATCGAGCATTTTGTCGCCGAAGCTGTGGTTGGGGCCAGTCGGGAGTCTGTGGAAGATGCCGTGTTGATCTTCGATGGGCCAAGAAGGGAAACCAGGGCCATTCGAGGAATCCGAGTTGCGATCTCGCGTCTACTTGAGGAGCGCGAGATGGGCTATCACTTGAAAAAAGTCTCAGCTCGACCGGCGGTTGAGGAAGATGGACTACAGATAGCGGACATGCTTGCCGGCGCAGCTCTGGATTCGGTTGCAGGAGCCATGCGGGGATGTTTGGCGCAGCTTGGGAACCAGGTGGAAATTCTCTATGTGCCGGGAGAAAAAAACCGCCCCGGCTAGTTGGGGATGCTTTTATTCAGGCTCTGAGCACCTGAAACCCAACCCGCACCCATCTGTCGGGTACGCCTTCGCCGGGGGGAAACCTGACGTCTCAGGTTTTATCTGGTCAGACTATAACATGTTTGCTTCGGATTGTCAACCGGTGGTCATGGAGAATTTCAGGGGGAGCCGCGGCTGAAAGCGCCCCCCTGGCCCCCCAACCGTGGGGGGGAAGGCGCGCCCCCCCCGCAATCGGGGGGCTGGGGGGCCGTTGTTTGACAAGATCGCAAGCTGAGGTGATAATCCGTGCCATTCATCGCAAGACAGAACGGCGGTGGTCGCCAGCTATGAAAGACCAACTTCTTTCCAAGATCCATGATCATACCGCGGTCGTGGCCGTAGTGGGCCTGGGCTACGAGGGCCTGCTCCTTCGACTGCGCTCAGGACAGGCGCTGGCCGTGGCCTTCGCCGAGAAGGGCTTTCCCGTCACATTCGCTGCGGCTCAGTGCAGGCCCTTCGACTGCGCTCAGGACAGGCTCTGGCATTGACGTGGACGGCCGCAAGATGACCGCGTTGCACCAGCGGGTGGTGAAGTAAGATTCCGCCACGAATTGCACGAATTGCCACGAACAGAGGAACCTTAGTGCAAATTAGTGTAATTCGTGGCAAAGAGGACGCTGATGTCCGCCACGAATTTCACGAATTGACACGAAGAAAACAGGAGAATTAGTGCAAATTCGTGTAATTCGTGGCAAGAGAAAGGTCAGTTAGTGCAAATTCGTGTAATTCATGGCAAAGAGGACGTTGATTTCCGCCACGGATCCTTCGACTGCCCCTTCGACTGCGCTCAGGGCAGGGCTCAGGACAGGTTTCACGAATTGACACGAAGAACAAGAAAACCTTAGTGCAAATTCGTGTAATTCGTGGCAAGGAAAACGTTGATTCTCGCCACGAATCCTTCGCCCCTGCCCTTCATCAGGCTCAGGAGGGGCCTCAGGACAGGTTTCACGAATTGACACGAAAAGAACAATAAATTAGTGCAGTTCGTGGCAAAAAAGAAAAATTAGTGAAAATTCGTGTAATTCGTGGCAAAAAGGGAGAGTATCTATGAAGCGAGCCCTGGTTTGTGGTGCCGGCGGTTTCATTGGCGGGCACCGTCTGAGACAAGGAGACAGGGGGCTGATTCCCTTTCTCCTTGTCACCCCCTCACCTTGTCTCCCCCTCTCAGTGTGTACCGGGACATGGAGCCTGACGAGCCGGCGTTGACCGAGGAGCAAAGGAGCGCGGGAGCAGAGGAGCAGGGAGGACAAGGTTACGACAACTGCGGAGTGGGTGGTATAATCCGAGGGGATGAAAAGGCGCTGGTCGTGAAGATGCTTCATCAGGATAGGGAACCCATGCCTGGTGGTTCGGTGCCAGACTGGCTTGCCCGGTTCGTGAGCGAACGAGAATTTGTTACCGTCGAGGACGTGCTGAAGGGGAACGCCTCCGTGACCAGGAAGACCGCCAGCGAGTACCTATATCGTCTGGGGGCAAAGGGAGTTCTCTTCGGTGCTGGCCATGGGCTTTACCGAAGGCGAGCTCTGCCCACGTTTGAGCTCTTTCTCAGCGAGCGGATGCTGGAAGTCCAAACCAAGATCCAGCACCTGCTGCCTTTTACACCCTTTACTATATGGAGCACTGAGCAGCTTGCTCCGGTAGCCCATCTCTTGATGGGTTGGCACATCATCTTTGTGGAGGCCGACGGCGAGGTCGTGCCGGCCATCCATAGTGTGCTTCTAGAGCAAGATGAGATGGCACTCCTGGATCCGAAGAAGGAAGAACTGGCCAAATTCCTGGACCTGACCCGCAAGCCGGTGGTCGTTCGTAGCCGCAGTGAGACGACCGCCACGGTCGAGGTGAACGGGGTACGGACCGCCACTCCGGAGAAATTGCTCATTGATCTCTACTTTGACCTCAGCCGGGGCTATCTCAACCTGGGACTGGATGAGTTCGGGCGGATGCTGCGCAACAGCATCGCCCACTACGCTTTGAACTTTGTACTGCTGCTTTCTTACGCCAGCCGCCGTAAGATCCGGGGGGAGATTCAGTATTTGCTCAAGCAGTTGAAGGATCACACTCCATTAGCTGTCTGGGTTGATGGGCCAGGAGACCCTGGCGACAAAGAGGCTGAAATCGACGCCATCGTAGAAGGAGCCCGGGGTGCCGCGGAACGCTAGGGATCAATGTTTCACCCGGGAATGGATTGAGAGGCAGAGGGTGGGTATCAAGGCGGATCCCATCCTGCTGGAAAAGGCCATCTACTGCCTTGAATTGGCTTCTCAGCTATGTATGGCCGGCCTTGATTTCCTACTCAAGGGCGGCACTACAGTCTATCTTCTGTTGCCGCAGATCCGTCGCTTGTCCATAGATGTTGACGTCGCAACAAGTAGCTCGCGAGAGCAGATTGAGCGGGTTCTCGAGGCCATCGTGACGGAAGGGCTCTTTACCGGATATGAAGAGGCGATCCGGGTGGGGGAACGTCATGAACGGATACCCAAGCTGCACTACGAGATCACCTTCGAGCCTCGGACTCCGCAACGAAGAGGATACATCTTGCTGGATGTGATCCTGGAAGAGCCAGGTTACACGACGCAGATGGCGACGATCCGAGCACCTTTCTACGAGCCGACCCAGGAGGTTCAGGTGCGCATCCCTACCGCCAACAGTGCCTTGGGCGACAAACTGGTGGCTCTGGCACCGGACACAACGGGCATTCCCTTCGGGGTGAACAAGGAACTGCCACGCATCAAGCAGCTTTACGACGTGGGGATGTTGTTTCAGGAGGCAGATGACCTGGAAGAGATTGCCGATGCGTTTGCCAGGAGCGTGGAGCAGGAGAGCCGGTTCCTGCGTGCAGGGTATGGCGTGGACAGCGTTGTGGCCGACCTGGTCAACCTGGCCCGCCTGACGACAATGATTGACCTGCGGGGAGCGCGGGAAGAAGCCCGTACCCAAGAGATCCGCCGCGGGGTCAACGCTCTCAAGAGCCATCTGATAGGTGGCCGGCGGTATAACCTGATCCCGGAGGCCAAGGCGGATGTAGCCCTGGCGGCGTTCTGTGCTGGGCTCATTCAACGGGTCAGCCGCGGGGGAGAGGTTTCCTCACTATTGACAAAGGTCCGCACTGTGGCCGAGGGCGACCCAGGCGCCTTGCCCGAGCTTGTGAGACGGGCCAGGCTGCCAGAGGGCTTCGATTTTGTCCAACGTCTGTCCAGACAATCCCCCAAAGCGGCCGTGTACTGGTGTGGCTCCTTCGATCCAGCCCTGTTTGGCGATATATAGCTTGTACAGCTTGTGGAAAAACTGCACACATCATCTTTTGTGCAGATTTTCCATTTGGAAACAGGATGGGTCCAGGAGATTGGAAAGGGTCGGAGCCTACGCTATGCAGTAAGATGAGGCAATTAGGGAAAAAATGAGACGATTAGGACTAAGGACTAAATAACTTACTCATCTGCTCCGGCAAATGAAGGGAGACTTGCGCAAGTTATTTAATTCTCAGTCCTTAGTGAGACGATTAGAGCTTCAACTCAGCCACGAATCCTTCGGCTCCGCTCAGGACAGGCCCTTCGACAAGCTCAGGACAAGGAAAAGTTAGTGCCAATTCGTGTAATTCGTGGCAAAGAGGACGCTGATGTTCGCCACGAATTGCACGAATTAGCACGAAGAGAAAATAATTAGTGAAAACTCGTGTAATTCGTGGCAAAGAATTTGGTGTAAATTCGTGCCATTCGTGGCAAAAGAAAGGTCTTCTTGTGTCAACCTATCTCGTGACTGGCGTCGCCGGCTTCATCGCTTCGAAAGTCGCCGAGTTCTTGCTGGCGGAGTTGAGTTCCACCCGTGCCTGAACTTGTCAATCCGCACGACAAGTTCTTCAAGGAGGCGCTGACGCAGCCGGAAGCGGCGCGCGACTTTCTGCGTTACTACCTGCCGGCCGAGGTGGCGACGCTGTTGGACCTGACCGACCTGCGCCTGGTGAAGGACGCGTTTGTGGACGAGACGTTGCAGGAGCACTTTGCGGACCTGCTCTACGAGGTGCGGCTGCTGGACGGGCGGGACGCGTACGTCTATGTGCTATTCGAGCACAAGAGCTGCCCCGAGTCGGTGGTGGCGTTACAACTGGTATACTACATGATGCAGGTCTGGGAGTACGCCATGCGGGAACGCGGCTGGTTGAGGGCAGTCGCGCCGATCGTGCCGATGGTGGTCTCGCGCGGGAAAGTCCGTTGGACAACCCCACTGCACTTTGGCGACTTGCTCAACCTGCCCAAGTCACCGAACCCAGCCGTGCCGGACTATCGCGGTGGGTTGCACGACCTGTCGGAATGTGTTGACGCCGATCTCAGGGGTGCGGTAGCGGTCGAGGCGGTACTGGTGGTTTTGAGACACCCTTTCCGCGCGGATACGCCTGAGCGGTCGCTGGACGCGTTGGGGTTGTTGTGTGCGATGGCACAACAGAAGACCGCCTTGGGGTGTCTGGAAGCTCTTCTGCGACATCTGTCGCCAACGACAGAGACGCTTCCGGCGCAGGACTTGTGGAACGTGATGGAGGAGATGGTGAGGCTGGGGGACGCGATCAGATCCACCTGCGCGCGATCCACGAGGGGTGGGACTGGATATAGAAAGGAGTGCAAAAATGGGAGAAGTATTGAGCATCCAGGCTATCAGGGAGCGGTACGACGGTGAGTGGCTGCTGATCACTTATGCGGAACTGGACGAGGATCTGAACGTCGTGCGCGGCGAAGTCATAGCCCATTCTCCGGATCGTGACCGGATCTACGGTGATCTCCTGGCGGTCAAAGACAAGCCAGTCGCGATCGAATACGTTGGGGCGATACCCGAGGATCTGGCGGTGATTCTATGAGGGAAGGTCAGCCTTATCGCCTGGCGTATCATGGGAATCTGCTCGTACTGCGCGCGGCCGCAGGCGGAGGGAACCAGGGTGTCGTGGTCGTGTGCCTGGCGGTAGACACGGGAGCGAGTTACACGACGTTGCCTGTGGAGGTTGTAGAGGCCTTGGGGTGCGACACGCACCACCCACTCCGCACGGTAAGGATTGTGGCCGCTAACGGAGTTATCGTCGCCCCGGTGGTCGCCTTGCCCTGGTTTCATTGTTTGGGGCAACGGCTCACGAATTTTCCGGTAGTCGCCCATACCTTGCCGACAGGGACCTTCGTGGATGGCTTGCTCGGCATGGACTTTCTCAGGCGCTGTGGGGCGGTTATCGCGGTTGGAGAGGCAACGCTCCGGTGTCATGGGCTTATCCACACCCCGTGAGTCAGGGAACAGGTGAGCAACGGGGCGAGCGCAAGGGCTTATTCGACGGGATCACGCTCGGTCTGAAGCTCAAGTGGGGCGCCGACGGGTTGCGCCTGTTGCCGGAGATCGGCCGCATCGAGGATGTGTACCTGCTGCGCGCGATCCACGAGGGGTTGAAGCGGGTGAGCACGCCCGAGGAGCTGCGGCGGATTTATCAGCGGACGAACTGACGGAACCTGCAAGGTTTCCGAAATCGCCGATCGGCCACGAATTGACACGGAAGGAAAGGCCTCTCATCGGAGAGCCGGCTTGAGAATTAGACGAATTATTTGGCTTGACAAGTTCGTTGACAAGATCAGAACCAAGCATCATGTCACAACCTTTGAGGTCGAAGAGGTCTTGCGTGGCAGGAAGAAAGTACACCACGTAGCAAAGGGGGACGTAGCCGGCGAAGATGTTTATCTTGCGTTGGGCCAGACTGATGAGGGACGTTACCTGACCGTGTTCTTCATCGTGAAGGCCAATCTTGATGTGCTCCCTATCAGTGCACGAGATATGGATGTTTTTGTCAAGCGGAAAGGAGGCGATATGGACGAAAGTAAGAGGGTGCCGATTCCAGAGCACTTCAGAAACGCAGAAGAAGCGGGAGAGTTCTGGGACACACACTCGGCGGCCGACTATTGGGACGAGATGGAAGCTGCCGGTCTATTACAAGGGTGTGCTGGTGGGTGACTACGAGGCCGATTTCGTCGTGGAAGACAAGATCATTCTTGAGCTTAAGGCTGTCTCAACTCTGCATCCCAAGCACGAAGCGCAAGCGATCAATTACCTGACCGCTACGGGTCTTCGCCTGGCAATCTTGCTCAACTTCGGCGCCGACTCGCTCCAGCACCCGCGGGTAGTAAAGTGATTTTTCGCCACGAATCGTTCAAGAATAACTTCGCTGTCTTGCGGCGAGTCCCCTCGAAGGATCGGCTCGAAAGTGCGGAGTTGTTTCTGACCGCTTACCGGGTGCAGACGACATTCGCAGGAGAGTACTCCCATGAACCAGGATCGACCCGAGTTCTACGTGGTTATCGAACGCGATGAGGATGGTTTCTACGTGGGCGAAGTGCCCCAGTTACGCGCGTGCTATAGCCAGGGGCGGACCATCGATGAGTTGATGGCGAACATGCGAGACGTCATTGCCCTGTGCCTTGCGGAAGAGCCAGCGCACACCCCAACAGAGTTCATCGGCGTGCAGCGAGTGCTGGCCTGATGGGCGCCCTACCCATGCTCACCGCCCGCCAGGTGCTCCGCGCGTTAGAGCAGGCGGGTTTCCGGATGCAGCGACAGACAGGCAGCCATGCTCGCCTCAAGCACGCTGACGGGAGAGTCGTGACAGTGCCCGTTCATGCTGGCCAGGATGTCGGGCGGGGTCTGCTACGCAAGATTCTGAGGGATGCTGGTATCACGCCTGCCGAGTTGCTGACACTCCTCGACTGAGAAGATGAGTCTGGACGGCATCAGCTCGACGATCATCCATGCGCTCTACATCGTACATCCTATTCGTGAAATTCGTGGCAAAGAAAACGTTGATTCTCGCCACGAACCCTTCGACCCTTCGACAAGCTCAGGGCAGGCTCCTTCGATTGTACTCAGGGCAGGCTCTGCTCAGGACAGGCAGGGGTGCTGGGGCGCAGAGGGATTCATCTCGGCACGCCGGCACCCTGGCTCCCTGACATCTGAGCCTCACAACTCGAGCGGCGGATGCTGAACTGTAACGGCTGTCTCATTTCAAGGGTCATATGACCGAGTCTTGGACAACAAAGAGAACCATTAAGATAGATGCCAGCGGGTTGATCTATCTGGCCAAGGCGGGCATCCTGGATTTGATGGAGGATTTGTATCAAGAGGTCATTATCACCGGCGCTGTGTACCAGGAGGCAGTCATCGAAGGCATGCGGCGCGGGCATCCAGACGCGTTTGCGATCGAACGGGCAGTGGCCGATGGGCGGGTTCGTGTGTTACAATTGGGGCCAGTTGCCCGTGAGCGATTGGTGAAGGCAGGATTTCCGGGCAGGTTGGGCGTGGGTGAGCAGGAAACCATCGTAGAAGCCCAGGAGCAGGGATGTCGAAGTAGGTAGCAATAAGTCCCCGGCACTTTTTCGGGCCACAGGTCCGGCTTTTTGTGGAAGAAACTTTGTACCACCTACTTGGCGGTATTGGATGACCTGCATGCCCGCGCAACGGCGGCGGCATTGCGAGTTTCGTTGTGCGGCAGCGACACGTTGCTGTTGGAGGGGTTGCTCAAGAAGCAGATTGACGGGCGAGAGTACGAAGATAAGGTTACCCGGTTGGCAGCCGTCATGGGGATGCGTGCCGATGATCTGGCGGAGTTGTTGTGGCTGGGGCGGTTGATTGAGGAGCAGGTGAATCATGGAAGCAACCAGGGTCAAGACGTTGAGCATTCCGGTTGAAGATGCGGTGCTCCAGGCGCTCGATGAGGTGGCCGGCTACTATGCATTGAGCCGTCCTCGACTGGTACGGAAGCTGCTGTCGGAAGGTCTCCAGACAGCCAGGCTGGATCACGCAGCCGGATTGTACGCCCGGCGCGAGGTCACTCTGGAGCGCGCCGCGGAAGTGGCGGAGGTGTCTATCTACGAAATGATGGCGTATGTGCGGGAGCGCGATGTTCCGGCGCAGCGACGGGCTGGCGACATTCGGACAGATGCCGCCGCCATGCTGATCCGCAATGGTCACCCGGACATCGCCGCACGCCTGGCCGGGTGAGGTGAAAAACCTCCGCCACAAATTGACACGAGGAGCTCTTGCCACGGATTCTTCGGCTGGCCCCCTTCGGCCTGGCCCTTCGACAAGCCCCCTTCGGCTTGGCCCTTCGACTATAGATGTTCAGATAATGTTTCGGGGTTTTGAGGTCCTTCCCAGGCGTGAGAACGGCCTCAAAGCACGGATCTTTATCTGACTCACTATAGCTCAGGAGGGGCCCCTTCGATGAACTCAGGACGCGGCTCAGGACATGCTTCGACAGGCCCTTCGACAAGCTCAGGACACAGCTCAGGACGCGGCTCAGGACAGGTTGCACGAATTACCACGAAAACAACAATAAATTAGTGCAGTTCGTGGCAAAAAAAGAAAAATTAGTGAAAACTCGTGTAATTCGTGGCAAAGGAAACGGGAAATCAGTGAGCGTTCGTATGATTCGTGGCAAGGGAAAAGAAAAATTAGTGAGAATTCGTATAATTCGTGGCAAGGGAAAAGGG
>PHCA01000189.1:12020-13552 GCA_002842085.1 Chloroflexi bacterium HGW-Chloroflexi-1
TTTCGGATTGCGAATTTGGGGTGACGTTCGTGATCGCGGCGGAAGATGGCACGCTGGTGGAGCAGGGCGCGGGCACCCCGGAAGGCGGCAGTTGGGAGCGCTACGAGCGGGCTCGGTCGGGAGACCGGCCCGAGCAAAGTGGTAAGGTCGCGTTCAAGAAGATCTTCGCTGTCTTGCGGTGACTTCCTCGAAGGAACGATTCGAAAGTACGGAGTTGTTGCGGAACGCTTACCTGGTGAGGCGACGCAATAGCAATTTGTCAGCATTGCTGATTTATGGTAGAGTTGCCGGGTTTCCAGCGGGGATAGGGCAGGACGAGCCCGCACAACGGGCTGGACCGTCGCAGCGATGGTGTTTCTCGCTCCGGGCAGCCTTGGATAAGTGTTCTCCCTTTACCTTGCCGTCGGTGGCCGCGAGGCGGCGGCGCTTGCGGATTTCGGATTGCGGATTGCGAAATTCGGATTGCGAATGGCGGATTTGGGATTTGGGATTTCGGATTTCGGATTGCGAATGCTTCGACCGGGCCCCTCGATGTACCCTTCGACAGGCTCAGGATGCACTCGGGAAGGACCCCTTCGGCAAGCTCAGGACGCGCTCAGGACATGCTTTGACAAGCTCAGGACAAGTTGCACGAATGGACACGAGGAGTTCTCGCCACGAATTGCACGAATTACCACGAAAAGACGAAATCTTGGTGAAAATTCGTGTAATTCGTGGCAAAGAAGAAAAATTCGACCCTTCGATTGTACCCTTCGACAGGCTCAGGAGAGACCTCAGGGCAGGCTCTGCTCAGGACAAGTTGCACGAATTAGCACGAAGAGAAAATGATTAGTGAAAATTCGTGTAATTCGTGGCAAAGAAAAAGTCTTAGTGAGAATTCGTGTAATTCGTGGCAAAACAATCGGTGTATCTTCGTGGCAAATTTGAGGTGGAGAGAGTGCATGGATCGCGGCGTCTGGCCGGATGGCGTTTAATTACGGAACAACCAGCGCGTGATGGTGACGGCCGCCGCGGGGTGCTTGGGCCGGCACGTTGTGGCGAAGCTGCGCGAGCACGACGCGCCGCCGATCGAGGTCGTTGATCGTGAGCCTGTGGAATGGCAGTGGGACAGCAGAATGAAAGAGAGCCTGGAAATGACACAAGCGAGTTCACAGATCCTGGAAGTCGAGCGGGGGGTTTGGATCAGCGAGCAGTGGCTGCGGGAAGCGGGTTTGGGACCGCGCATCCGGGTGACGGTTCGGCCACGAGAAATTCGGATCCTGGATCTGTTACTTGAAACGCTGGCTGGGCAGGAACAACCCTCTGAGCGAGGGTGGCAGATGCTACGTGCCTTGGGTGCGGATGCCGAGCCTGGGCGCCTGCCGAACGCTGCCACAGAACACGATCGCTATCTCTACGCCAAGAGCCAATGAAGTCGCATCAAGGACGTGGCTCTGTTGCGCGCGATCCACGAGGGGTTGAAGCGGGCGGGCGCCCCCGATGAGCTGCGGCGGATCTACCAGGCGACGAACTGATCAGCGATCGCCCCAGCG
>PHCA01000190.1:0-4065 GCA_002842085.1 Chloroflexi bacterium HGW-Chloroflexi-1
ATCCGGGGTGGCTGTGGCCGGTCTCCTGACCGAGCCACCGTGGCTCGGTCAGGAGACCGGCCACAGCGAGCGATTCCCCGAAAAATTGAGAAGATACGTCTCCTCCGAAGCAGGAGATTGCGGCAATCTCGATTGTGGCAACCGGAGATTGCTTCGCCAACAACGCTCGCAATGACATTTAGGAAGAGGTGGGTAATCACCAGGCCTCAGTGTTGGCGACGAGTTGACAAATGGCGGTTTGCATGGTATTTTGATTTCTACGAAACATCACCTGAACATCCATGCGTGCAGTCAGCATAGTACACTGAGGAGGTCGATCATGCTTTGTATTCGGCGTCGTTGCCTGCGCGCAGGCAACATCCTGACGATGGCTCTGGCACTGCTCTTGTCCTTGGGGAACAGTGGCTTGGGCTATGTCACCGCTTCTACTGCACCGGCGGCACAGCCGCGCGCCGGTTGTCCGGCCCAGACTACGCCCTTGCCCATGCCGTTTACGCTGACGGTGTCGCTCCAGCGGCCCAACAGCCCACCCCCCAGCGCGCCGTGGGCGGTGCCTGTGCACCTGGCCCTCTATCCGCCTGGCAACTCGACTACCATCTGCCAACAATGGGACCTGACCCTGGATCAAAACGGCCGGTGGAGCGGCTATTTGGACCTTTTTAGCGGAACCTACGACGTACGCGTCAAGAACATGCACACCCTGCGCAACGTCAAGCGAAACGTGGCCATCACCGGTCCCCTCACCATCGACATGGGCACGCTGCTCGAAGGGGACGCGGACAACGATAACCGGGTGCGCTCATCTGATTTCGCGCTGCTGAGTGCGGCCTACTTCACCCGGGAAGGGGACCCTGGCTTCGACCCGCGCGCGGATTTCGACGAGGACAACCGCATCCGCTCCAGTGATTTTGCTCTCATGAGCGCCGATTACTTCGGGACTGGTGATATCGAGGTGACCACAGTACAGGCTGCCGGGTGGCGCCCGCAGGGGACGGTCGATCTGGGGTTGAAGCCTGAGATGATACAAGTCGCGCCTGGTGACATCTTCACACTGACGCTGATGGCTTACGCCGGCGATCAGGCGTTTGTGGCGATGGACGCCGATATCCGCTTCCCACCGCAGATTATGCAGGTCGTCGGGCCCGATGGACAGCCGGCGACGGAGATCGAGCCGCAGCCGCCGCTCAACGACTACTACAACCAGGTTGACAACGCGGCGGGGCGGATCCTCTATGGGGCCGGGTTGATTGGGAGCGAAGTGAGTGGTGACGTAACCATCGCTTGGGTGCGGTTCAAGGCGCTGCAGGCGATCCCGCGGGCCACGGTCGATATGGTGGATGGCACCGTATCGGATAGAGCCGGCAAATTCGTGACAGGCTCGCTTTCCGGCGCGCAGGTGGCGATCGTCCCCGCGGGCGGGTTCAGGTATCGATTTTTGCCTTTGGTGCTGGACTGAGGTCGCGTTCAAAAATAACTTGGTGGTTTCGCGGTAAAATTGCACGGAAGAGCGGCCTGAAAGTACGGAGTTACTTTTGAACGCTTACGAGAGGAGAAAATCGTGATGCGAAACCTGAGTATTTTGGCGGTTGTCCTCTTGCTGTTGACCGGCAGTGTGGCGGTAATCGGCGCGGCTCCCGCCCCGGCTCTGGCCGGGCCTGCTGTACATCCACTGGCCGACAACGTGGCGATCCGTCCCAACATCAAGTACGTATACACAGGGCAAACATTTACGCTTGAAGTCAGGGTCGAGGGTGACATCGCGGCAGTAGGGGTCGACGCGTGGATCAATTTCGATCCGGTCTATCTGGAATGCATTTCTGTGGCCCGAGGCGATGTTCGTCTCACCGGGTTCGAACAGAATAACGATTTCGCTGCTGGGCGGATCTGGATTATCGCGACTGCACAGGCGGGACCAGGGCATGCCATCCCTCCTACATTTACCGTTGCGACGCTTACGATGCGAGCCAGACAGAACACGGGTACTACTACTTTGACGTTCAATCCAAGTGAGACAGATGTGCAACAGGAAGGTGGCGGTTCAGTACTGGGTTCCCTCATCGACGGCTCAGTAGTGATCAGCCCGTCGCCTACCAGCACGCCCACGTCGACGCCCAGCAACACGGCGACGGTCACGGCCACCCCCACGCGCACCGACACGCCCACCATTACGCTGACCCCCACCAACACCCACACCCCGACCATCACGCCCACGGCCAGTAACACGCCCACGGCCACCAACACCCCGACCCCGAAGCCGGGCAACCTGTGCGTGCTCGCGTTCGAGGACGGGAATGGCAACCTGGTGCGGGACCCGGGTGAGACGCTGCTGGCCGGCGCGGAGATCGTCGTGCGCGACGTCAACCTGGCGCCGGTCACGCAATACACCACCGATGGCGTCCACGAGCCGAAATGCTTCTCCCTGCCGCCGGCGGTCTATTTCGTCCAGGAGATGGACCCGCCCGGCTATGTGTCCAACGGACCGCACTGGTACGGGGTTGCCTTGTTGAGCCAGGCGGAGGTGACGTTGGCCTTTGCCGATCAGCCTGGGACCGGCACAGCAACGCCGACCCCCTCGGCGACCCCGACCGCGACCCGATCGCCCACGCCGACGTCCACGCCGACGCGCACGCCGACCCCCAGTCCGACGCCCATTTTCAGCCCGTCGCCGGCTCCCGGTTCGGTCCGGGGGGTAGTATGGGAGGACGTCAACCATGACGGCGAACGTCAGGGGGGTGAGCCGCCCATCGTCGGCGCCAGGGTGGTTCTGTCGCCGATCGGGCCGGCGATCACGGCCGATGTCGCCCGGGAGGCGTTCACCGACGCCTCGGGTTTCTACTGTTTCTTCGATGTGACGCCCCCCGGCGCGTATACCATCACATTGCCGGAAATGGCCGGTTTCTGGCCCACCACCGGTTTCCTGGTGATCGTGCGGGTCAACGCGTTTATCGCCGTGCGGGTCGACTTCGGCTACTACCGGCCGCCGTCGTGGCAATACCTGCCGCTGGTGGTCGAGTAGGGTAGACTTTGTGTCTTGCGTATAGTCGGTTATCGACATAACGTAATTGCGCAGGCTGTCATTGCGAGGAGCGTCCTGAGCGGAGCCCGCCGTCGTTTGGCGGGCGAAGTCGAAGGATGCGGTTGCGAGGTACGAAGCAAAGCAATCTCCTCCGGTGGGGGGATTGCGGCAATCCTGATTGCTTCGGCCCAAACAGCGGGCCTCGCAATGACGTTGGGGCGGCCATTCTCAGGCCAGGCTTCGCTGCGTTCAGGAATGACAGTAGAGTGAGTAGTCTCGACATAACAAGGACGGATCATGAATTCGGAGGATTCTCAGGTCGTGCGTGTTCGCTTACTCGTTTCCATCGTACTGCTGGCCCTGGCGGAGCTGGGCGCATGCAGCAATGCTGTCCCGACTTCGATGCTGGGGCCGAAGCCCACGACCCCTGTTCACACCGCGACGCCGCAGCCGGCCTCGGATGAAGAAGCGATCCGTCAGTTGATCTTGCTGGAAGGGCAGGGCGTAGTCTCTCAGGACATCGACGGGTTGATGGGGCTGTGGGCCGAGGATGCCGTGGTCGCCGACGCCAGGCACACGCCCGATGACGGGACTGACGACGCGCGTTGGCAGGGCCGCGATGCCATCCGTGAGCGGTACGTCGTGCTGGTCTTCCCCGGCAATCCGACCGCTGCCGGCGCGACCGACGTGGCGATCACCATCGAGGGCTATACGGCCGTTGCTACCAGCACCACCGTCATCGGCGGCGAGGTCTCTCCGGGCGGCGACCGCTGGACCTTCGCCAAACGCGATGGCCGCTGGTGGATCACCGGGCTGACGTACAACCTGGAAGCGCGGTGATTTCTTCCAGAACGCGCTGTTTGGGACTCTCACACTGTATCCTCTCAAGCGACAGCCATAATCCGGGCTGGCTGTGGCCGGTCTCCTGACCGAGCCACCGTGAGGAATCTGCTGGCTGTGGCCGGTCTCCTGACCGAGCCACCGTGAGGAATCTGTCATGCGCTGGCTGTGGCCGGTCTCCTGACCGAGCCACCGTGAGGAATCTGTCA
>PHCA01000190.1:4117-18255 GCA_002842085.1 Chloroflexi bacterium HGW-Chloroflexi-1
GCTGTGGCCGGTCTCCTGACCGAGCCACCGTGAGGAATCTGTCATACGCTGGCTGTGGCCGGTCTCCTGACCGAGCCACCGTGAGGAATCTGTCATGCGTGAACTGTCTGCTTTGCGAGAAGGCTGGGACGCATTCGAAGCGGAAGAGACGCGTCTGCTGCGGGGCATGACCGTGCAGGAGAGCATGCGCCAGTGGTTGATGTTGCAAGAGGCTTTTGAACATCAATTGCAGCAAACTGCGGGGTTGTTCGGCCCCGAACGGCAGGCGGCATTGGTCGAGCTCCAGGAACGACTACAGCGTCTGGCGGAATGGCAGAGAGAACATGGAGCAACTGCTTCGGTCGGTTCAGACACTTCAAGACCGCCTGAGTAAAGCACACATCGCTTCGGTGGTCGTTGGCGGCATTGCCATCGGTACATGGGGTGAACCGCGCGTGACGCGAGATGCCGACCTCAAGGTCTTGCTTGGGCGCGAGGACGCTGACCGCTTGCTGGCTGTCTTGACACCGGACTACATTTCTCTTCTGCCCGATCCGCGCCTGGCCCTCCGAAAGCAGGCGATGGTGTTCGTGCAAAGCCCTGAAGGTGTCCGGCTCGACCTCCTGTTAGCCGATACGCCATATGATGTGCTCGCCGTGCAGCGCGGGCGTGAGATCGAGGTTCAGCCTGGCATCACAGTCCGGCTGTGCAGCCCGGAAGACTTGATCGTCTACAAGCTGATCTCCACCCGCCTGCGCGACCACGAGGATGCCAGGGGCGTTGTCCGCCGGCAGGGCGAGGCATTGGATGATGGTTACATCTTGAGTTGGCTGCGCCAGTTCGAGCTGGCCCTGGACGACTCGACCTTGGTGGCCGAGTACCAGCGCTTGCGCCGTGAGTTTGCCTGACCCGGACAAAGCCGCTGCGCTTACAAGCCGGAACCAAACAGGCCAAAGCATCCAGAAGATTCTTGTCTACGGTAGGACTCTTCCAGGTTTTCGGCGGTAGCCGCCTGCCGCAGCCAAGCGCGCAGACTGCTCCTGGTAGTCCAGCAGCTTCACTATCGGAAACCGTAGGCTGACCTCACACCCCCACAACTCGTAGCCGTACCGGTCTGGCCGCCACTCCGCCCGCTCGTCCCCTAATATTGCCAGGCTGGCCACTCGCTGCCGGTGACGATCGAACAGTCGATAGTTGTAGATGTACATGTGTAGTCCACGTGCGGCTCGCTCATCGTAACCTCCGCCCGTATCATACCGCATCATAGCAACTTTAGTAAGAGCCTGTTGTGGTTTCCTAAAAGCGGCGATGATGGTAGAATAGGAACTACAGGACACGATGATTGTCCTTGAGAGGTAGCACAAGATTGACCGGACTACTCTCTTTGGCGAAGCGTCGATGTGGCGGTGACGCGCTGAGGCGGTACGCGGCGACCGTGGTCGGTATTCTGCTGGCGGGCGCGACGCTCGTCCCTCTGTGGCGGGAGGGCATCGCCGGCTCCGACGACATCCTCGATGGCATCTACCCGCGTCTGAGACCCGCAGGGTTTCTCAAAACTCTGCGGGTCTGGATCGTGACTGGCCTGCTGGCCGCCGTCGTGCTCTTCTACTTTGCGCTCGTCGCCTACGGCAACGAGTACACGGTGCTGATC
Source organism: Chloroflexi bacterium HGW-Chloroflexi-1 (assembly GCA_002842085.1). Lineage (GTDB taxonomy): Bacteria > Chloroflexota > Anaerolineae > CG2-30-64-16 > CG2-30-64-16 > CG2-30-64-16. Next base: position 5,748 of record PHCA01000190.1, read on the forward strand.
CCGGCACTTCAGAACGACTTGCCGCGACGGTTGCAGTCGTACAAACTCTACGGGGTGCTGATCCTATGGGGGCTGTTGTTGTGGGCCGTTCGCTCGGACGTGAGGATAACGAGTCCGGTGAGCCTACCATGACCCAACAACTCTCGTTAACCGTCATCCTTCCCACCTACAACGAACGGGAGAACATCCCGATCTTGATCGAGCGCATTCTGCGCGCCGTGCACACGCCGGTGCAGGTGCTGGTGGTGGACGATGACTCGCCCGATGGCACCTGGCAGGTCGTGCAGGAGATCGCCGCGCGGGAGCCGCGCGTGCGGCTGCTGCATCGGACGACCGAACGCGGGCTGACCTCGGCGATCTGGGCCGGCATCCAGGCCGCGGACACCGACACGGTCTCCTGGATGGACTGCGACCTGGCGATGCCACCCGACGTGATCCCGGCGCTGCTGGCGCGGCTCGAAGCCGGGGCCGACGTCGCGCTGGGGTCGCGTTACGTGCCGGGGGGCAGCGATCCGGGCCACAGCCTGACGGCCCGGGCCTTCTCGGTGACCATCAACCTCTTTGCATCGTTGTTGCTGGGCTGGCGCGTGCGCGACTACACCAGCGGTTTCATCGCTGCCCGGCGCGCGGTCTTTGAGCAGATCACCTTGCGCGGTGACTACGGCGAATACTGCATCGATCTGTTGGCGCGTGCCCAGCGGCTGGGCCTGCGCGTCGAGGAGGCGCCCTACGCCTGCGGCGCGCGCTTCAGCGGCGAATCCAAGACCGGCGCAAACGTGGGCGATTACGTGCGGCGGGGTTGGAAGTATGTGGAGACCGTGTTGAAGCTGGCGCTGAGGCGGTAACAAATTCCGTAGTGCGTATTTCGTATTCCGTCTCCCCACCCCAGCCACACCTCACACGCTGCACGCAATACGCAATACGAATTACTTGTTACTCGTTGATCCCTACCCAACCCTGAAAAAGGAGTTGTTGACCATGTTACAACCACGCGAACTCAAGCTAGAAGAAATGGGTGACCTGGCGGAGATCATCCCCGGCCCGGAGCCGACCCTGCAAATGGCCGTCTATCCGATCCCGCGCTTCGGCGACCAGCAACGCCGCGGCATCATCCCGGTCTGCGAGCCGACGCTGAGCGGCAACGAGCTGAAATACGTCACCGATGCGGTGGAGACCAACTGGATCTCGTCGGCCGGCGGCTACATCGGCCGTTTCGAGGCGCTGTTCGCCGAGAAAGTGGGGGCGCGCCACGGGATGGCGTGCGCCAACGGCACGGTCGCGCTACATCTGGCGCTGGCGACGACGGGGCTTGGCCCGGGCGACGAGGTGATCATCCCGACCTTTACGATGATCGCCACGGCCAACGCGGTGACCTACCTGGGCGCGCGGCCGGTGCTGGTGGACAGCGAGATGGCGACCTGGAACATGGACCTCAACCAGGTAGAAGACGCCATCACCCCGCGTACCAGGGCGATCGCGTTGGTGCACACATACGGCCACCCCGTGGACATGGACCCGCTGAACGCGATCGCTGAGAAACACGGGCTGTTTGTGCTGGAGGACGCCGCGGAGGCGCACGGCGCGCGGTATAAGGGTCGCGCGGTCGGCAGCCTGGGGGACGCGGCCGCGTTCAGCTTCTACGGCAACAAGATCATCACGACCGGCGAGGGCGGCATGGTCACCACCAACCGGGAGGACGTGGCCCGGCTGGCGTGGAACCTGCGCGATCACGCGTTCAGCACCGAGCGGCACTTCTGGCACAAGTTCCTGGGCTACAACTACCGGATGACCAACCTGCAGGCGGCCGTCGGGCTGGCGCAGACCGAGCAGTTGGAGACCTTCGTGGCGGCGCGCCGGGCCAACGCGGCGTACTACACCAAGCTATTGCGCCAGATCCCCGGCATCGTCACCCCGCCCGAGGCGGACTGGGCCAGCAACGTATTCTGGATGTACGGCATCCTGCTGACCGAGGAGTTCGGGCTGACGCGTGACCAGTTGCGGGTGGCGTTGGCGCAACGCGGCATCGAGACCCGCACCTTCTTCATCCCCATGCACTGCCAGCCGATCTATTTCGACCAGTATCGCGGGCAGCGCTACCCCGTGGCCGAGGACCTGTGCCGCCGCGGCCTGTACCTGCCCTCAGCGTCCAACCTGACGCGTGACGATATCGAGGTAGTGGTGGAAGTGATCGAGGAGTGCCGGGGGGCGCGGGGCGTGGAGCGTAAGGCGTAGAGCGTGGAGCGTGAGGCGTGAGCGTAGAGCGTAGAGCGTAAGCTGTCACTCTGAGCGGGTCTACCATACAAGGGGTCTTTGTGAGTAACTTTGACGGCACAAAGCGACAAAGACTAGCACAAGGGTTCTCGGACCGTATGCTATTCGTAGACTTGCTTCAACCCCAGAAGGAGCCCCTTCTGCTGTTGTGGGCGGATGACGTCACGCCATACGAGTGTGGCTGGAAGTGGGCGCCGTTGATTCCATAGGCCGTTGCATTGTGGGGCTGGTGAGTGTATAGGGAGGCATCTAAAGCAGCGCCTTGCCCTTGGTGGCTTGGGGGCGTGGCGCTTTCGTCGTCTAGGGGGCGGGGTATAGCAGTGAATCCGGCGGATGGACCGAACAGGATTTGCTTCATCAGCCCGATGCGCCGTCCTCTCCTCGCCGCTGACAGCAACGCCTCGTCCCCTGCGTGGGGGCGAGGCGCTTTGATCTGACGGTTTCTGCTTCGTAATTACTGGCATTACGGCGTCCAAACCGTGATGCCTTTGATGTGGGCGAGATCAGCATCATCGGTTGCCCAGTGACGGACGTTCAGGTCTCGCATGACGGCAACGTGAGCGGCATCGGCGATCAGCAATCCAGCTTCGGCACCCGGTCACTGATTTCTTTAATTCGGGGTGGGATGGGAAACTCTTCCAACTCCACGGATTGCTGGGCCTGTCTCACGGCTTGTTGCATTTTGTTCTATTCTGTAAGCGCTCTCCAGGTCCACGCCGGCGTCGTTGGCGATTTTGAGCAGGTAGGCCAGGGCGGCGGCGAGCTCTTCTTGCAGGTTCGCTCTGACTGCGTCAAGCGCCCGGTCGCGCGCCTCCTGGCGATTGCCGACTTGGAGCAGAAGCTGTTCTTGTTGCTTCCAGACTTGGGCTAATGCATGGCCTACTTCACCGATCTCTTCGGTCAGGCAGAGGTAGTTAAAGAAAAGGTCGGCCACGAAGCCCTTTTCTCTATCCATCACCTGATGGAAACGTTGGAAATCGGGCAGTCTCCGGCCTCGTTCGATGTTCAGTGGCGAGTCGGCCGCGGACTCGATTTCCATTAGCGGCAACTGGTAGCTGCGGCGCTGTAAGGCGTCTTTCACCCGGTTGATGATCTCAGTTCGATCCGCGCCGTTGCGCGCGAAGTCCAGATCATCGGTGTGCACGACCAGCACCGGCGCGGCGGCGTAGTCGTCGAAGAACGCCTCGTAGGCCAGTCGCAGTGCATCGATGTAGTCTCGGGACATCTGCCGCTCATAGGGGCGGTCGCGGAAAGTGATGCGTTGCATCAGGGTATCTGTGGCGGCGCGCAGGTAAACCACCAGGCCTGGCGCGGGGATTTGTTCCCCAAGGATGGCGTGGACCCGCTCGTACATGGCCAATTCATCCCCGGCCAGGTTCAGATGGGCAAAAAGCCAATCCTTGGCGAAAAGATAGTCGCTGACCAGGGGGCCGCGTCGCAGGGTTTCAGCGATCACCTTGTGTTGCTGCCGATAGCGGCTCAGCAGGAAAAAGATCTGCGTTTGAAAGGCGTAGCGGGCCCGATCGGCGTAGAAATCGCTGAGGAATGGATTTTCCTCGAACACTTCCAGCAGGATCTCGCCCGGTAACGCTTCCCCCAGGAGACGCGCCAGGGTGGTCTTGCCGACGCCGATGGCGCCCTCGATGGCGAGGTATGGATGTGCGGACAAAGTGGATCTCCTCAGGATCGCAACAACCGGATGGGTTTATGGTATTATACACATGGTCGTCGAAGATGCCTAAGTTGGAGTGGGGCTTTTTGTGTATCATCTCAATAATCTGGGGATGCTGTGGCCGGTCTCCTGACCGTGCCACCCGTGGCACGGTCAGGAGACCGGCCACAGCAAGCACGCCCCGTTAGACCTGTCAGGTCTCTGGCGCACATCTTCCAGGTTGCGCATGTGTTCTCAGAAACCTGACAGGTCTGCCCCAGGCTATTGAAAAGATACCGTGAAACCTTCGTTGGTCTCTTACGTATGAGAGATGTAACCGTTGTCGGCGCACTCATAGTGGGGCAAACGTGGACAACCAAGAACTACTCTGGCTTGAACAAGCCCGGCGTGGCGATCAGCTTGCCTTCGGTAAGCTGGTGCAGGCGTATCAAAGACCAGTCTACAACCTGGCATATCGGATGTTGGGCAATGCGGCGGAGGCTGAGGATGCCGCGCAGGAAACGTTCGTGCGGATGTACACCAAGCTGCACACGTACCAGTCGGACCGCAAGCTGTCATCCTGGGTGCTTTCGATCGCCTCGCACTATTGCATAGATCGTCTGCGGCGCAGGCGGTTCAATTGGTTGTCTTTGGACGAGGAGCCCGTGGCGGCGGTGTTGCCCAGCGGAGGGCGCGGCCCCGAGGAGCGCGCGCTGTGCCGCGAGACGCGGGACGAAGTTCAATCCCTGGTAGATCGGCTGGCGCCGGGCTACCGGGCGCCGCTGATCTTGCGCTACTGGCACGATTTGTCTTACGCGGAGATTGCCCAGGTGATGGGATTGTCAGTTCAGGCTGTCAAGTCTCGGCTGCATCGGGCACGCCTGCAGTTGGCGGATGCGCGCGTGCAATCAGGGGCAACCCTGGTGATGACGGCGGCCGGTGCGAGGTGACATATGCATAATGAAATCGAAATCCTGATGTCGATGGTGTTTGATGGGGAGGCTACGCCGGCCGAGGCGGCGCAGGTCCGGGCGCATCTGACGACGTGTGCTGCTTGTTCTGAGTCCTGGCAGCGGTGGCAGGTCCTGGACACGTGTCTGGCGAGCGCGCCGCCTCTGATTCCGCCACCCGATTTTGTGGCGAGCGTGATGGCTCGGCTCGGGGAACGCCGCCGGCGCCGGTCACGGTCGCGCTGGTTCGGGTCTGGGATGGTTTTGGCCTCGGCGCTGGTCTTGGTGGGGTTCTGGCTGATCGTGGCCGCGTTGCTCTGGTGGGGCCATCAGCACCCCCTGGAGGTCGGTATTGCCCTATCCTCGGGTGCGCAGTTTCTGAGCAGTCTCACGTGGATACTCCGCGGGCTAGGTACTTTGTTTGGTAGTGTCGATGGCGTGGTCCTGAAGTTGGGCGCGGGCTTCGGTCTGAGCCTGACATTCGCCCTGGTGCTGCTGTGGTTCTGGGTCATGTCTCGCAGCCCTGGTTGGGTGCGCATGCCGGCGCCGATGCATTGAAAAGGGTGTGTTCAAAATTTAAAAAGGGTATATGACAGGGAATACGGAGGTATGTGATGCGACGCAATTTTTGGCTGGTAGGGGCGCTGGTCCTGTTGCTGTTGGCGATCCCCACTTCGACGGCGTTTGCCCAGGGCGGGAGCGGCGACAAGCTCATCATCGGCCAGAACTATGTGCTGGCGTCCGGTGAGCGGCTGGACGGCAACCTGGCGATGATCGGCGGCAATGCGACTTTGGAGGCCGGCAGCCAGGTCAACGGCGACGTGGCGGTGATAGGTGGCGCTTTGAAGATCGACGGCACGGTCCATGGGAGCATCGCGGTATTTGGCGGTGCGGTTGCGCTGACCGACACGGCCGTGGTGGAGGGTGATCTCGTGACCTTCGGCGGGTCCGTGCAGCGCGCTCCCGGGGCGGTAATCTCTGGCGAGGCCTTTCAGGGGCCGCGGCTGCCGGAAGCGCCGCGCTTGCCGGAGATCCCTGGGATTCCGGCTATGCCTGAGATGCCGCGCGGGGTGGTCTCGCGCAGCGGGCCGGTTGACCTGCTTGCCAGCATCGTGCGGTGGCAGCTTTCGACGCTGGGTTGGGGGCTGCTGTTGGCCTTGCTCGGCGTGGTGGCCGTGCTGGTGGCGCCCAAGGCGCTGGAGCGGATCGCTTCTACCGCGGCCGGCGAGCCGGGACTGAGCCTGGGTGTCGGGTTGTTGACTCTGATAGTCGGGTTCCTGGCCGGGACGCTTCTGTTGATCGTCTGCGGCTTGGGTCTGTTGATCTGGTTGGCGGTGTGGGTTGCCTTCATCATCGGCTGGATCGGTATCGGACTCTGGGTGGGACAACGTTTGTTGAGCGCTTTCAAGGCGCGGAATGTCTCCTCGCTGGGGGAGGTAGCTCTGGGCGTGTTCCTCATCACGCTCTTGGGGCGCATGCCGTGGTGCATCGGCTTTCTGTTTACCGTGTCGGTCGGCGCGATCGGCCTGGGCGCGGTGGTGCTGACTCGCTTTGGCACACAATCGGTTGGCGGGGGCGGAACGGGCCGTGGCGTGCCGCAAGCGTTGCCCGTGACGGCTGGCCTGACCGCGGAAGCCCAGTCGATAACGGCGCCTCCGATCGTCGTGTCTGAGCCGGAAACCGATGCGGCGTCCGTGACTGAGGCGGCGCCTCAATCTGAGGCGGCGGCTGGAGAGGTCCCGCCGGAGCGGGTGCTGGCCAAAGATGACCTGGAAGTCATCGTCGGCGTCGGGCCGGAGTATGCCAGGCGGCTGCGCGCGGCCGGGGTGGCGACCTTTGCCGATCTAGCTGCGGCGAACCCGGCGGACTTAAGCACCATGATCGATGTGAACGTGGAACGCATTTTGCGTGACGACTGGATCGGTCAGGCCCGGCAACTTTTGGGCCGGTGACCTGTCATAACGAGGAGCTACTCCAGTCGAGAAAGGCGGGCGTCGTGCGACAAGCGCGGCGCCCGCCGCGCGCCTGCTCCCATTCAACTCCGCGGATTGCTTCGCTGGGTCCGCAGGGCCGAAACAGGTCTGGTCGCGACCGCTCGCAATGACCACCTGCCCCCAATCTGAGATACATCCCGTTCGCGGGCCGTATTTGACCAGCGGCGCGGGGCCGGTTACAATACGGGTTGGGCCGTTCCAGAAAAATAGATGTCCCAAAAAGGGGCGCCGGGTTCGCAGGAGTGGATATGTTGGAAGCCGCGGACGCGGCAGCGGGGCCGGGAGGGCGCATGGGCCTGGCCGCTGAGGCAGGGCCGCTCATCGGCCTGCGCGTGTCGCTGAGTCGTAACTTGTGGCGCATCGGGCCAGCGTGGGCTGTGCTGGCTGGCGCTTTGGCCGGTGGCGCGCCGTTGTGGGGGGGCGCTGCGCTGCTGCGACTGGCCGGCGCAGTGGGACTCGCCGATTCTGCCTGGGGCGCGGTCTGGTGGCTGACCGCCGCCGTTGGCGCCGAATCGCTCCGAGAGCATAGGCCGATCGGCTCTTTGCCCTACGCACAACCCGACGCGCCGGTCGCGCGACTGGCGGGCGGTCTGCGGCGCATGGTGTCGTCTGGAGCGAGCTGGCATGAGTTGACGGCCGGCCTGGCGTCGATGGCGGTTCTGAGCGTCCTGCTGGGCGGTCCGGCGTTGATTCTGAGCCCGGTCGCGTTGCTGGTGATCCTCTGCGGGTGGGTGTTGGCGCAACGGGGCTTGCGTCCTGGCCTGTGCTATGCGCTGTTGAACGTCGGTTTGCCTTGGGTTTTGGGCACGATGTTGGCCCGTCAAGGCGCGCTCTCGGCGCTCACCGGCAGACAACTCCACAGTTTGTGGCTGGCCGCTGCTTTCACCATACTGCAGTGGGGCGTGCAGCGCGCATATCTTTCGGAACTCAGCTGGGCGCGCGGTGTCTGGTTGGGGCAGGCAGCGCTAACGGCTGTGCTGATTGGGCTGCGGCAGCCTGGGCCATTGGCGGTTGTGGTGGGATTGCTCTTGCCGCCGTCCTGGTGGCTATTGAAGACCAGGCAGGCGGCCTGCCAGGCAGATGCCGATGGGGCCGAGGCGCTGGTTCGCAGCGCACCCTGGTGGTGGGGCGCCATGCTGTTGGCGGCGATTGCACTCGCGTAGGAGGTATCCTCTCAATAATCCGGGGATGCTGTGGCCGGTCTCCTGACCGTGCCACCCGTGGCAGGTCAGGAGACCGGCCACAGCCAGCGGTGAGGTTTTTTCACCTTGTCACCTTGTCAAGGCCAGGGACTTGAAGGCCGAATGGCAGGCCGGCGGCAACCAGCCCGTACTGCGGGGTAAGACGTTGGGCATGGTGTTCCAGAAGCCGTCTCTGCGCACGCGCGTGAGTTTTGAGATGGGCATGTTGCATCTGGGAGGCCATGCCCTGTACCTTTCGCCCAACGAAATCGGGCTGGGCGGTCGCGAGAGCGTGGCCGACGTGGCGCGCGTGCTGTCGCGCTACGTGGATGGCATCATGGCCCGGGTGTTCTCTCACGAGCACATCCTGGAATTGGCACGCTATGCCCGTGTACCGGTGATCAACGGCCTTTCCGATTACAATCACCCGTGTCAGGGCCTGACCGACTTTTTCACGATCTGGGAGCATGTGGGGCGATTGTCCGGGGTCAAGTTGGCCTATGTGGGGGATGGCAATAACGTGGTGACCTCGTTACTGCTCGGTGGCGGCAAGCTGGGAATGGACGTCAGCGTGGGCACGCCGGCCGGCTACGAGGTGAAGGATGCGGTGCTGGCGCAGGCGCGCGCATTTGCGGCCGAGAGCGGGGGCCAGGTTTCGACGAGCAACGACCCCTATCAAACGGTCGCGGATGCCGATGTGGTCTACACTGACACCTGGACCAGCATGGGGCAGGAAGCGGAGCAGGCACGCCGTAAGGCCGTTTTCCCACCGTTCCAGGTCAACGCCAGGTTGGTGGCGGCGGCTCGGCCCGGTGCGATCATCATGCATTGTCTGCCCGCGCATCGCGGCGATGAGATCACCGACGATGTGGCTGATGGGCCGCAGTCGGTCCTGTTCGATCAGGCCGAGAATCGGATGCACGCTCAAAAGGCGATTCTGGCCGATCTATTAGCCTGATTGGGGTAGGGGTCGCCCTGGGCGGGCACAGAGGCGGCTAAGGACTGAGAATTAAATAACTTGAGCGATGAGCCTTGCGAAGGTTCCCGAAGACGCCATTTCTAGCCCAAGTCGGGGCAAAAACCTTCGCAAGGCTGTCCACATATATCGAGAAGATAGCAGCGAGACGAGATCGTGCCGGACCAATTCGCGGGACTGTGGCAGCGTGTGCCAGGCGAATTGCTGGGAACCCTCCAGCAGCTCACCTGGACCAGCGTGATCGACATCCTGCTTGTGGCCCTGATCTTCTACGGCCTGTTGCGGCTGTTTCAGGGGACGCAGGCGGTGTCGTTGCTGCGCGGCATCCTCGTGGTGGCGTTGGTGGTGTTATTGGCGGCCAGCCGGCTTACTGCGTTTAGCTGGCTGATTCGCAACGCGCTGCCGATGATCTTGGTGGCGATTCCGGTCATCTTTCAGCCCGAGCTGCGCCGGGCGTTGGAACGCCTGGGCCGCTCTGCGCCCATGCTGGGGAGGGGCGGGCGCGAGAACACAGCGCAGCAGGTGATCTACGAGGTGGTGCGCGCGGTTGAGATGCTGGCGCGCGAAAATACGGGCGCGCTGATCGTCCTGGAAGGGGATACTGGGCTGGAGGAGCACATCGAGTCCGGGCAGCGCATCGATGCCAGGGTTTCGGCCCGGCTACTGACGACGATTTTTTATCCGGGCACCTCATTGCACGACGGCGCGGTGATCATCCGGGATGACCAGATCGTGGCGGCGGGCTGCGTGTTGCCGTTGACTGTGCGCGCGTTACCCGACAGCTCCTTGGGAACCCGCCACAGGGCGGCTGTCGGCATCACCGAACAGAACGATGCGCTGACCGTGGTGGTGTCTGAAGAGACGGGGATCATCTCCGTCGCTCGCAACGGACGTATCGCCCGGCGGTTGGACGCCCAACGGTTGCGCCGCATCCTGCTGACCTTCTACCGGCCGCGGCGGCTATTCAGAAACGGGTCCTGACGATGAGAAGTTGGCTTTCCGATATCGGGTCGGCGGTGTTAGCCCTGGTGCTGGCGGTCACCGTCTGGGTGGTCGCGGTCCAGGAGGAGTACCCGAGTGGCAAGCTCGATCAGCCGATCACGGTAAGCCGGGCCGGTTTGCCAGAAAACGTGAGCGTCTTCGGCGATATCCTCAGCGAAGTGCGCATCGAGATTCGAGCGCCCAAGACCCGCTGGCAGGATCTCAAGGCCACCGATTTTACCGCCTGGGTGGACCTGGCGGGGTTACACGCCGGGGAATACGACGTGCCCGTGCTGGTCAAAGCTCCCGATCCCCAGGTACAGGTTTTGGCTGTTGACCCACCTGTGATTCGGGTACGGCTGGAAGCGCGTCTGGAGAAAAAGGTGCCGGTGCGCGTCAACATTATGGATGCGCCGGCTTTCGGCTACGATTGGCAGTCCCCGGTTATCACCCCCACGCAAGTGTCGGTGTTCGGTTCTGCCTCGCTGGTCGATCAGGTCGATTCGGCATCGGTGGACATGTACCTGCGCGGGGCACGCGCGCCGGTGGAGCGAAGTTTGCGCGTGTCTGTGCGAACCACCTCCGGGGAGGCCGCCGATGCCGTCACGGTTGTCCCGCGCGATGTGACGGTCACGGTGCCCGTGGTGCAACTGCCGGGCTACCGCGAAGTCGCGATCCTTGTCGAGCCGGAAGGGCAACCGGCCATCGGGTACACCATCAACTCGGTGACCGCCGATCCGAAGCTGGTGACCCTCTTTGGAGACCCGGTCACTATCTCGGAATTGAGCGGCTATATCACCGTCTCGGTGGACATCAGCAATGCCAGCGATGATGTGGTGGAGCGCGTCCCGTTGCACCTCCCGGAGAGCGTCTCCGCGCTGGGCACGCAGAGCGTCAGCGTCCGGGTCGGCATCGCACCGATCACCGGTGTGCAGACGGTACGTCGTCGCCCGGTGATTCAGGGGCTGGGGCCGGGTCTGGCGTACACACTGACGCTGGACACAGTCAGCGTCTTCCTGTCGGGGCCGGTGCCGAAGCTGGACACGCTCAAGCCGGACGCCGCGCCGGTCATCCTGGACCTCACCGGGCTGGGGCCTGGCGTGCATGTGGTGGAGCCCTTTGTGCCGGCGCCCGAGGACATCAAGGTCGAGGGGATTTCGCCCCAGACAGTGGAGGTCACCATTGCCCTGGCGTCGACCGGCACGCCGCCCGCATTGTCCGGCACGCCCGGCCCGTTCGATGTAACGCCCAGCGCCACCGGGCCAAACCGGACCAAGACGCCAACGTCAACCTCCAAGCCGCCTTGATAGTATCTTCTCTCGCCACTCCGGATTATGGCTGTCGCTTGAGAAGATACCCTTGATGCGAGTATGGGGCGGCGCTGGTGACATAGATATTCAGCTTTGAGGCAGTCATGCGACAACCGATTGTCGCCCTGGTGGGGCGACCGAATGTAGGCAAGTCTACGCTGTTCAACCGGCTGGTGGGTCACCGGATGGCGATTGTGGAAGACGAACCGGGCACGACCCGGGATCGCCTTTATGCTGCGGCGGAATGGACCAGCCAGCCGTTCATCCTGGTGGATACGGGTGGCATGGACATTGCCGCGACCGACAAAGCACCACAGAAGGAGCAACCTGACTTGTTGGGCGTCTCTTCGCGGGATTTCCTGCGTGAAATCCGGCAGCAGGCGGAAATCGCGATCGAGGAGGCGGATGTCGTCGTCTTTCTGACTGATGCGAAGGACGGTGTGACGGCGGCCGATGCCGACGTTGCCGAGCTTTTGCGGCGTTCCGGCCGGCCGGTGGTATTGGCCGTCAACAAGGCGGAGAACGAAAGCCGCCGTCAAGCCGCCTCCGAGTTCTACGAGCTCAACCTGGGCGACCCGTACCCGATCTCGGCGCTTCATGGCATGGGCACGGGCGACCTGCTGGACACCATCGTCGCGCACCTCCCGACCATCCCCGAAGAGCCTGAGAGCGACGCCGTTCGCATCGCGATCGTGGGGCGGCCCAACGTCGGTAAATCCTCGCTGCTCAACGCGTTGCTGCGTGAGGAGCGCGCCATCGTCAGTCCTATTCCGGGCACGACACGCGATGCGATCGATACCGAGCTGCGCTGGGAAGGGCAGGACCTGATATTGATCGACACCGCAGGCATCCGCCGGCGTGGTCGGGTGGAGCCGGGCGTGGAGAAGTACAGCGTCATCCGCGCCATCAACGCGGTACAGCGCGCCGATGTCGTACTGCTGGTGGTCGACGCGACGGAGGGCGTGACGGCTCAAGACACACACGTCGCCGGTTTCATCCTCGACGCCTACAAGAGCGTCGTCGTGATCGTCAATAAGTGGGATGCGGTGGAGGACAAGGACACCGGCACCATGCTGGTCCATACCCAGGAGCTCCGGGAGCACTTGCGCTTTCTGGACTATGTGCCCGTGCTCTTCATCTCCGCGTTGACGCATCAGCGCGTAAACAAAGTTCTGCCCCTGGCCCTGGGCGTCG
>PHCA01000191.1:0-7444 GCA_002842085.1 Chloroflexi bacterium HGW-Chloroflexi-1
GTGCGACATCCGGTCGGGCGCAGACGGCTGGCTGGTGATCGGCGCGGCATGCACGATGAATCAGGTGGCCGCGCACCCGCTGGTGCAAGCCCACTACGATCTGCTGGCCCAGGGGTGCGAGTCGGTGGCATCGTATCAGCTCCGCAACCGCGCCACCATCGGCGGCAACTGCTGTCACGCCAGCCCCGCGGCCGACGCCGCGCCCGCGCTCTACTGCCTGGACGCCGTGGCCGAGATCTATGGCCCGTCTGGCACCCGCCGCGTGCCCATCGCCGACTTCTTCGTCGGGCCTGGGCGCACCGCCATGCGCACGGGCGAGTTTCTCATCGCGATCCACCTGCCCCCCGCGCCCGCGAGCGCAGCCGGCGTCTTCAACAAGCTGGGGCGCACAAAGCTGGGCGATATTTCGATGGTGAGCGCGGCGGTGTATGCGTGGGAGCACGACACGGAACCACGGAAACACGGAGCCGCGGAACCGACGGATTCGACGCGGTATGGGTGGCGGATTGCCCTCGGCGCGGTCGGGCCGACGCCGCTGCGTGCACCGGAGGCCGAGGCTGCGTTGGCCACGGATAGCTCCCCGGGAGGAGTGCAGCGCGCCGCTGACCTGGCCGCCGCGGCCGCCCGGCCGATTGACGATATCCGCGCCAGCGCCGCGTATCGCCGCGCGATGGTCGCCGTGCTAGCCCGTCGGGGGATTGAGGCTGTCTTGCAGCAAGTCGTAGCGCCCCCCTTACCCCCCGACTTCGGGGGGAATCCGACTCCCCCCAGGGTTGGGGGGCTGGGGGGGCCAGGAGGCGCCGCGTGAACCACACTATCCACTTCACCGTGAATGGCGAGCGCTACAACATCAGCGTGCCGTCACACCACACCCTGCTGCAAGTCCTGCGCGAGCAATTGGTGCTCACCGGCGCCAAGAACGGCTGCGAGGCCGGCGAATGCGGCGCGTGCTCGGTGCTGATCACCTGGCCTGGGGCCAAGCGCGGCGAGCCGGTCAACTCCTGCCTGGTGCTGGCCCCCGAAGCCGACGGCGCGGAGATCATCACGATCGAGGGGTTGATGCACGACGGTCAGCTCGATCCGCTGCAAGACGCATTTCTCGCCGCGGGCGCGACGCAGTGCGGCTTCTGCACCCCCGGCGTACTGGTCAACGCGCGGGCCCTGCTCAACCGCAACCCCGACCCGTCTGAGACCGAGATCCGCGAGACGCTGGTGGGCAACCTGTGCCGCTGCACCGGCTACATCCGCATCATCGAGGCGATCAAGATGGCGGCGCGGGCCGGCAGGGAGGTGGCGCGATGAGTCAGGAGTCAGGAGTCAGGGGGCAGGGGTCAGGCGCCCAATCTACCAATCTACCAATCTACCAATCTACCAATTCACCAATCTACCAATCTACCCAAAAGCACACCATCATCGGTACCAGCCCGCAGCGCATCGAGGGTCGCGAGAAGATCACCGGCGCGGCGCAGTACGTGGAAATCAAGCGCAGCCCGCTGGCCCATGCGAAAATCCTCGAGATTGACGTGAGCAAGACCAAGGCGTTGCCGGGCGTACGCGTCGTCATCACCGGCGAGGACTACCCCGGCTACACCGGCCTTTATCTGAAGGATCGCACCCTCTTCGCCATGGATCGCGTCCGCTACGTCGGCGATGCGGTCGCGGCCGTCGCAGCCGACAGCGAAGAGATCGCCGAGCAGGCGCTCGATCTGATCGAAGTCGTCTACGAGGAGTTGCCGCCGGTCTTCGACCCGGAGTTCGGGGCCAGCCCCGCGGCGCCGCTGCTCCACCCCAACCTGGGCGATTACGAATGCGTGCCCTTCATCCTGCCCCAACGAGGCACCAACATCTCCAACTGGTTCAAGGTCCGCAAAGGGGACATGGAGCAGGGGTGGGCCGAGGCCGACCTGGTCTACGAGCACAAGTACCGCGTGCCGCACATCCAGCACGTGCCGTTGGAGACCCACGTCTGCCAGCGCAACCTGATCGCCACGGCGCTGGGGATCGGCCACAGCCAACTGCGGGTGATCACCCCGCACGTCGGCGGCGGGTTCGGCTCGAAGGCCGGCGTCAGCATCGAGGGCGCCGCGGTGGCGCTGGCGATGCACGCCAGGGGCCGGCCGGTCAAGCTGCGCATGACGCGCGAAGAGGAGTTCTACACCACCTTCGTGCGCCAGGGGTTAGTGGCTTATGTCAAGATGGGGATGACGAAAGACGGCCGGATCACCGCCATGCAAAACCGGTTCTACTGGGACGGCGGCGCCTACACCGAATACGGGGTGAACATCACCCGCGCGGCCGGCTACAGCGGCACCGGCCCCTACTACGTGCCCAACATCCACGTGGACAGCTTCTGCGTCTACACCAACCACCCCATCGGCGGGCCGATGCGCGGCTTCGGCATGGCCGAGATGCACTTCGGCATCGAGCAGCACATCGACCAGATGGCGCACCAGCTCGGGCTGGACCCGGTCGCAGTGCGCCTGCTGAACTGCCTGAAGGAGGGTGATGAGACACTGACCGGCATGATCATGCATCCGACCGGGCTGAGCCAGTGCATCGAGAAGGCCGCGGCGGCGATCGGCTGGCAGTCGTCTGTAGGGGCAGGGCTTGCCCCTGCCCAGGGGGGGCGACCGCAAGGGATCGCCCCTACATCACATAAGGTTCGCGGCAAGGGGTTGGCCTGCATGTGGAAAGCGCCGGCCATGCCCCCCAACCCCGGCTCGAGCGCCACCGTGCGCCTGAACGAGGACGGCGCCGCCACCGTCAGTATCGGCGGGGTGGACCTCGGGCAGGGCGCGCTGACCGCCATGGCCCAGCTTGCGGCTGAAGGGTTGGGGGTGAAGATCGAGGACGTGCGGGTCAACACCGTGGACACCGACTACAGCCCCTACGAATGGCAGACCGTGGCGTCGCGGCTCACCTGGAGCATGGGCAACGCCGTACTGGCCGCGGCCGACAACGCCCGCACGCAAATCCTGCGCACCGTCGCCGACGCCTGGGGCGAAGACATCAACGATCTGGACATCATCGAGGGCCAGGTCGTCAGCTACAAGACCGAAGAAGCGATCCCGCTGCGGGATATGGTGATTTACGGCCTCCAACGGCCTGATGGCACCTGGATCGGCGGGCCGGTCGTGGGCCAGGGCCGCTTCATGCCGGAGTACGTCACGCCGTTGGACCCGGAGACCGGGCAAGGGCCGCGCGCCGTAGTCCATTTCACGACCGGCGCACAGGCCGTGGAGGTCGAGGTGGACACCGAAACTGGCCAGGTGCAGGTGCTCAAGATCGTCTCGGCCTACGACGTAGGGCGGGCAATCAACCCCGACATGGTGAAGACCCAGATGGAAGGCGGCGCGGTGCAGGGGATGAGCACCGCCCTGCTGGAGAGGCTCATCCTGGACCACGGCGTGCCGCGCAACCCGAACTTCACCGATTACCGGATCGCCACCGCCGTGGACGCGCCGCTGGAGACCGAGAACATCATCGTGGAAGTGCCGCAGGACGACGGCCCGTTCGGCGCTCGTGGGGTGGGTGAACACCCAATGGTGCCCACCGCGCCGGCCATCGCCAACGCCATCTTCGACGCCATCGGCATCCGGCTCGACAGCCTGCCGATCACCAGCGAGAGGATTTGGGAGGAGTTACAACAACGGGCCAGTTGAATTCTTCACGTAATTTTGAGGCTTGCAAAGTGCGCGCAAGTACGCTATAATAGCGTTGTTTGTATCAATCGGTGCCGTAGAGGGATCTTCTCAATTTTTCGGGGAATCGCTCGCTGTGGCCGGTCTCCTGACCGAGCCACGGTGGCTCGGTCAGGAGACCGGCCACAGCCACCCCGGATTATGGTCGGTATGGGTCCTGTTCGTAATCACTGCATTGGTGCTTGCTGCCTGTGGACCGGCCAGGCTGCCGGCCACTGGCCCGGAAACGGAGACTGGTGAGGTCTTCATGATCGCGCTACCGCGCATCGTCATTGATTTCGACGAGATCGGCAATCCCAGTGTCCTCGGCCTGAAGATGGCAGATGCCGGCCGCCTGCTAGGACAAGACCTCAGTGGATTACGCCTGAATAAGTACTATGTAGATTGGATGACCGCGGCCAACGTACAGCACATCGAGTTGCGCCAGACTGGCAATGGCATCGCGCTCCTGGCGAACGGCAAGCTGATGCCGCATGTCGCGTGGAACGACGCCTCTCTGCAACAAGCCACTGAGTTCGCAGGGCTCTTCGACGTGCAAGGCACCGACATGATCAAGAAGTTCATGCCCATCGTCCGCCGATTGGGCCTGGACATCATCTTGCGCTTCCCGAAACGCGCGGACGTGGAGGAGATCCCGCTGGCCACCGACGAAGTCGCCATGGCCGCGGCCGCACCGGAAGACGTCCCGGCCTCGGCAGTCATTCGCTTCGAGGTCAAATACGATGACCGGGGCATCCCCTCGATCCTGGGCATTTCGGCGCAAGATCTGCTAGCTATGGGCATCAACCTATCGATCGCCCTGCCGCAAGACAGCATCCGCACCATGCAGTCCCACAACGTCCAGCATCTCGAGTTGCGCGGCAAGACCGATGGTTTGTTCGTATACGTGAACGGCAACCCGTTGCCAAACCTGGTATGGGACAACGACCTCCTGTCGGGTGCAGCGGATCTCTACGCGCAGATGAATCCTTCCAGCCCGTACATCGAGCTGGCAAAGCTGCTGTTGCCCAGCATCGACAACGCGGACATCGCCATCCTGGTGCATTTCCCGTTGGCAGCCGGTGCGACACCCATCCCAGCTCAGATGCACTAGAACGTTTATCCGAAGGAATGCTCCCGCTGGCCTTCGACCGTGTTACTCCCCACACGGTCGAGGGCCGGCCCCCACCGATGTCGCGTCTGGGGTAGGAGTTCCCTTTCGACCGGCCTGGAGGCTGGTGGGGGTGTCGGCGGGCGCATCGACGGAAAATCTCGGCAAAAGGGCGAACTACTTCGCCGGACACATGTGCGCGCCGCGGATCAAACCGGCGTGAAAGGACCAGCTTCTATGAGCGTACCTCGAAAACACGGTCTGCTACAGGCCATCGCTGTGATATTGAAAGTGTTGGCGTGGCTGATTTTGGCGGCTGGCATCGCAGGGGCGATCTTTGCTCTGGTTGCGCTGAGAGGAACCGCTGAGTTTGAGTTGGAATGGACAATATGGACGGTTGGCGCCGGACTGCTGTCGCTGTTCGGGGTCAGTTGGTTCATACTGCTATATGCCATCGGCAGCGTCTTGTCCCTGCTGGTCGAAATCGAGCAAAACACCCGCTTGCTGGCCGCGCGGGGGGTGGAGCGCTAGCGCACGCCTCACCAGCGCGGAGATCGGCAGTCCGTCCCCGGGTCGAACCGGGGGCTCAGGCCAGGCACGCACCTTTCTAGCTGACCACTAACAAGGTGCGTTTTGCGTTCTGCGACGATCGCCAGCAGCGTTATTCGTCGGTAACTTGCCAAAACAGCCACTCCAAGGTAAACTGCTTCTTCGACATAGACCAACTGTATCATCGGGCGCAGACCGCCTCGATAATCCGGGGGGCTGTGTGTGGCCGGTCTGTGACCCCACGGGTGGCGCCCAGACCTGACAGGTTTTCGAGGGTAGCTGTGGCCGGTCTCCTGACCGAGCCACGGTGGCTCGGTCAGGAGACCGGCCACAGCGAGCGATTCCCCGAAAAACTGAGAAGATACCATTGAACGCAATCTTATTTCAGGAGATCAGCTCATGGCAGCAATGAAAACAATCGGCATCCTCACCGGCGGCGGCGACGTCCCTGGTCTAAACCCATGCATCAAAGCCGTAGTAGACCGCGCCGTAGACGACGGTCTCGAAATACTGGGCTTCCGGCGCGGCTGGGCTGGCCCGCTCAACGTCAACCCCGAGGATCCTTCTGAAGATTGGCGCTGGGTGATGCGGCTGAACAAGGCCGTGGTGCGCAAGATCGACCGCTCCGGCGGCACCTTTTTGCACACATCCCGGACGCGTCCCTCGCACGTGCAACCGGAGGATACTCCCGCCTTTCTGAGCGGGAACACGGCCGCGATGAAAGAATCGGCCGACGGCACACTTGATTTCACACCCCACATCCTGCGTATCCTGGAGCACTTGGGCATCGACGGCCTGGTGGCCATCGGTGGCGACGACACGCTGAGCTACGCCGCCCGACTGCACCAGGAGGGGTTTCCGGTCGTTGCCATCCCCAAGACGATGGATAACGACGTCTACGGCACCGACTACTGCATCG
This sequence comes from Chloroflexi bacterium HGW-Chloroflexi-1, assembly GCA_002842085.1. Classification (GTDB taxonomy): domain Bacteria; phylum Chloroflexota; class Anaerolineae; order CG2-30-64-16; family CG2-30-64-16; genus CG2-30-64-16. The sequence goes on from PHCA01000191.1 coordinate 6,260, forward strand.
GCTTCAGCACCGCGGTGACCCGCAGCGTGGACTTCATCACGGCACTGCGCACCCCTTCCGGGTCTCACGAGCGCATCGCCATCGTCGAGCTGTTCGGCCGCAACTCCGGCGAGACCTCCCTGTTCGCGGCCTATCTGTCGCACGTCGACCGCGCCATCATCTCCGAGGTGCCTTTTGATGTGCACAAGTTGGCCGATTTCCTCGTCGCAGACAAACACGCCAACCCCAGCAACTACGCCATCATGACCATCTCCGAGGGCGCCACCATGATCGGCGGTGAGATCATCGAGAGCGGCGAAGCTGACGCCTACGGGCACAAAAAGCTGGGCGGCATTGGTCAGGTCGCTGGCGAGATGATCAGAAAGCTGACCGGAGAGAACACCATCTACCAGCAACTGGGCTATCTCATGCGCTCGGGCGCGCCGGATTCCCTCGACCGCATGGTGGCTCTGAGCTACGCCAAACTGGCTACCGACCTGATCTCCCAAGCCCGCTCGGGCCGGATGGTCGCCCTGCGCGACGGCAAATACACCCACATTCCGCTCAGCACCGTGATCTCGGGCATCAAGCGGGTGGACGTGGACGAGCTGTACGACCGGGAACACTACCAGCCCAAAGTCGCCGACATGCTCGGCAAACCGATGTTCCTGTACTAGGGCCAGAAATCAGGTTTTTAGGATGTCTGAATGATGATGCGCGTGTCCGGGTCGCTGGCGCACACACTGCGCGCAATCCGCGCCAGCAGCGTGGTTTTACCCGCTTTGGGCAGCGAGACGATGAGACCCCGCGGGCCCTTCCCGATGGGCGCGATCAGATCCACGACCCGCATGCTGATCTCGCCACCGTCCGCCAGCCGAAAACGTTGATTCGGGGAAATGGCGATCAACCGGTCGAACGCGGGCGGACGCGAAACAGCTCCGGCGCCAGGCCGCAGATCGACGCCACCGCAGCCAATTCCGGTCCCCACGATGTTGCCAGCCCCGCGGTCCCGTGCTATAATTGACGTCAGTCAATGACCTGCGTCATATTGTTGCAGTTTATAGTATGACCCCGCGACAGCGGTGGCTTCTATTTTCGTGCCAATTCTGTACTGGTCAGAGACGTGGTGGACGCCCAACCTGCGGTTGGGACGCCGGAAAGGCTCACGCCAAGACGCAAGGAACGCAAAGACACCCCATATTGATT
>PHCA01000191.1:7491-9602 GCA_002842085.1 Chloroflexi bacterium HGW-Chloroflexi-1
GTCATTGCGAGCGTTTTTTGCGAAGCAATCCCGATTGCCGCAATCTCGGATTGCTTCGTCGGCAAAAAACGCCTCCTCGCAATGACAAGCTGAGTAGTTGCGGTTGTCGTGAAGCAGGTTTCTGTGGTTCTGGCATCTTCCGGGACGTGGAGTGGTCAATGGATCGGCGCGACATTCTGATGGCGCTGCCCGTTTTCGCCGGCCTATCCGAGCGGGATTGGGAAAAGGTTGCTGACCTGTTCAGCGAGCGTCAATACCAGAAGGACGACTACCTCTTTCTAGAGGGAGAAGCGCCGGAGGCCCTGTACGTTGTCATGTCTGGCAAGGTCAAGGTGCTGCGCCACTCCACCGATGGCAAGGACGTCGTGCTACGGGTTTGCAGCGTGGGCCAGATGCTGGGGACCGTCGCCACCTTCGACGGCAGCGGCTACCCGGGCACGGCACAGGCTATCGAGAATTGTACGCTGTTGGTCATCGCTCGCAACGATTGCCTCACGCTGGTCAACCGCTATCCGGTTTTTGCGTTAGCCGTCATCAACGATCTCGGTGGGCGGTTGCGCAGCTCGGCAGAGCAGATCCGTAGCCTGGCCGTGGAGCGCGTCGAGCAGCGGATCGCTCGCGTGCTCTTGAAGCTGGCCGAGACGGCTGGATCCGATGTCCCGGAAGGCCGGGTGATCGAGATGCCCTTGACGCGCCAGGACGTCGCCGACATGACCGGTACCACGGTCGAGACCGCCATTCGGGTCATGAGCAAGTTCCGCCGCAATGGCCAGATCCGCACCCGGCGCGGCAAGGTGGTGCTGGTGGAGCTTCAGGCGTTGCAGGACATCGCGGAGTCGCGGTGAACATTTTGACACCCACTTTCCGGCGTGTTAGAATAACGTCGCTTGCCGGTGAATCGCCGCCCCGTTGGCCTGCGGGCCTGCGGGGAGGAACTTCCCGACTCCCATCCCGCCCCTGAGGCTGGGAAAAGCCGCCCCACGAAACAGTAAGTGGGGGCGCCCGGGGAGAGATCCCCGGATGACTACAACCGCAACAGAAAATAAACCCGCCCGGCGCCGTGCGCCGTGGTGAGGGCTGAAACGGTGGGGTAAGAGCCCACCAGTCCCGTCCCGTAAGGGCGGGAGCTGGGCGAGCGTGCGGCTGGGAGCAAGGTGAGTGGGCCGGGTCCTGAGCGGCTCCGGCGGGGCTTGTCGCAGGGGCATCCTGAGCAACCCCGGCGGAGCTTGTCGCAGGGTTCGGTCTCATCGCAGCGCTGCCGGTGAGGGTGGGTCACACCCACCAGGCCAGGCGGCGCCACCCAAGTGGCCTTCAGCGATGGAGGTTACCGGGTGAGATAGATGGCGGTAGGCCCGCAAGGGCTGTACAGAATCGGGGGTATGACCCGGCAAGCGCCTGTCTTACAGGTGCGCCTGTCTTACAGGTGCGCCTGTTACACAGGTTCGCCTGTCGATACAGGGTCACCGATGCCCAATCGGGCGACACGCGCCGACGTGGCGGAATGGCAGACGCTGCAGACTTAGGATCTGCTGCCCTGATGGGCGTAGAGGTTCAAATCCTCTCGTCGGCACAACCGGATTTCGGATTGACAATTGCGGATTGCGGATTGGTCTTGATAGATGCTGTCGCGTGGCTGTGGCCGCCGTTCGACAGAGCTCACGCTGAGGTCTCCTGACCGAGCCACCGTGGGTTTTCAATCCGAAATCGGCAATCGAAAATCCGTAATCGATACGGGCCCGTGGCCTAGCGGGAAGGCGCCTCCCTTGCACGGAGGAGATCGCCGGTTCGAATCCGGCCGGGTCCACTCTTGGCAGATGACGGCCTGGCGCTTGACTGATGGCCGGTTATCGCAAGCGAATCGCCAGAGTTTGACAGGATGGCGAAAACGGATATAATCCATCCTGTAACAGTTACGGTGTGCAGGATTGCGGGCGTAGTTCAGTGGTAGAACGTCTCCTTGCCAAGGAGAAGGTCGTGGGTTCGAATCCCATCGCCCGCTTCCCAAGCTGATGGCTGATGGCTGATGGCAGCCGGCGGGTGCTTCCGGCCATCTGCCATTTGCCATTTGCCATTTGCTATCTGCTATTTGCTATTTGCTATTTGCTATTTGC
>PHCA01000191.1:9699-14600 GCA_002842085.1 Chloroflexi bacterium HGW-Chloroflexi-1
AAAACGCCTCCTCGCAATGACAGGCTGAGTAGTTACCAAGGAACGGGCATTCGGGGGTCGTCTAACGGCAGGACAGGAGCCTTTGGAGCTCCCTACCGGGGTTCGAATCCCTGCCCCCGAGCTGCTGTTGGGCTGAATGACGCCTGATTGTTCAGTAGGATGTCATGTCGCAGATCCAACGACGTGGTGGCCATAGCTCAATCGGCGGAGCACCTGGTTGTGGCCCAGGAGGCTGTGGGTTCAAGCCCCACTGGCCACCCTCGCAGTTTGAATGCCCGGCTTTCCTGCGCGGAAGTCGGGCGTTTTCTTTGTTTCTTTAACCCAAAGCTGGTGCGCTCCTCTGGGGTCCTGTCCCTGAGCGAGGCAAACGATCATGCAACGTGTGTTGGTCCTCAACGCTACCTATGAGCCACTCAGCATCGTCTCGGTGCAACGGGCCATTATCCTGTTGTTGAAGGAGAAGGCCGAGTTGATCGAAGCCGCCGAGGAGCGTCTGCATGCGGCTCGCACGTCCATCCCGGTCCCTCTGGTGATTCGCCTGGTCTACTACGTGCGCATCCCTCGACGGGTGACCATTGCGCCCACGCGCAACAGCATACTGCTGCGCGACAATTACACGTGTCAGTATTGCGCCGCGTCCCCGGGCCGGGCCAACCTCACGTTGGATCACATCCTGCCACGCTGCCGAGGCGGTCAGGCTACCTGGGACAACCTGGTGGCGGCGTGTCACGAGTGTAACACGCGCAAGGGGAATCGAACGCCGGAGGAGGCCGGAAAGCCACTGCGGCGGAAGCCGGGGCGGCCGCACTACCTGGCTTTCTTGTTGCTGTCGGGGGCGGGGCCGCAAGATACCTGGAGTAAGTACGTTTTCAGCGACAGGTGACCGTCCGCCCTGAGTATCCCTCTCGCGTGCTGTGGCCGGTCGTGCTATGGCCGGTCTGTGACCGAGCCACCATGTTCACCTGGCCGTGGCTGCCGCCCTGCGATGGACTCAGGAGGGGCCTCAGGATAGGCGCCGGGCGCGGCATGGGAAACTTCCTGCGTTTCAGTGTCCAAAAACAAGATAAGGGACGGGAATATTCCCGTCCCTTACCCTGTTGGACGCTGTAGCACTACCTGATAAACCGAGGTGATGCTACAGCGCCACGTTTGGTACTACGTTGATCCATTAGCATCACCTCCTCGGTTATAGGATGGCGATTTTCGGCGCCCGGATGGGCGCGCCCTGCAAGGCCACCCTCAGGGCCACCCTCAGGGCCACCCTCAGGGCCACCTTCAGGGCCAGATCGATTATCGCAGAGAATCGGCTGGCCGTCAAGTCGGACTTAGTAGCTGTAAAGAAACAAGTCCTGCGCACAAGCGGGCGGAGACCGGCCCGAGCAAAGTGCGGAGTTATTTTTGAACGCGGACTTAAGAAGAAAGCCGCTGCGCCAGGCAGCGGCTTTCGGTGCCTTGTGGACGGCTTGAAGTGCGACGAGGTCTGGGGTTGCTCCAGAAGGGTCGCAGTCTACCGATGAAGATGCCGAATTTGGTCATCCCCTCCGGGCTGCCTCGCACCGATCCACAAAGCGAGGGGGCTATCAACGGCTGATTGCGGCAGACTGCCGCAGTCCGCATAGTGGTTCATCAGCCATCACGGGCAGCATCATACACCCGATCCGCGGGATTGTCAAACCGGCATCAGAAGGAGCGGCCATGCACGAGCCGAAGATCTATCCCCTGACATTCACCCCCGTTCTGCGCGACTACATCTGGGGCGGCCGGCGCCTGGAGACGCTCTACGGGCGGGAGCTCCCTGCCGGGATCGTCGCCGAGAGCTGGGAGATCTCGGGCCATCCGGTCGCGTCCACGGCCGCGGATGCGGGCTACTGGGCCGGGCAGGCGTTGCCGGCGATTCAGGCCGCGCTGGGCGAGAAGTTGACCGGGAGCCGGGCCGCCTGGGCGCTGGCGCGGGCGAAGTTTCCGCTGCTGGTGAAGCTGTTGGACGCCAACCAGGATCTGTCGGTCCAGGTGCACCCGGACGACGCGTACGCGCTGGCGCACGAGGGCGGCGAGCTGGGCAAAACCGAGATGTGGTATGTGCTTCACGCCGATCCCGGCGCCGAGTTGATCCTGGGCGTGCGGCCCGGGACGACGCGGGAGGCGTTTCGGGCCGCGCTGGAAGCGCACCGGCTCGAAACCGTCTTGCAGCGCGTACCGATCCGGCCGGAGCAGGCGATCAGCATCCCGGCCGGCACGGTCCACGCCCTGCTGGCGGGCACGGTGATGAGCGAAATCCAGCAGAACTCCGACGCCACCTATCGGGTGGATGACTGGGGCCGGGTCGGCGCAGATGGCAAACCGCGGCCGCTACAGGTGGACAAGGCGCTGGACGTGATCGACTTCGACCCCCCCTACCCCCCAATCCTGGGGGGGAAGCAGCCGGCCGGCCCGCCTACTCCCCCAACTTTGGGGGCCGGGGAGCAGACCCCCCAAAGTTGGGGGGCAGGGGGGCGTATCGAACTTGTCCGTAACCGCTATTTCGTGGTGGAGGAAGTGACCCTGCCGGCCGAGGCGGCCTTCATCGGCGCCTGCGACGGCCCGACGTTGGAGATCTGGGGCTGCGTGGCGGGGCAGGTGGTTGTGGAATGGGCCGGCAAACCCGTGTCGTTGCCGGCCATCCGCTACGCCCTGCTGCCGGCGGCGTTGGGGGAGTTTTGTGTTACTGCCCAGGTCCTTAGCACGTGCTTGCGCGTGTACTTGCCCGAACCCTGAGGGGCTTGATCGACCTGTCCTGAACGGACAAACACACCCTTCGCCGCATCTCTGGAACAAAGTGCCCGTACGAGAAGATGATACTCGCTTTCTCTCGAGGAAACAAGCCCTGTGTGTTGCCCCCCAGCAATTCCAAATACAGGGCGGCGCCGGTCGAAGCATACGCCCTGTCAGGGCTACTCGACCGGCGCTCTGAGCTCAAATTTGGAATTGCGAAACCCTTCGGGTCTGTTCGCGGCGAACCTCTCACGATCACGAACCAGACCCGAAGAGTCTTCGTGCGTCAGCTCCCTTTTCTCATCACCAGCGGCAGCCACAGCCACCACCGCGGCGCCACGCGGAAGCCGTCGAGCAGAGTGCCACTGGGCTGGCCGGGGCCGGGGTTTTTCACGACCACGTCGTAAAGCCCGGGGGCCGCGCCGTGCAGGTCCAGCGTGCCGGTGATCTGGGTCGCGCTGACCACGGTGATGCCCGTGGCGGTGATGACATGGATGCTCTGCACCAGCGTGACGCTCGCTCCGGTCACGAAGTTGCCCCCTTGCAGTATGAAGTTCACGGCCTCGTCCCAGTAGCCGTGGTCGGGCGTGACAGATGTGACGGTTGGGGTCGGGTTCTTGATGGTCAAAGCCTGAGCCAGGAAGCCGATGCGCTCGTCCGGGTTGTCTGCGTAAAGATCGTACACGCCGGCCGGCGTGCCTGCCGGGATCATGACCTGCAGCAATTGAGGCGAGAGGAAAGTCACGTCGGTGATGGCCACACTGGGCGGCCACATCGTCCCGAGGAGGATGCGCGGCGTGCGCTGGAAGCCTTCGCCGATGATGTAGAGCCGCTGGGCCTGGTCATCGACGAACTCATCGGGGTCCACCAGCCCCACCATGGCCCGCCACCACGGCTCCACGCAGTTGCCGTCCGCGTTGTAGTAGTAGAGATTGCCGTGGACGCCCAGGGCCAGCCCGCCCAGCGGGCCAAAGTCCACTCGGGCGTCACCTTGTGGACCGGTGGTCACCTCGGTGCCGTTGGCCAGGTCGTGGTTCTCCATATTCGGCTGCGAGTCCCAACGGACCTCCAGCCGGGTGTTCGGCAGCTCGGAGAGGATCTGGAGCCAGTCGTGGGCCGCATCGGGCAGGATGCCGATCCGGGGCAGAAAGACGCCGGTGCTGTTGGTCCCTGCCGTGACCGTCACGGTGTCGTGGTCGTCAATCTCCACCCGCTGTGTGCCGGTGAAGACGTCGGTGCCCCAGTCGCCGTTGCCGTCGCTGACCACCTGGGCCGTGCCCTTGAGCCGGCCGGCCTGGTTCCGCAGACTCACGTTCACCAGAGTATTCGGCGAGGTGGCGCCGTTGACATGATCGTCGGTGGGATAGACGCGCACAAAAAGCACGCTGCGCACGATGCCCACCTGGTGGCCGTCGGGCCGGACGTACCACAGGGCAACTTGGTGGCCGCTCTTCACGTCGAACGGCACGAAGCTCAGGCTGTAGTTGCCGCTGCCGTCGGTCTGGCCTTCGACCGGCGGGGGTCCCTCCGGCGCCCACACCTCGCCCCGCAGGGCGGCCGGGTAGGTGACGCTGTAGACGCGCCCGGCGATCAGGTCGGCCGCGGCGCCCACCGCGCCCTCGATGCGGATCACCGGGATGACGATGGTAGGTGTGCCTTCGGTGTTCACCTCCACCGTGTCGCCGGGGGCGATGTCCGGGCCGAACCTGCACGTGGGCGTTCGGCAAGACCTGGCCGTCCACCCAGTTGTGCGTCTCCTGGACCCGGATGTGGTACGGACTTTCGACGGTGGAGGTCAGTGCGAAACGGTTGTCGGCCGGGTCGGCGTCGCCCAGGTCGTTGGTGATCTCGACGGTGTTGGTGACGACCGTGCCGCCGGGAATGCCGCGGCCGACGTCCACCCCCATCTCGAAGTCGCCATACCAGCCAGGGTTGAGGTCACCCAGACGCCATATCACCCGGCCATCCTGGACTTCGCCGCCCCACCACGACCAGGCAAACGCGCAGTCGGCAGGCAGGGTGTCGGTGAGGACGACGTTGCGCGCCCACGTCTGGCCGTTATTCCAGATGCGGATGCGGTAGCGGATCTGGTGGCCGGGCAGCACCTTGTCCTGCAGCTCCTTCTCCACCCGCAGGTCCGGCCCGACCCG
>PHCA01000192.1 GCA_002842085.1 Chloroflexi bacterium HGW-Chloroflexi-1
ACCAACGGCCCAATGGGCTGCGCCACCGGCCGCAACGCCGAACACCGCCCCTGAAAAACGCTGGTTGACCCACAGTGTCGGTTGGTTCTGCCTAACGCCCCGCGTAAGCTGCGACTGCGCCTCACGTACCTGCAATCGCGCGAGCTCCGTCGGCGCAGCCGTCAGCTTGACGCAATGTTAGGCCCGTGCCCCCTGACCAGCGCCACCCAACGAGACCCGCCATCCATGATGGCGAACCGTGCTGACGACCCGCCTCCCGTTAGCTTGCTTCCTGGCAGGTCAGTTGTCTACTCACCGCGTAATTCACCTACTCCGGTCAGAATCATCCCAATACCACTTGTAATAGATATGACTGCACCCACCGTCGTTGTCTCAGCGGAAATGGATGTTCCCCACATGCCAGCCAGCAAGGATACATCGGTTAGGGTCAGCAACGCTCCTTGTCCTATTGAACCGATACCCTTGAAAACAGCTCGCTTCACGGCGACGGGCCGGTCATCTCTTTGTTCTTCGGCGTTTGGCAATTCCTTCGGCAGAGTTGCGGCGACCCTTTCGACTTCTTCACGAGCTTGCACCAGTCTACGGCTGAAGCGATAGTCATTCTTGAATCGGATCCAGTCCTCTTTGCGCGATTTCATCAGATAAACCATCGCGGCTATCTCGCGTCGAGCATCGGAGCTGCCCGATTCCCGCAGAACATCAAGATCCGCTTGGGGAAAATGCTCGGCGGTCATCCCTTCAACTATCTCCTTGAGATAATCCTGTAGCACATCAGCCACGCCCGTATCAACCACGATACGATTATTGTCTTGTACTCCGTACTTGACTCTTTCTACGACGTTCTTAAGCGTTTCGGGCGTGAATACCCCGCCCAAACCCTCATCACTCTCGACATAATCTTGAAGGAATCGTATTGCACGGAGAGAACGGGTCAATCCTGTGATTTCATAGCCAAGGTCATCAAGGTGATGCCAATGTCGTCTCTTCCAGGGAGCAAGCCGCTTTTCGATATGCTCATAGTAGATATGCTTGATGAATTCTTCGTAGGTATTGTTCATGGCTAACCTCAATGACGCGTGTCACGGTAACGGGGGGATTGCTACCCTGCCTCACAGCGGTTTCGGCGGCGTGTTGGATTGGACGGCCTAACGGTACCGAGCTCAGCCGCTGCGACCGAGCGCAGCGAGGGAGCAGTCGGCTGCGGCGAGTGGTTAGGCCGTCTGATGTGAAAGCAAGACCAATGCTCTGCAGATTGCTCAGGGATAGTTCTTCAGCGCAATAGGTATGTAGACACGGAATTGCCTGAACTTGATGCTATCAAAACATACTTCCCTGCTCCCATTGGCTTCGCCCGTTGCATTGTCCAGGTATACGTAACCAAGGATGCCATCCCAGAAGTTGTAACTGCCCAAATAGACCCATTCATCCGAGTAGCTGAGTTGGCTGATCGAAACAGGATGATCGCCATCTTTGTCGTGAATAACGTATTCGGCGTTGGTCGTCGTTGCGTGGATAGCAGGCACAAAGGCAAATACAACATAGGGCCCGGTGTAAGGCAAGTCCGGACGCCAGCGCGCATAAGCGGACTCAGAGGTTTGCCGATTGGCTACACGGCGCATTGTCCAGCCATTCCCATGGCAATCCCAATCCCATCCTGTTCCATATTTGTAGAACCAATCGCTTTCATCTTCCACAACTACCTCGAAGCACTGACCGTCACCCCAAAGGCAGACGGCCGGCCCACCCGAGAGTGGATCAGACCAATCGCCTCGCCAGCCAGAGGGATCGGTAACAGTGCCATTGTAACGCACCTCGAAGTGAAGATGATAAGGCTGATTCTGTCCAGTATTACCACTGAGTCCTATCTGCTGACCCGCGACAACTATATCATTCAGATTCACAGAGAAAGTGGCTAGGTGGGAATACCATGTTTCGTAGCCATTGCCATGATCAATCCGAATGGAATTCCCGTAGTACGTTGAACGCCATCCACGGAAGGTAACCCGCCCTGATGCAGCGGCCAGAACTGGAGTATTACCCGGAAGGGCGTAGTCAGTGGCGTTATGGCCGTCATAGCAATACGGACCCTGATTGGTCCAGGCCTCCCCACAATCCGGGCAATTCAGCCGTTCTTCACCATTGTAGACAACAACGTTACCGTCATAGGTGTAGTCAGGTGATCTGTGATCGACATAAGCTGTCAACCGGTACGTGCCAGCAAACGGTTGACGCAGGCGAATGCCTCCTTGCGCCTCTGCCTCGGAACCGAACAACCCACTGACGGCAAGAGTAATGGCCAGGATAGCGATGGATAAAAACCTCAGCAGGCATGCGTGTCTCATCATTCGCCTCCTGGAAAGAACTCCGGCAGCCATGCGATCGCTGGAGTGGCAACTCTGGTGTTCAGGATCAGGGTGGCACGTTCATCGAAACGACGCAGGCCACGGCCATCAGCCGCTACGAGCCAAGGCTCGAATTGCTCAGGCATACCAATTAGGGTAGCAACGAAAGCCACCGTGGAACCATCAGGGGAGAAGATCGGCTCGAGCACCTGGGTATTCTGGAAGTGGGTTAATTGGCGAACCTCACCGGTCGAAACATCTACGATATACACATTGAAAGAAGGTTCATTTGCTTGCCTTCCCGATTGTGGCTCTTCACCCAGAATAAAAGCGATGTTTCGGCTATCTGGTGACCAAACAGGAGTGAAACGTTTGTAGTACCCCGTAGTTACAGGGCTGAGGAGGTGTCTAGCATCTCCTTGAGGATCCATCACCCAGAGCTCCCCTGTAGCAAGCTCATGACGCTCCGCTGTCTCGTGCCATTGCGTGAATGCAATGTAACGTCCATCTGGAGACCATAGAACGTCTTCTACCCTAAGTGCAGAGTCCTGCAGTAAGAGTTGTTTTCCTCCTTGTTGCCCTACGGAGATACGCCAAACCTCACTGCCACATTGGTAGCAATCAGACTTAGCGTACACGATTGCTTGTCCGTCAGGCGAGAACGAGGCACTCGTGATTTGCCTCGCGTCATTTGCTTGGCTGATATCCACCGGCATGTATTTACCAGTACCAGGTTCTACGAGCCAAGCTCTACCACCCAAATCAGGGTTGTCAATCCCTCCAAGAACAAGGAGTTGATCTCCTTTGGGGGACCAATCGAGAAATTCAACTCGTTGATCAATTGCCGCCTTTTCACCAAATAGAGGAGTTAAAGTACCATCATTTACATTAAGGATTGAAACGAAGGTACCTCCCTCTCCATACGTCCAGGAAACGGCCACTTGCCTTCCATCAGGCGAGGGATGGAGAGCTTCAAGGTAAACCCGACTGCGCCATAGCGCGGGCGTATTAACCCGGTAGGCTGATGATGCGATGATGTGGGCTGTCGGATCTAATTGAACACGATAGAGCTCGGGTCCTCTTTCACCTGTAGTGGCATAGAGAAAAGTTTGCTGTCCAGATACCAGAGTAGGTAAAGGTTCAGGAGTAGGCGTTGGCGGAGCAGGCGTAAACGTGGGTTTTGGTGTTCTGGTAGGTGGCTCCGGTGGCCTGGTGGAAGTTGGACGTGGTGTAGGTTGTGGCGTCGGCGTTGCGGGGGGTGAGTACGGTGGTGATGTTGGTGTCTCGATGGGCGATTGGAAGACTTGAGATGCTGGTTGCGCCTCTCTTCGTAACCCGCCAAAGCTCAGGGCGAGAACAACCGCCAAGCCTACGAGCACCAGCAGGCCCAACAAACTTCCTACGATGCTTAACATGCGTTTCATTTTGCACCTCCACTTTACTTGTACATGCGCCCTGGTATACGAGCTCGGTCAGGGACATGGCGGTCTAACGGTTAAGATGAGCGGCGCACACCCCAAGCCAACGGCCATCTACCCCGTTTCGTTCAACGGTTAAGATGAGCGGCGCACACCCCAAGCCAACGGCCCCCGTTTCGTTCTGGGGTGTGCGTCCGCTCCATCAGTTGTTCGAGGAAAGCGGCCTATGCAGAGTTCACCCAGTTAACGACCCGCCCGATCGCCCAAAACCAGCGTTGGACGCCACGCGCCCGGCCCGTTGACTGCCTGTGCATGACCGCCTGGTCGTCATTGCAACCTCCACAATGCCAGTTTGGGGTGTGCGCCAGCCCCAGCGCTGGCTGGTATGCGTCAGCAGGGGCCGCAGGGCAGACTGGTCCCTGCCCAGTGGCCCGGGCTGGCCTTTCATGCCGCTGGCTCCGCCGCCGGTCGGCCGGCGACCGGCAGGCCGAGCAAGATCAGCAGCCACAAGGCGAACCCCCGGATGGGCGCAAACTCGCGCCCCAGCCGCATGCGCCCCACACCGCAGAAGGGACAGGCCCCCGGATCGCCGGTCACGAAGGTCGCCAGCCACTCGCTCAGATTCAACTTGGGCGGCTGGGGCAACGCCGCCGGCTGGCCCAGCAAGCCGCGCGCCACCCCCAACACCGCCCGCTTGGCGCTGGCGTACAGGCCGCAATGGCGCACCCGCTTGTACTGGAACGGCAAGACGTGGGTCAGGAAGCGGCGGATGAACTCGACGGCGGGCAAAGTCATCAGCTTGGGCTGGCCGCGTTCCGCCGCATCCGGTTCCCGGTTGTCGTAGTACGTGAAGGTCACCTGCCCGTTTTCGAGCGCCACCAGGCGGGGATTGCTGATGGCGGTGCGCCGGAAGTAGCGGCTCATGTACTTGAGCAACGTCTCCGGGCGGTGGTTTTTGGGCGGCTTGCCGATGTAGACCTCCCACTTGCGGGCCTGCATGGCCTGGCTGAGCGCCGCCACGTCCAGGTCGGCGCAGGCGCCCACCAGCCGCAGCTCGCCGCGCTGCGCCAGACGGCGCAAGCCCGTACAGAAGGCGTCCCGAAACTGCTGCGAGAGCGCCACCACCGGGAACAGGAAGCCCGGGGCGCTCTTGCGCCAGCGGTAGCCGGACTGGGTTTGCGCCACGGCCCCGGCTGTGACCATGCAATGCAGACCTGTCCTGAGCGCAGTCGAAGGATGGATGTGGTGCTGCAGCGTCTGGCCCCAGAGCCTGTCCTGAGCCTGTCGAAGGATATGCAGCACCGCCGTCACGCCGATCTCGCCGCCCAGGTACTGGCGGGCAAACGCCTTGAGCGTCTGGTTGGCCGTGCTGAACAGCAGATCGTAGATGGCCTCCGGGTTGACCTCGGCCAGCGCATTGACCCGGTGATCGAGCGTGAAGACCACCTGAAAGTGCGGCACGGGCAGCAGCTTCACGCCTTGCTGCGCCAGCCATTGCGCCCGCTCGAACGCCCCGCATTTGGGGCAGTTACGATTGCCGCACGAGTTGTACACCAACTGCACCCGGCCGCAGACGTCGCACTCCCGCAGATGCCCGCCCAAGGCCGCCGTGCGACACTTCAGGATCGCATTGACGGCCGCAAACTGCTCGGCGGTGCAGTGCGCCACCTTGAGATAGTCGGCGAAGTGCGCGGCCAACACATCGGCCAGTTCCAGGGCCGGTTTGACCGTTGCGACGTGGACCAGAGAACCTAACAGCATAGCGTCAGTTTACGTCAACCAGCCGTGCCTGTCAATCCGGGCCTGCGCCAGCTTGGCGGCGGGGCAGGGGCGCCCGGAGCAAGCGGCGACTGCTATAGCGCGCTTCCGCGACCGTGGAATCAATGCTGAGACTGTCAGCCACGGCCAGGCCCTGGGCCCGACACACCGCCACCAACCGTTGGGCGGCCCGACCGTCCAACTGGATATCCCCAACATCGTCAAAGATCACGCTCAACAGGCCTGCCAGATGCAACGCCTCCACCATCGCCACTTCGCTGGCGCGGCCATAGCGGGCGGCCGCGGCGCGGGCCGCGGCGGGTGTGCCAAACGCCGGATCTTGCTGCTCGCCCCTGGGGTCAAGCACCCGGTACGCCCGATCCACCAACAAGTACCCGATCACTGGGTTCTGCGCACGCGGCTGCTTCATGGCGCTAGCTTTCCTCGAACGGCCGGCTTCACCTGCGCCGCAGCGTCCGTGACGTTCGCGACGCACACAACCGCCGCCGCTGCGGCGTCAGGTGGAAGCAGTGTTAGGCCCGTGGCCCCGACCAGCCCCACCCCACGCGAGCGCCGCCCATGACGGCAAATCGTGCGATACGGAGTGCATCTTGCCAAGCCACTATTTCGCAAAGACAAGAACTGGCTCGCCTGCCGAGTTCAGCAACTCCAATCTATCATCGCTGGTGCGATAAGTAGTAGCTTCTATGAGTGCATGTTGAAAGGCCGACTCCTGCTCCACGATGTCCGCCTCACACCCCTTAGATGTACTGGCGATTTCTCGGACTGAGAATCTGCCTGACTTCGCTACCGTCTCCCCAGTACTGAAATACCGATTACAGCCGGAAAAGCCCTCAACCTTCCCCTCCTTGATGGTGAGGGTGATTTTCGTCCCCTCTGACACCTGGACACCCCGAAGAAGTATCAACGTCCATGCCGTGCCGTTCAGATCAACCATCGTTGATTTGGGCCCTACTCCGGGTGCTGACGTTGGTGACTCGCGAGAACTCCCAAATGCGCTGCACGATGCAAGAGCGCCAATGATTGCGATCACCAGAATTAGTATTAGCGCGATCAGAAGTCTTTTGCCGTATTCACGGTTCATGGCACACCCCCTTTGCGACGCGAGACACACGGATGGCGCTCGCTCTCTCGAATCGATTAGCTGCCTGGTACAAGGGCGAAATCGAACTCACCCACTGTATTTGAGGCCGGGCTATCACTGCCCGTAAGCGAACGCACTACATAAAAGTAGTTGTTATTCGGATCACCTACACCAACATAACTGCTGAAACCGGCGTTTTGCACGACGCGCACCACGAGAGTCGCTTCATTGGGGCTGAAGTAGGGCGATTGACTTCGATGCACCTCGTAACCACACACATCGTCATAGCGCGTCCATGATAGCGAGACCCCGTTGTTTCTTGTCGCGGAGAGATTTGGCGCAACTGGGTTGAGTGGGCCATGCAAGATGCACAGACTGAGAATGCTAACATAGTCTGCTGCCATGTAGTAAGCGTCGTTGCCAGGCTCAAGATGGCCGGACATCAGACCATACGCGATATTTCCTCCGAACCATGGCCCTCCGCTGTCTCCAGGCTCACAAAGGTCAGTGGTGTCACTATGGACACGGATGTAGTCGCCATCAAAGAATAGGCTTGTGATGTGGCCGCAACCAGCGCCCGTCATTCTACCATACTTACAGACATATTCTCCGACATATTGGTTCGCGTGGGGCCGAATCCCGAAAACATAGCGATTGTTGGCGCCGTCGAACATGAGATTTCGAGCAGTGAAACCGGCCAGGGTGTGCCATTCGACATCATAGGAACCGCTCCAGGTTCGAGCTTGAAGCGGCAGTTCCACGCCATTGTAAGTAATCGGAGTGAAGCCCTGACACGGCTGCGTCGGTTGAGCACAACTACAATGACCGGCCGTCGTGATTCCTAACGTACCAGTCGCTCCATCGTCGTTGTGCAAGACCGTTGGCCCACCGGTACAGGGTAGAGTGGAAAGGCCAGCGAAGATGTCCGTGGCAACTTGGCTGAGCTGTTCAACCTGGATAAGCTTGGTATGTTCCGATAGCTGAACGCCCGCTTGTCGAATTGTTGCCATCGTGGTATTGGTGTTGGTCGTGTAGAGTTCGACTTGATTTTCCGGTAGGTTGATGTCGAAGTCGGCGGATATGCCCAGTTGGTTCACGGTATGCTGCAAAGCAGATTGAAGGGATCTGAGTTCGTGGAGTGACAACTTCGCTTTCGTAACCTCAACTCCATTCAGGGACGTGCTCAACAGGTACTCTTCGAGCTTTTTCTCGTCGTATTCCGTGAAACTGAGATGTACGCGATACAGTGGGGCGTGCTGAACCCAAAGTCCGGCGAAGGTTTCGGGGAAGTCACCTTGTAGACGGTTGTTGAGGACACGAATTTCCTCTTGAAGCTGTAACCGAGACATGGCTTCAGCTAGGCTAACGCCATAATCGGACGCGTAATGCTGGGCGTCACGCATCAACGCATTATCTGATGCTGCGTATTCGTCACTTGTTGGCCCCTGCGCAGAACCCGTGACGACGAACACCGCCGTCATGGAAACCAGTAGAACCAGCATCGATAAGTGGGAATGGATGCGGTTGGTCACGGTGCCCTCCTTCCTTTGTGCCTAACGGCCGGCTTCACCTGCGCCCGTCGCTACGAGTCCAGGTTGTGACTCGCACGAACCCTCAAAACGGCAAGTGGTCGTTAATCGCGCCGCCCA